>JBDQJC010000024.1:0-42063 GCA_040264055.1 Planctomycetota bacterium
GAGCCCGTGCCGACCACGCCCCAGCGCAGCGTGGCGGGAGGCGCGCCGCCGGGTGTGCGCAGCGCGTACGCCCGCGGGCCCAGCCCTGCGGTCACGGCGCCCACGGCGGCAACCTGGAGAAAAGCACGGCGAGTCGGGTCTTGCTTGGAATCGGTCATGGCATCTTCAGCGGCGCGGGCGATCCCGCTGCCGACAGGGGAAAGCCAGCCTACCCGCGCCGCAACAGGTCGCGGGGACGACTGCTCTGAGTTCGCGGCAGGATGGGTGTGGTTTTTGATGCTAGGGTTTGCGGGCTGATCCGAGGATGCCCACTCGGTCGCACGACCTCATCGTGAACCGGCTCCGACATCTTCTTCCCTTCGCCCTGCTGGGCGCCGCCTGCCAAGCTGCGCCCACCGACCATGAAGGCCCGATTGGCCCGACCTTCAAAGTGCTCAGCTACAACATCCATTACGGGCTGGGTACCGATGGTGTGAATGACCTCGAGCGCATCGCGCAGGTCATCCTGCGCTCCGAGGCAGACATCGTGGGCCTGCAGGAGATCGGCAACAAGGCGATGGCTGACAAGCTCGGCGAGCTCACCGGGATGCAGGCGGTGTTTGGCCGGTCGAAGGAGAACGACAGCGGTTACGGCGACGCGATCCTGTGCAGCCACCCCTTCGAGTGGGTGGGGAATGAGTGGATCCCGAGCGCGAGTTCGAGTCGCTACCAGGCGATGGCGGTCGATATCGACCTGTCCGAGATGCACGGCGAAGGCGCGACCGTGCGACTGATCAATACCCACTTCGACTGGCTGGATTCGATCGGTTCCCAGGAAGCTAGGCTGGCAACGGTCGATGTGATCGAGCGCGCCTTCCGTGAGGGCTCGGATCTGCCGATGATCCTCACCGGCGACCTCAATGCACTGCCCGACAGTCCGCCGCTCGCCAAGCTGGCCGACCGCGGCTGGACCCAAGGCGACCCCGAGACCGAGCTCCTCACCTGGGAAGCAACCAACCCCGATCGCCAGATTGACTACGTGCTCGTCGCCCCCGCGCGCGCCTGGCGCATCGTGAACATCGAAGTCATGGACGAGCCGCTCGCCTCCGATCACCTGCCGATCGTGATGGAGTTCGAACTCCTGAAGCGCTAGGTCTGCAATTCAGGCTTCAGGCGGACATTCGACCCACTTCGCACAAAAACTCAGGGCAGGCGCGTTTCCCAGACGCATTGCGGATATCGTGTGCCGCCTTTTTGCCGTCCCCGGACGGTGGTTGGAAATGTTCGAGCTTGTCTCCAAGCTGCAATACCACCTCCGCAGCGATCTGCTCTCCGGACTGACAGTCGCGCTGGCGCTGGTCCCGGAAGCGGTCGCTTTTGCCTTCGTGGCCGGAGTCGATCCGCTGGTGGGGCTGCACGCCGCCTTCCTGGTCGGCATCATCACCGCGGTGCTGGGCGGCCGGCCCGGCATGATTTCGGGGGCTACCGGAGCGATCGCGGTCGTGCTGGTCGCGCTGGTCGCCGAGCACGGCGCCGAATACATGCTGGCCGCCGTGGCCCTGATGGGGGTGATCCAGATCACGGCAGGCATCTTCCGTCTCGGCAAGTTCATTCGCATGGTGCCGCACTCAGTCATGCTTGGCTTTGTGAACGGCTTGGCGATCGTGATCTTCCTGGCGCAGCTCGGGCAGTTCAAAGTGCGCGACGCTGCCGGCGAGACGAGCTGGATGGAAGGCAGCCAGCTCTACACCATGCTCGGCCTGGTCGCGGTGACCATGGCGATCATTCACTTCCTGCCGAAGCTGACGAAGGCAGTGCCGTCTTCGCTGGTCGCGATCATGGCGGTGACTGCGGCGGCGATTGGGCTCAACCTCGACGCGCCGAACATCGTCGACTACCTGCGTTCGATGAGCGGCGACCCGGCGGCTTCGCTGGCAGGCGGCCTACCGAGCTTCTCGATCCCGAGCGTGCCCTTCACGCTCGAGACGCTGATGATCATCCTGCCGTACTCGATTGTGCTGGCGGCCGTCGGCCTGATCGAGTCACTGCTGACGCTGACTCTGGTCGACGAATTGACCGAGACCCGTGGACGAGGCAACCGCGAGTGCGTCGCACAGGGTACGGCCAACCTGGCTTGCGGATTCATGAGCGCCATGGGCGGCTGCGCGATGATCGGCCAGAGCATGATCAACATTCAGTCGGGCGGCCGCGGCCGGGCTTCGGGCATCACCGCGGCGCTGGCGCTGATGGCCTTCGTGCTGGTGGGTTCGCAGTGGATTGAGATCATCCCGGTGGCCGCGTTGGTCGGCGTGATGTTCATGGTGGTGATCGGCACCTTCGCCTGGTCGAGCTTCAACGCGATGTTCAAGGTGCCGCGTATGGACGCCTTCGTGATCGTGCTGGTCTCGGGCGTCACGGTCGCGACCGACCTGGCGCTCGCGGTCTTCGTCGGCGTGATCGTGTCGGCGCTGGTCTTCGCCTGGAAGCACGCCAAGGTGATCCACGTCTTCTCCGAGGTCGACGAGAAAGGCTCGAAGATCTACTCGCTGCGCGGCCCGCTGTTCTTCGGTTCGGTCACCAACTTCCGTGATCTCTTCAACGCCAAGGAAGATCCGGAGGACGTGATCATCGATTTCCAGCACGCGCGCGTGTCCGATCACTCGGCGATCGAGGCCATCGACAACTTGGCCGACCGCTACCTCGCGCAAGGCAAGCTGCTCCACCTGCGCCACCTCAGCCCCGAGTGCCGCTCGCTGCTGAAGAAGGCCGGCAATCTCGTCGAGGTGAATGTGATCGAGGATCCGGTCTATCACGTCGCGACGGACGAGTTGGCGTAGGGGAGGTTCGGCCTCGAGGCCGTCATTCCCTGTGGCGCCTGGGCACAGTCGCAGGAGTGGATGAGGGTGAGCACAAGGCTCGGATTGAACTCTCCAGACTTGTTCTGTGCGCGATTTCACGATTTCTGCAAATCGGATGAGGTATCGCCGCGAGAAGTTGCGCGGTAAGATTCAAGGGAGCTTATCCCTCGACATTCCGATGCTTGCCACCCTTCTTCCTCTTATTCTCGCGCCCGCGGTTCAGCAGGACCTCTTCGTCCAGCCCGTGAACCAGCTTTCCAGGCCAGGCCGGGTCACGCAGCATGCCGCGTATACGGATGCGTTTTCCTCTGGCTGGGAACTGGACTCTCAGGGCCGAAAGCGTGCCATGCGATATTTCAACCCTGGGTCTCAGGGTGGCCAGGCGCTGGACCTTGGCGCCTTCGTGCCAGGCGGAGAATCTGCGGCGCTGGGTACCAGCGTCGGTGGGCAGATTGTCGGCTGGGCGGAGGATGTGGTCCAAGGAGTTCAAGTTCGTCGTCCATTCCTTTTCGATGACCAAAATGGACTCCAACTGATCCCACTCCCACAAGCTTCAGAGGGATGGGCGATCGGGATCGCGACCTTCGGCCACAGTGCAGCTGGCACCATGCGCCGCGCAGATGGTTTGCTGCAAGCATGGTCGGCTGAGATCTGGCCGGCGGTCTCGACCGCATTGCCACTTTCCACGCCAACAAACTGGGAGAGTGAAGCCCTGGTCATGTCGCAGTCCAATGGGGTTGCTCCGCTACTTGTTGGTGGTTTGTTGCGGGATCCTTCAGGGCGCGAGTTTGCTGCAACGTGGGGCAGGAGCGGGCAAACGGTCGTGCCGACGCCGGGCATAGGAAATGCTCGCGTCACGGGCCTGACTGAACATGACATGGTGTGTGGCACATTTGTTGATGCAGCGGGTATCGAGCAAGGCTTTGTTTGCGATTTGAGTGACCCCGTGAATAGCCTGATCGTCCTTCCGAGTCTTGGTGGATCTTGGACGAGACCGACGGGCATGAACAATCAGTTCATCTGGGGGGCTTCCGGGGACTCGCAAGGTCAATCGCGGGCATTCCAATACGCGCTCGATAGCCAAGTCATGGAAGACCTCAATGACCGTGCGAATACTTCCAGCGGGATGACTCTGACCCATGTCACGTCAGCCGCATTCGGCCGCTACTCTTTCGACCTTGAGGTGAATGGAGTGCAATATGGCGCATTCTCGAGCACTGTCGTGATGAGCGCCTGGCCACTGGACGCCGGTGCTCCAACCACGCTCTCCATGTTTGCTGGCCCAAGAAGCAGCCCCGCGGCCTTCGTCTACGGATTTAATCCTGGGCAGACTGCTGTCCCTGGGAGCTCGGGTCTGATTCTTGACATCGATCAGGCGAGGCTTGTCGCGACAGGCCGGACGGATTCTTCCGGTGCTTTGCAGCAGACGGTTCAAGTGCCGCCGCAGGCGGCAGGCGTTACTGTTCTGCTGCAGGCCGTCGTGCCTGATTACTCCATCACCACGAGCGTCAAAATCGTGACTTTCAAATAGGCCAGCTTGTCACTTCACGCGATGGGGGCGCATGCACTCGGTTGGCTCCCCATCAGAAAAAGAATGAGTGATGGGCGATCTCAGACGTCCCACGCTTCGACTCGCAGAAGTGTGGGGCGGCTCTTATTCCGAAGCTCTCGCGTATGCAGCTCTGTCAGTGAGGTCTGTAGCGCGGTGACTGCCATGCCGATCCAGGAAAGGCCCATCGGTTCGAGCGTCGTGTTGTAGCGGATGTTCGAGCGGTCCTTCAGATTGAAGGCGCAAGAAGACTCGTGCAGCGTGGCCGCGCCGATCCATTCATCGCGACGTTTCTGGAGCTCCAAAGTACGAGGATGGTGGGCGAAGTGCGTGCCATCCATAAAGGCCACGCCATTCTCATGACAGGCAGCGATGATGCGATCGACCGAAGCCAGGCTCGCGAGCGGCTTCTCGCTCAGTACGTGCTTGCCGCCACGCGCAGCCGCGATGCAGATCTCTTCGCGCACGCTGGTCGGTGTGCCCATGTAGACCGCATCGACCGCATCCGATTTCATCAGCTCGGCCCAAGAGTCGAAGGCGTGTGCGACTTCGTGCTTCTTCGCAAAGGCGCGTGCGGATTCCATGCGGCGGCGGGGCCGTCCCACCGCACTTCGGGATGAGCAGAGCCTAGCGTTTCCGCCGCAAGGCGAGTTTGTTCCTGCCCGGTCTCTCCTTGCGCCAACGCGAAGTACGCGCCGACCGGATCCTTCACCACCGCCGATGTGCACTCGCCATCGCTGCCGCGGGTCGTATGGACGATCTCGCCCCCTTCCTCGCTGACGCGGCGCATGCTTTCGGCGAGGTCGCCGACTGGCAGGTAGAGCAACCAAATGGGCGGCAGGCCCAGATTGACGCCGCGCGCGTGACAGATCCCCGCCGCCGAGGTCCCTTCGCCTGCCAACATGTTGAAGTCGGCATAGCTTTCGCCTTCGTCCTTCATCTCGACGTCATGCGCGGACCAGCCAACGACTTCTCGATAGAAGTCACGCGTAGCCGATGCATCGGGCACCGTTATGTCGAGCCAGGCGATGTGGCCGATGCTCTTCGCGTCGCCTTCCATCGGAGGAATTGCGTCGGCGGAAACGACAGGGATGATTCCGAAGGCTGCTCCGTTTAGATCGATCAGCACCGCCCATTGGCCTTCGGCATGCATGAGCTTCGTGCCACCGAGTTCCACCGCGCGCTTCACGCTTGCTTCGATATCGGCAACCTGAATGTGCGGCATCCATTGCAGTGGAAGGTGCTCATATTCCGGAACCCGCGCGCCCAAGCCGATGACCGGCGCACCCAGGTTGTTCATTAGGTCCTCGCGCCAGAACGGATTCTCGCCCGTGGTGAGAACGCGCGAATAGAAACGCACTTCGCGCTCGTGTTCAGGGACGGCAATGTCGCCGCTGAGGATTCCGCCGACGCGTGGGGTGAAGGGGTTGCTCATGGACTGGGTGGTGGCTGAGGTAGATGATTTGGCTTGGGAAAGCCCACTTTCAGGCATTGTAGTTCAAGTGGATTCATCGATCGTCTTTCTGCGCTCCGATGCCCAAGATGGCGAGTCTTGTTCTCCGTGCTCACCCGACTCTGGTTCAGACCAAGAAGAACCGAAAGGCCACCAGACGAATCTGGTGGCCTTCGTGTTTCGCCTCTTGATACGAGGCCTCGATCGACCCAAGACTAGTTGATGGTCACAGCAAGCGGGTTGCTGTCATACAACACACCAGCGGAATCGCGAGCAGCGACTTCAAAGTAAATCGTATGACCAGCTGCACGCGGTGGAATCGGTGCGGTGGTGAAGCTGCCCATGCCGTTGATCGAGTTCATTCCAGATGCCAGGAGGTTCATCGGAGTCCCAAGATCAAAGCTGTGTCCGCTGATCACAGAGCCATTCATATTCCTCGAAGAGGCCAACCAATAGCGCGATTCACCTCGGGTGGTCTGCCAGCTGAACTGAATCGGCGCGCCAACCGAAGCCGTTGCGGGCCCAGTCAGGAAGATCGAGTTCTGCCCCGTGCCGCTCCAGCGATCGTGCACGAAAATATCGCTTTGCGCGTTCGTGTCGCCGGATACGAGGTTGCTCGCCCACGAAGTGAAAGCGACGTAGCGGCCGTCTTCAGAAAGCGAAGCGAAGGTGCTCGGGTAGTTCCCTTCAACGCAGAACGAATCAACGCTGACGCGCTCGGTCACGCCGGTCAGGTTGTCATGCACGAAAACGTCGCCATGCGCATTTGTGTCCGCAGGGACGAGGTTGTCTGCCAGAGACTCAAAGCTCACAAAGCGGCCGTCAGCGGAAATGGAAGGCTCGTAGCTCCAGTCGTTGCCTTCGCCGCCAAGCGAACTCACGCTGACACGCTCGGTCACGCCAGTCTGGCGATCGTGCACAAAGATGTCGCGCTGCAGGTTCGTATCACCAGGCACGAGATTGTTTGCGGTGGACTGGAAAGCAACGTAGCGCCCGTCAGCTGAAATCGATGCATCGCCACTCGAGTGGTTTCCTTCGACGCCGAGCGAACTCACGCTGACACGTTCGGTCAGCCCGGTCAGGCGGTCGTGCACAAAGGCGTCGCGCTGGCCATTCGTGTCGCCAGGCACGAGGTTGTCCGAGTGGCCATGGAAGGCCACATAGCGTCCGTCGGCCGAGATCGAGGCGTTGCAGCCTTCCAGGTTGCCACCGACGCCGGAAGAATTCACGCTTGCGTGCTCCGTCAAGCCGGTTAGGCGGTCGTGAACGAAGACGTCCTGCAGCTGGTTCGTATCGCCAGGCACGAGGTTGTCCGAAGGCGATTCAAACGCAACGAAGCGTCCGTCGGCGGAAATGGAGGGGCGCACACTGTCGCGGTTGCCGCCGACTCCGGCCGAACTCACGCTGACGCGTTCGGTTGCGCCAGTCACGAGGTCGCGTACGAAAATGTCCGTGCGCGGTGTCGTATCACCGGCCACAAGGTTATTCGCGTTCGACTCGAAGGCAACAAAGCGGCCATCGGCGGAGATGCAAGCGGTGTCACTCCAGTCGTTGCCTTCCACACCCGAGGAACTCACGCTGGCGCGTTCGGTCGATTGGCCGAGGCAAACTCCGGCCAGAAGTAGGGTAGAAAGAAGCGTAGAAGCGGTCTTTTGGTAGGGGGAGAGATTCATGGTTGTTGTCCTAGTGGTGCCTAGGGGGCCACAGCCACGGCCTGACATGCATTTTCTTAATCTCGCCTACTACTGAGGAATCCGCCGCTCAGCGGGCATCAGGAAGGCAGAGCCATCCGGGTTGCTCGGTGTCGCGGGGTCGAACAGCAAGCTTTCGACCGTTCGCACCGGCCGCGCGTTGGCTTCGATCTCTTGATCGAGGTTCAACGCAAGAGCGCGCAGCTCGGCGGCCAACTCGGGAAATTGCTCCGACTTGTCCCACTGCTCGCTGATATCGACCTCGACGTTGTAGAGCTCGCCCTTCTCTAGGAGCAACTTCCAGGGCCCGCGGCGAATGCCGGCGAGCGCCCCATTCGAGGTGTAGTACACGAAGGGGGATGTGCTGGGGTCGAAGCCCGTTGCTCCATTGTCCTGAAGGATCGAGCCGACGTCGCGTCCATCGATCGCGCCGTTGCTCTGGGCACTTGCACCTACCCAAGCGGCAAGCGTTGGGAAGACGTCCATCGTCGTCATGACTTCGCGGCGCACGCTGCCGGCCGGGATCACTCCTGGCCAACGCATCACGCAAGGCACGCGTTGCCCGCCTTCCCAGTTCGATCCTTTGCCGCCACGCAGTGGGCCGGCGGACCCTCCGTAGTCCTTGAATGGAAGCCAGGGTCCGTTGTCGGTGGTGAAGATGACGATCGTGTCATTCGTCAAACCATGTGTTTCCAGACGATCGAGGACCTGCCCGACACTCCAGTCGATCTCTTCGATGACGTCGCCATAAACCCCACGCGGACTGCGCCCGACAAATTCCTGCGAGGTGTAAATCGGGATATGCGGCATCGAGTACGGCAAGTAAAGGAAGAAGGGGCCATCCTTCGACTCATCGATAAACTCAAGCGCTTCGATCGTGCAGTTGCGCGTCAGTTCGCGTTGATCGGGTTCCCATTCGATCACTTGCTTGTCGCGCATCAAGGGCAGGTGCAAGTCGTACTTGGTGTCTTCCTTGCGGTGGAACTGCGACATATCGTTCGAATAAGGCACGCCGTAGTAGCGATCGAATCCTTGATCGAGCGGCAAGAGTCCCGGGCGGTGGCCCAAGTGCCATTTGCCAAACACGCCGGTCGCGTAACCCCGCTGCTTCAGCATGTCAGCGATCGTGACTTCATCCGAATGCAGGCCATAATCCGTGCGCGGAAAGATGACATGATTCTGCATGCCGATGCGCTTTGGGTAGCATCCGGTCAACAGCGCCGCGCGCGAAGGCGAACACACTGGCGAGGCAACGTAGAACTGCGTCAGCTTCGCGCCGCCCGCAGCCAAACTGTCGACGTGCGGGGTATGAATCGTCGGGTTGCCGAAGCTGGAAAGATCACCATAGCCCTGGTCGTCGGTGAAGAAGATTACGACGTTCGGCAAGGGCCGCGATTGCGCCGGCTGCTCGGCAGCCGTCTCGACGACAGTCGAGCATGCGACAAGGAGGGTAAACGAAAGCAGCGCGGAACCAAGTCTGACGAGCATCTCGCTAGTATGCGTCCGCCGAAGAAGGAGCCAAAAAGCGATCCTTGTGACGGTGTTGCGGGAAGGCTTGGTACGATCCGCGGCTATCCATTGCTTGGGCCAAGAACCCGCTCGCGGCCGGAAGAGTTCCATGACATCTGAAGAAGCATCCGACTGGCGACTGATCTCGCAGGATCATATGCAAGGCCTTGAACTCGAATGGTCTGCCTACACGATCTACCGCGAAGGCTGGGATCATGATCATTGCGAGTTCTGTCGCGACAAGTTTTCAGTCTCGCCAGCCGACCTCAACGCAGGGTATCGAACCCCAGACCGCTACCGCTGGGTCTGCCGCACTTGCTTCGACGAATTCGAAGCAAACTTCGAGTGGAAGCTACTCAGCCGAGCTCCGGATCCGCAGGCCTAGCTCGCGAAGCCTCGCTCGCAAGGCCGACGGCACTAGACCGCGAATCGACTCTTCAGTTTCAGGAAGTAGGCTTCGAAGGTGCGGAAGCTCACTTCGGCGGCGATCCAGGCGATCAGGATTCCAAAGACGAGACGTGGAGCAGTTCCTGTAAGCCCGAGAGCATGCCCGAGGCGGTCGGCCGCATTGAAGCAAAGCATGTGCAGCAAGTAGACGCCATAGCTGACGACACCGAGCCTCTGCAGCGCTGGGTTTTTCAGAGGCTTCGCGAGGGCGTGATCCTCGCGAATGACGCAGCTAATCGTCAATGCGGTGAGGGCCAGGTAGACCAAGTGCTCCAGCGGCATCCCGGCTTTCGGGAGGCTTGCGAGAACCAGGACAAATGCAAGGCAGGCTGTCGACGACCACTTCCTGCCAAGGATCGAGTGAACCACCAGAAACGCTTTGGGGCGATGGAGAGCATGCGCAAAAAGTGCGCCAAAAACGATGGATGGCGAGATGTTCCAGAGGATGCTCCTTGTGAGCGATTCCTCGAGTCCAAGCAAGTTCAAATGGTTCGCAAAAGTAATCGCCAAGAGAGAAAACAGCGCCAGGACAGTTCCTCTCATCGAGAAGAGCGCGACTATCCAAGGGAAGGTTAGGTAGAACTGCTCTTCCGTTGCAAGAGACCAAGCAAAATAGAAAATGGTCCTGCTTGATTCCTCATACTTAACAAACCAGTTTGAGGTGTAACTTAGATAGTAGGGGAGATTCTGCCAGAATTCTTGGCCTGCGGCAGAGTCTCGTTCAATCGCGGCAACAAGCACACAATAGACAGCGATGACAGCGTAATAGAGCGGGAAAATGCGAAGCGCTCTGCGCATGAAGAATGCTTTCAAGGAGACCCGGCCATTCCTTGCTTTTTCGCGCAAGAGGAGGGTCGTAATAAGAAAGCCACTGATGGCGAAGAACAGGCGGACTCCTAATTGCCCGCGTTCCGCGATTGGTGCGCTTGTGCTCCAATCAATATGGTGCATCATGACTGCGAGAATGCTGATGCCACGCAGCCCGTTGAGCGATCCGAAATTCTTGGTATTTTGGAAGGTCTTCCAGCTAAGGTCTGCGTTGTCGGATTCTTGAGTCATGGTAGGCCTCAGTTGAGCGGATGGTCGCCGTTCGCCTCGTTCGGCCGATAGCCTAGCCGAGTGCTGACTTCAAGGCGAGAAAGGCTGTTCGACTTCGTTCAATCGTTGCCTGGTGGCTCTAGTAGGCCCTTTCAAAACCCTCGCCGTTGAATCGATAGACGCCGCCTGGCTCTTCTCCGGCAAAGAGCAATTCACCGTCGCGAGTCGTATAGATCGTCCAGGCATTTTCGCACGGCCAGCCCTGCGCGTCGTCGTAGTTGGTGAAGGTGCCCTTGCCAATCGGGTCATCTTCTGAGGGTTGGTAGCGCCAGATTCCGGAGTACGCGGCGCCGATCCAAATGCTGCCGTCCGCATCTTCGGCGATCGAGAACGAGCGATGCAGCGTGTTTCCTTCGACATCGCCGGCCTCGAGCCCATGGAGTGCGGTGAAGTGAACGACTTTCTCGCCGTCGTAGACAAAGACGCCGGCGCCGTTATCCGCCATCCATAGCCGATCTTTGCTGTCGAGGTGATAGCCACGAATGCCGATGTGACGCTCATCATTCAGTAAGCCCATGCGCTCGCGGCCAATGATGTCAAAAGACTCGCCGTCAAAGCCGAATGCCGCGTTGAAGGTGCCAAACCAAACGGTGCCGTTCTTCGCCTGCATCGCAGGGGATGTCAAGGGATAGAAACGTGCTCGTTCGCCGGCCGGCGGCTCGGGAAAGGCGAGAAAAGTGCATTCGCCATCGTGGTAGCGATAGACGCCCCACTGCCCTTCGGCTTCACTGAAACTAAGCCCCGCATCAAGCCCAAACCAAACGTCGCCTTTGCTCTTTGCCCACTCGTGCTTGGCCTCATAGTTCCGGTTCGTGATGGCGGTGAACTCTTTCCCGTCGTAGAGGTGAATGCCGTCGCCGTTTTGCATCCAGACGCGGCCGGCAGAGTCTTCTTGAAGACTGCCGACGACAATCCCGGGAGTGTCCTGCGAGTAATAGGTGTAGCCGCCGCTTTCGGTGTCGCGCTCGGATGGATCAAACTTGCAGGTCCAGTCCGGAGAGTTGAACCACAGGTTGCCCTGCTTGTCCTCGAAGATGCCCCGAATGCCCGAGGTGGGCTTCAGGAACTGCTTGTAGCGAACGGCGGAGGAGAGACCGTCGGTTTCAGCTAGGGGCCCCGGCGCAGGTTCAGAGGAATGCGTGCAAGAAGCCACAGCGGCGATTCCGAAGCTCGAGAACACGATCCAAAGTAAGTGGTTGGCTTGGGTCATGCTCTCTTCTGGATCTTCAGCTTCTGCAGCTTGTGCAATGCGTCCCCGCATCTCGAGTATAGGTCGTGGAGTTCCGCCCAAGCGAATCGCCCTTGAAGGGGCGCAATTAGAATCGGGCGATGGACCCTCTAGAAGAGATGTTGTGGGTAATGTGGACCTACGGCCTGCAATTCGCCGTGGGCGGCCTCTTGGCAGCGCTTCTGATCACGATTTGGAGTTCCTCTCAGGCAAACAGTGGATTGCGCATGGGCGGGCTTGTTTTCGCGACCCTTGCGCTTTGGTTTGGGTTGTTCCTGGCCGTCGACTCGGGGTATCGGAGCTGGCAAGGGATCCCGAATCCACCGGAAGAGGCATTCTCGGACACGGGTGGACCATTCTTCATGCTGTTCTTGGGGTGGCTTCCGAGTGCAATCCTCGTCGGGTTGTTCCTTCTCGTGCTTGCATCGCGCTCGGCGCGCTCAAGCCAGAGCGAAGCCTCTGAGAACAGTTGAGCCTTCACAAGGCTCAGGACTAGCTGATACGGTTTCTCGAAAAGGAATGAGGGGAGGCAGGGACTTTTGGCGCGACAATACTTAGCCAAGAAGTCTTGGCCCTCCTTGCATGCTTTCCCTTCTCATTCATTCAATTCTCGCGGTCGCGCCGCAACAAGATCTGCACGTTGAGGGCCTCACGCGTGCGGGACAGATAGGTGGTGTGACGGGCAGTGTCACTTATGGATCAAGCTTTAGCTCTGGCTGGGAAATCACAGCTGGTGGAAAGCGGCGAGCCATGCGTTACGACGATTTCGGTTTCCTTGAACTCGGCGCTTTTTCAGCAACCGGAAGCTCGTCGGGCGAAGCGGTGGATGTCACGGGTCGTGTCGTGGGCTGGTCGGAGGCGGACGTCAACGGCGTGCTGGTGCGCTTGCCTTTCCAATACGAAGAGGCAACCGGCATGGTCGCCTTACCCATGGCGAACGCCACCGAGGGTTGGGCCGAAGACGTCTCGATCTTCGGGATCGAGATTGTCGGCACCATGCGCCTTCCGAATGGCCAATTGCAGGCGTGGGAGTACCGCCCAGGCAGCAGTGTTCAGGTCGAGCCGCTGTCCACTCCAGCGGGATGGGAAAGCGAAGCGCTTGCAGCCGAGGGCCAGTTCATTGGTGGCTTGGTGCGCGATCCGAATGGGCGCGAGTTTGCAGCGGTCTGGGACTTTCACCGCGACCTCGCGATCGTTCCTACTCCAGGTACAGGCAATGCGCGGGTGACTGGGTTCGGCTTCTCGGGTACCAAAGCGATGTGCGGTTGGTATCTCGACGCGCAGGGCAACGCTCAATCATTCTTTGGCAACGCCGATGTGCCGCAAGACCCACTTACCTTTTTGCCCACCTTGGGAGGGGCCTGGTGCAAAGCGGTCTCGACGGACGGATTCGAAGTCGTCGGTTCATCCGAAGATGCGCATGGACAAGCACGCGCGTTCTCGTTCCGGCTCGGCGACGCTCAGATGAGCGACATGAACGACCGTATGCCGATCGGGAGCCCGGTGACCCTGATCGAAGCGGTGTCGATTGAGTTTGGTCCGATTCTGGCGATTCAAGGCACTGTCGCCGGGCAACAGCGTGGGTTCCGAGGGACTCGTTTGAATTTGCATGTGAGCCCAGCAACTGCAGGGCAAGTCACATCTCTCCAGACAACGCGGGCGCCCGTCGGCAGCCTTGCGGTTTATGTTTTCGGCTTTGGAGCGGGAATGACCGCAGTACCCGGTTGCCCTGGATTGCATGCCGACATTGCTTCCGCTCGCGTGATTGCGCGGGGCCGCGTGACCGCACAGGGGAATCATGTGGCCACCGTGCATGTGCCGAGCAAGGCGAGCGGTCGAACGGTTTTGGTTCAGACCATTCTTCCTGAAGTGTGCATGAGTACTGCAGTCGTCTCGGTAACCGTGAACTAGCTCAAGTCGCCAGTAAGCTTGGTACATGGATCGGAATGCCCTCGCAAGGTGGTTCCGATTGTCTAACCCCCATCAGCGCTGCTTGAAGATTGCAGTGGAATCATCCGGTTCGGAATCACCACAGGTGTCAATCGCTTCGGAGGGCAGAGCTTCTTCCACTTCGGCCGCGAACCGTAGCCGTTCGTTTAGGGTGGGGCGATGATTCGCCGCATGCCCCTGCAGATCCTTATCGCCGTTCTTCTTGCGGGGCTGGGCTCGCTCCGTGCGCAGGAGGCGAACGCCCCGCAGCGGCCGAACATTCTGTTCATCTTGGCCGATGACCTCGGCTACGGCGATGTCGCCTGTTACAACCCTGCATCGAAAGTACCCACGCCGCACTTGGACCAGCTCGCATCCGAGGGCATGCGGTTTACCGATGCGCACAGCCCGTCGACGGTGTGCACGCCGACGCGTTACAGCATCCTGACGGGCCGTATGGCCTTCCGCACTGGCTTCCGCAGCGTGTTCGCCGGGATCGGGGGGCCTTGCTTGATCGAGGAAGACCGCCTGACTTTGCCGCAGATGTTGCGCGAGCAGGGCTATGCCACGGCGTGCATCGGAAAGTGGCATGTCGGCATGAGCTTTTTCAATGAGCAGGGTGAGCTGATCAAGAACCGCGGCTTGGAGGGTGTGCAACAGGCTGACTTCTCACGCACGATTCCCGATTCGCCCATTCACCGCGGCTTCGATCGCTTCTTTGGCACGGTGTCCTGCCCGACCACTGATTGGTTGTACGCCTATGTCGACGGCGATCGCATCCCGAATCCGCCGACCCAACTGCTGGACAAGTCGAATCTGCCCAAGCACGTCTACAGCCGTGACTGCCGGCGCGGCATGATCGCGGACGACTTTGACCTAGAAGAAGTCGACTTGGTTTTCCTAGAGAAGAGCGTGGCTTTCCTGGAAGAGCACGTCAAGACGAAGTCGAAGCAGCCCTTCTTTCTGTACCACTCGATGCAGGCGGTGCACTTGCCATCCTTCCCAGCCAAGCAGTTTCAGGGCAAGACCGAGGCCGGCCCGCACGGTGATTTCCTGTTCGAAATGGACTGGGTCGTCGGCGAGTTGCTGTCCACGCTGGATCGCCTTGGGGTCGCCGACAACACCATCGTGATGTTCGCAAGCGACAACGGCCCCGAAGTCCTGACCGCAATCGATATGCGCAACACTTATGGGCATGACGGTGCGTACCCCTGGCGCGGCGTCAAGCGCGACCAATGGGAAGGCGGGCATCGCACGCCCTTCCTTGTGCGCTGGCCCGGCAAAGTGAAACCCGGCTCGACCAGTGATCAACTCACCAGCCTGACCGATGTCATGGCGACCTGTGCCGCGATCGCGGGCGCGGAGTTGCCAAACGACGCGGCCGAGGACAGCTTCAACATGCTTCCCGTCTTGCTCGGCACTGCGGGCGAATCCTCGGTGCGCGAATACATGCTCGAGCAGACGATTTCGCTCGCGATGTCGATTCGCAAGGGGAATTGGAAGTACCTCGATCACAAGGGATCGGGTGGCAATAGTTATGAGCGCGACGGCGATTGGGGGATGAAGCAGTTCGCGCTACCCGAACTCGACCCAGATGCTCCGGGCCAGCTTTATGACCTGGATGCCGACCCGGGCGAAACGACGAATCTTTATTCCAAGCACCCGGAGCTCGTGCAAGCCTTGAAGGCGAAGCTGGAAGAACTCAAGGCTTCCGGACGAAGCGCCCCCTTGCGCGACTGAATCGGCAACTGCCCGCTATAGTTGACGCGTGGTGCAAAACGAGTTGGCTGACGAAAACCCTTCGCGCGTCTCCGCGCTGCTGATTGCCGCATGTTTGGCGGCAATCGTGGTCGGAACGGTGGATCTCGCGGGAACGCCGCAGGCCGCGCATGACGGCGCAGTGGAATCTGGTGGTCCGACCGTGCCAGGCTTGCACGGCAATCACCCGCTCGACGAACGCGGCGTCGGCGCGGTGCTGATCAGCGAGTTGGGCTGTGCAAGCTGCCATTCACAGATGAACTCGCTGGCGGCGAATCCCAAGCTCGCGCCCGATTTGCAAGAGGTCGGTGCGCGCGTGTCCCCGGAGTTCTTGAGGAAGTTCCTTCAGTTCCCCTCAACCATCCTTCCGGGAACGACGATGCCCCACATGCTTGATGGCTTGCCGACCGATGAGCGTGGCGAAGCTGCTGAGGCAATCACTCAGTTCCTCGTCTCGCGGGCGAGTACAACGATCGAGCGCGAGCCCTTGGCTGATTCGGATGTCGCCTTGGGGGGCAAGCTCTTCCATTCTGTTGGATGCATCGCTTGTCATTCCCCGCGTGAGGCCGCGACGCAGGGTGGCAGTGTGCCATCGGATCAATCGGGCAGCGTGGTATTGGCACACACGCCAGAGAAGTACAGCCTCGCGTCCTTGGCCGATTTTCTCTACGACCCACTTACGGTGCGACCGTCTGGGCGCATGCCAGACATGGGACTCAGCCGCGCTGAAGCACGCTCCATCGCGAGCTATCTCTTAGCGGCCCCGACCATCAACTTCGCACCGGCGGCAACCGAGTTCCCGCTTGCCGCCAAAGGCCGCGAGTACTTTCAAAAGCTGAACTGCGCATCGTGTCATGCGCTCGATGGCATCCCGGCTGCCGAGCCGGTGCAACTGAATCGTGAGCTGGTCGGCACCGAAGGCTGCCTTTCGCCGCAGCCGCCAGCTGGAGTGCCCGATTTCAAGCTGACCGCCGAGCAGCGCGCTTCGATTCGTGTGGCCTTGTCAGTGGGCGATGTGCCGGTCCTGACTCACGACGCACTTGCACGCACGCTAACAACCTTCAACTGCATTGCTTGTCACGAGCGCGACGACTACGGCGGAGTGCCTCCCGAGGTCAACGCCTACTTCCAGTCCAGCGAACCGGCACTGGGCAACGAAGCGCGCATCCCGCCGCAGTTGACCGACCTTGGAGCCAAACTCAATCCGGATTGGCTCGAGAAGGTTCTGTTTGAAGGCGGCGCGGTGCGTCCGCACATGCACACTCGCATGCCTCAGTTTGGCGAGCTCAATCTGGCTGCCCTGCCTGAACTGATTGAAGCCGCCGACCCTGCACCGCCGATCGAAATCCCGGTCTTCCGCGGCAAACAGCGCGGCGAAATGCACACCGCCGCTCAGCAACTGCTTGGCTCAGACATGTTGGCTTGCATCAACTGTCACACCTTTAACGGCAAGGCCTCGCCCGCGTTCAGCGGAATCGACCTCACTACGACGGCCGAACGCTTGCAGCCTGCATGGTTTAAGGCATTTCTGATCGACCCACAGGCTCACCGTCCTGGAATCATCATGCCGCAGTCGTGGCCGGGCGGCGAAGCGCAGCGCACGGATGTGCTCGAAGGTGATACCGATGCCCAGATCGACGCGATCTGGTCTTACTTGGAACAGGGCCGCACCGCGCGCGACCCGAAAGGGATTCGTTCGGAACCCACCATCGTGAAGGTAAGCGACGCGCCGCGCACCTACCGCGGCCGCAGTGGCATCGCCGGATTCCGCGGCATTGCTGTCGGCTATCCAGGTGGATTGAACTACGCCTTCAACGCCGAGAACGGAGCGTTCTCCGGAATCTGGCGCGGCGACTTTGTGCGGGTGCGCTGGGACGGACAAGGAGCAGGCGACTTCAATCCGGCGGCGCGTGCCATTTCGCTGGCACAAGATGTCGGCTTCGCGCGGCTTCAGGATGCAAACGAAGCCTGGCCGCTGAAGCCGGTCATGACCGAGGAGCAGCCGATCAACCCAGACCCGCTCTACCCCAGACGCTTGGGCTATCAGTTCCGCGGATACCAGCTCGATGCAGGCCAGGTACCCAACTTGCTGTACCGCATGGGCTCGCTTGCAATCGAAGACCGAACAAGCTTCGACTCCTCCAGCGAATCCGGTGCCTTGGTGCGCGCGATTCACTTTGATTCTCCGGCGGCGGACGCGCTGTATTTCCGCGCATTGACCGGCGAGATTGAAGAACTGAGCTCGACCCAGTTCCAGGTGGGCAACCTACGGCTCACCGTTCCAGCAGGCATCGCGCGGGTCCGCCCGATGACCGGCAATGAGCAAGCGAGTGAGTTGTTGCTACAGCTTGAAATCCCCCAAGGCAAGTCGAAGATCGAGATCCGCTATGAAGTGCTCTAACCACCTGCTTGGATTGACGCTGGCTGCGGCGATTGCTTCCTCTTGGTTTGCTTCCGCCGCCACAGCGCAAGAGCTTGGCGAGAAGTGGGGGACCGAGGAACGCGAACGCGAGTACTACCGTCTGGTGGATGTCCGGATTCCCGAAGAGCTGGTGGTCGAAGCCGGCGCCTTCGTCACGCTGCCGGATGGACGCATCGCGGTGGGCACCCGTCGGGGCGACATCTATGTGATGGACGGAGTCGATGACCCAAAGCCCGAGCCGGACTACCACCTTTTCGCCAGTGGCCTCGACGAGATCTTTGGCTTGGCGTACCAAGATGGCGCCTTCTATGTCACGCAAAGTTGTGAGCTGACGCGCATTACCGATACCGATGGCGACGGACGAGCGGATCAGTTCGAGGTGATCTCGGATGCGTGGGGCTACGCGAACTATCACGAGTATGCGTTTGGATCGAAGTTCGACGATGACGGAAACCTCTACGTCGCGCTGGGTTTGTCGCAGTCGTACAACTCGCGCGCGCTATTCCGCGGCTGGGTCATGCAGGTCTCGCCGGATGGGGAAACCACACCGATCGCAAGTGGGCTACGCAGTCCGGCCGGCATCGGCCCGAACGAGTACGGCGCGCTGTTTTGCATCGAAAGCCAGGGGCCGTGGAACTCATCGAATAGCCTGAAGGCGATCACGCCGGGCGCTTTCCTGGGGCACCCGATCAGCTTCAACTGGTATGAGTACGCGCCAAACATGGGGCCGCCGCCGGTGCATCCGGAATCAGGGGGGCGCATTCTGACCGAGATCGAGCGAGTACCGGAACTCACTCCTTATGCGGTGATCTTTCCGTACATCCGCATGGGCCGTTCCCTGACCGGCTTCACGGTCGATCGCACGGGCGGCAAGTTCGGCCCCTTCGAAGATCAGATCTTTATCGGTGACTTCACCCTTTCCTTAATCATGCGCGCGACCACCGAACAGGTGAATGGCGTCTGGCAGGGGGCTTGTTATCCCTTCCGTGAAGGCTTGGGCACGGGGCTGTTGAATGTTGAGTTTACGCCCGAGGGGCGGTTGCTGGCGGGTGGCACCAACCGGGGCTGGCCAGTGCGCGGCATCAAGCCCTACGCGCTGGAGCGATTGGAGTGGACCGGGGTCATGCCATTTGAGATCGAGCGGATCAACATCACACCCGATGGCTTCCGCGTGCGTTTCACGAAGGCAGTTGAATCGGAGACCGGTGCCGACCCAGCGTCCTACAAGATGAGCACCTTCACGCACATCTATCACGGCGCCTACGGTGGGCCTGAAGTTGATCAAACCACTCCGATCGTCGAATCGGTTGCGCTTTCCGAAGATGGCATGCAGGCCACGCTGGTGCTCAACAAGCATGAGCTCGGCCATGTGCACGAGTTCCACCTGGGCGCGCTACGCTCGCGCGACGGCGAGGACTTGCTGCACAAGGATGCGTACTACACGGTCAACGCGATTCCGAAGCCGCATCCAGTTCCGAACGACCCTCGCTGGCTAACCTTCCCGGGCGGGAATGGCCCGGGCAAGGGCAAGCACATCGTGTTGATTGCCGCCGACCAGGAGTACCGCAGCGAACAATCGATGCCGATGCTTGCCAAGATTCTGTCCGAGCGGCATGGCTTTGATTGCACGGTGCTGTTCAGTTTGAACAAGGATGGCAAGGTCGACCCAACCCAGAAGATCAAGTGGGAAGACGAGACCGCGATGCACGACATCCCCGGCTTGGAGCATCTCGCGAGTGCCGACTTGGTCGTGCTATTCAGCCGCCTGGTCACTTTGCCGGACGAGCAGCTGCAACACTTCTACAACTACCTCGATTCCGGCAAGCCTTTGATGGCGTATCGCACCGCCAATCACGGCTTCATCGGCTTTGATTACAAGAAAGACGGCAAGCGCGTAAACTTTGGCGACGAGGTCTTGGGTGGGTCCTTCCGCGGCCACCATGGGCGCTGGCACCAAGATTCAACTCTAGGCACGCCCATCGAATCGCAGCGCGAGCACCCCATCCTGCGCGGTGTCGACACGCTGTGGGGGCCATCCGATGTGTATCGCACCTATCCAGAAGGCGAAAGCTTGCCCGAGGATTGCACGGCCTTGGTCATGGGGCAGCCACTCATGACTCGGGAAGAAGGCGCGCCGATCAACCCCGACTTGATCCCATTGCCGGTTGTCTGGGTCAAGAGCTGGACCGGTAACGCCGGTAAGACCGCGCGCGTCTTCCATTCGACCATGGGCAGCGGCAAAGATTTCCAAGATCCTGACATGCGCCGGGTCGCGGTGAATGCGGCGTATTGGTGCCTCGGTCTGGAAAGCCAAATCGACCCGAACTCGAGTGTCGATTACGTCGGCAAGTTTGAACCGCTGGTCAGCGGCTTCAACTACGAGAAGCTTGGCGTGCGGGCGCGTCGACCCTTCTACTATCGTTAGAGGCGTATGCAGGGTACCGATTGAAATCGGCGGTGGAGGAATCCCAACAGGCCAGAAGCCTGTCATGCTGGGAATGCCCCCGGCGGGGCGATTCAAGTGCGCGGATCCACCACCCCCTTGCGTGCTGCGGTCTCTTTGATTGCGGCGAGCCTTGTTTTTTGGGCAAGCGGAGTGAGTGCGCAGGATCCACGGCCATCGGCGCAAGATGAGCTTGCGGAAATCCTCGCCCAAACTCGCCTTGCCGTATTTGGGCCGAGCGGACAGCCCGGGAAAAGAGTCATCGAGCTTCGCGGCCCGGCCCAGGGCTTCGAAATGGAGCTCGATGGTTCGTTGGTCTTCGACCAACAAGGCCGGTACCTGACTCGATTCGACGGACCCTTCCATCAGATGCAGGGGCATGATGGCGAGCACACATGGGAGCGCAATCCAGGAGGCAACGCGCAACGCTTGCAGGCTGGCAACGCGAGGTTCCAGTTGCTCTTCCAGTGGTTCATGACCTCCGATTGGTTGATCGCACGACCCGGCTTGCGCTTGAGCCTCGGTCAGGGCAAGACGCCTTCAAAGTTCGCGACCGTGCAACTCGATGCAGGCGACGGCTCGGCGGGCGCGGTCACGATTGATCGACGTACTTGGTTGCCGACGCAGATGTCCACGGTGCAATACGGTCGCACGATGGTCGTCAAGCTGCAGTGGGGGGAAAGGCTGGGCGAGCGCGCGATGCCGAAGGGCATCAAGGTGATGGATGGCGGCAAGGTCAAGATCAAGTGGCAGGTCGAGCAAGTCCGCTTCCTTGAATCGGCGCCTGATTTCTCGCAGCCGCAAGACAGCTTACGCGTCGTTTTCGACCGCGAGTTAAGCCCGAAACTGAAAGTAAAGAAGGCGAGCGGAGGTCATCTTTGGGTGCGCCCGCTGATCAACGGCAAGGATGTCGGGTGGTTCCTGTTCGATACAGGAGCAAGTGGCACCATCATTGACACGAGTCTCGCCAAGAAGCTGGGCATGCCTTTGATTGGCGCTGTGGATTCAACAGGAATCGGCGGCCGCAGCACTTCGCAGCTGTTTTTGGCCGAGTCGGTGCAGTTGGGCGGTGTACGAATTGAAGAGGTGCCGGTCACTTCGCGCGATTTCAGCAAGAAGAAGTCAACCTATGGCATCGAGGTCGCTGGCATTTTGGGCGTGGACCTGTTGGCGCAAGGGATCATCGTGTATGACGAGTCCAAGGTCGAGATCGAGTTCCATGTGCCCGATACCTTTAAGCTGCCGCGCGGCGAATGGGACAAGATGCCGATTCACAATGGCAAGCCCGCGATTCGCATGGAATACGAGGGCCATGTCGGCCTCTTCATGATCGACACAGGGGCGCCAGGGCGGCTGATCTTCAGCCCGCAAGCAAGCGAGCGGAATGCGCTCTTGAAAGGACGCAAGACGACGCGCACCCGAGTCTTCGGTTCCGGAGGGAGCGTCGGTGCGCTCACCGGCACGATCGACTACGTGGTCTTTGGCGGCAAGCGCTTCGAAAAGATCCCGGCCCTCTTCCTGGTCGAGAACGAAGGCGCCGGCGCCGATGTCTTGAGCGAGGGCATCGTTGGGGCCAACTTGGTTCGGCGCTTTGTGGTTGTCTTTGACATCGAAGGCGAACGCATTGCGTACATGCCGCGCGAATAGTGCAAGAGTATGCTCCGCGCTTTCGCGGCGGCCTGCGCATTGCCATGATTTAATCCGGCGCACGATAGCCTGCGCTACGCGATTCATGACTTGCACCGTTCTCACCCTCATCCTTGCTTCTTGTGTCGCAGCGCCCGCTCCCCAAGATGCGGTCGATCATGGCGAGCCGCCGTTGGTCGCACCATTCGGAAAGCTAGACAGCCTGTGCACCAATGATTGGTGGAATCGCAAGCCAAGCAAAATCATCGAGACGCGAGTTCCACGCGAGGATGTCATCGCGTTCGGGATCTACACTCAGCACGGCGGCACACTGAAGCTGAGTGCCCAGCTTTTCCCGCTGTATCCCGAGGAAACCCGCACCGTGCGCTTGGAGTTTCTGCGCCGGGGCGAATGGGTGGAAGCCGCGCGCGCGGAAGTAAATGATCTCGGTTGGTCGGCGTTGTTCCGGATCGAGGGATGGGACGCGACGCAAACAGTCCCGTACCGCTTGCGGCATGCAGAAAATGCGATCTATTTGGGCACGATTCGGCAGGACCCAATCGGGCGCAATGAGGTCAGCGTGGTCGCGATGTCGTGTAACTCGAGCCGAGACGGCGGCCTGCGCCCGAACTACGTGCGCAACATCCTGTTCCACGACCCGGACCTCGTCTTCTTCGCGGGCGATCAAAGCTATGAGCATCGCCAGCACACCGCGGCCTGGCTCAAGTTTGGTATGCAGTTTCGCGATGTCTTCCGCGATCGCCCATGCGTGACCATTCCCGATGACCACGACATCGGCCAAGCCAACCTGTGGGGCGAGTCGGGCAAGGTTGCCAAGCTTCCGGGCAGTGCCGACGGCGGATACAACCATCACCCGGAATACGTACGCATGGTCGAGCGTTGCCAGACCGCGCATCTACCCGACGCCTTCGATCCACGACCGATTGGTCAGGGCATCGGCGTCTACTTCACGAACTTGCACGTTGGTGGCGTTGACTTCGCAATCATCGAAGATCGCAAGTTCAAGTCGGGGCCAGCCGGCAAGATCCCCAAGCAGGGGCCGCGGCCGGATCACATCAACGACCCGAAGTACGACCCAGCCAGCATCGACTTAGAGGGGTTGGTCTTGCTTGGTGATCGCCAGCACGCATTCCTTGAAGAGTGGGGGATGCAATGGGAAGGCGTTGCGATGAAGGCGGTGCTTTCGCAGACCGGCTTCTGCGGTGGGGCACACATTCACGGCAACCCGAAGAATCGATTGTTTGCCGATCTCGATTCCAATGGTTGGCCGCAGACTGGGCGCAAGCAGGCTTTGCGGTTGATCCAGGCTGCGGGTGCGGTACACATCGGCGGTGATCAGCACTTGGCGACGGTCATCCAACACGGTATCGATGAGTTCCGGGACGGACCCTGGGCCTTCATTGTGCCCGCCAGCACCAACACGATTTACGAACGTTGGTGGCGACCCGAGGGCGACGCGCCCGGCGCAAATCGCGACTCCAAGTCACCGCTACCTTGGACTGGCGATTACCTCGACGGATTCTCGAATCACATCACGATGCACGCCTACGCCAACCCCGATGCGGGGTACGACGGCGAGGGCTATGGCTTAATTCGTTTCGACAAAGTCGCAGGCGAGGTGACCTTCGAATGTTGGCCGCGCGCGCTCGATGTGCGCAGCGCCGACGCAAAGCAATTTCCAGGTTGGCCGATCACCGTGCCGATGCGTCGGCCCTAGTCCCACGCCGTTGGGCCAGCTATAGGTCGACTGGGCCGTGAAAGAGCAAGAGAAACGCGCCCCAGATCAAGCCTGCCGCGGCAACGATGAGGCCGGCCCACAACAGAATCGTCCAGCCCATCGTGATCCCAAGTGCAGCGAGGCCTGCGCCTGCCAAGATCAGCGCGATCGGGGCAAAGACGTAAACCAGGAATCGAACAAAGCTGCGCTTATCACTCATGGCAAGATTCGCAGTTTAACCGTAGGCTCTTGGAATGACCTCCTTGCTCCTCCCCAGCCTGGCTGCCGTCACTCTTTGCGGCGCACTTTCTGCTCAACTTCCCGGTTCGATGGGCGAAGTCACGAACCCGGCAAACAATCACGTCTATCACATTCTGGAAGAATCGACGTGGACCGACGCTCAGGCTGCTGCTGTGCAAATGGGCGGCCATCTCGTCACGATTGATGACGCCGCCGAAGACACTTGGGTGTTTAACACATTCGGAAACTGGGGAAACCAGCCGCGCGATATGTGGATTGGCTTCAATGACATTGCGTCCGAAGGCAGCTTCGAGTGGGCGAGTGGTGCTCCGATCACTTACACCAACTGGGCGCCTGGTCAACCGGATAACTACCTCGGCAACAACGCGATCGATGGCGAAGACATGGTGCACATGTACGGCTTTGGTTCCATTTATGGACCGGGCGAATGGAACGATATGCACGACGCCGCTCCGGGAACTGCGGGGTGGACTTTCGGCTTGTACGGCATCGTCGAGCTTGAAGGGCCGAGCTACACCGTGACCAACCTAGTGGGTGGTGGATTCGCCACGCTCGATATTGCCAACGCTTCGGCTTTCGGCGGGATCCTTGTCGGCTATTCGTTTACGGGCGCCGGACCGACGGTGACGCCGTTCGGAGTCGTCGATCTCAGCCCTCCGATTAAGACTGGTCCATTCTTGAACGCAGACGCAAACGGTTTTGCTTCCATCGATGTGTTTCTCCCGGCATCCTTGTCCGGAAAGACGATCTACACGCAAGCCGTTGACATCAATGCCGGCAAGCTGACCAACTCGTTGGCAGAAGTGATTCTTTAGATCGCCCCACGCTTCAGCATGAAGTTTCGCACCTACCTCGGCGCGGCCCGCTTGGGGGCCGCGATCACCGCCGGCGCGCAGGCGCAGGAATCCAGGCAAGACAAGAGCCCACTGCGTGTGCTGTTGGTCGGCCACAACCCGGAATCGCCAAACATCATGTTTGCCGACCTG
Source organism: Planctomycetota bacterium (assembly GCA_040264055.1). GTDB lineage: Bacteria > Planctomycetota > UBA1135 > UBA1135 > UBA1135. The sequence goes on from JBDQJC010000024.1 coordinate 24,976, forward strand.
GGTACGTCGCGCACCGTCGAGCTGTACAAAGAGCGAACGGCGGCGTTCACCGAGTTCCTGAACCAGCGCTTTTCTGAGGTGACGGTGGTCTTTGGCGCGAACTACTCCGTCGAGATGTCGGATCAGGTTGATGTCACGATCTTCGATACCCGGCCGAAGAAGCTGAAAGAGGCCAAGCGCGAGGTCAATCCGGATACCGGCGAAATGGACTATGAGCCGGCGGAGTACCTGCCAATCAGTTTTGCTCGACCCGCCTTGATGATCGCGGAAAACTCACCGCAGATCGGTGAGCCGCTGGGGCTTAAGCTCGATTGGTTGTGAATGTGTCTGGACGCACATGCGCATGGTATGCGCATGGACCATGAGATTTTCCGCACTCCGAATCCGGTCGAATTGACGATCACCGAGCAAGCCACTCCGGCGAGCTACGCAAATTATCCGGAAGGGCGCGATTTGCCTGCAACCATGCCGATGTGGCGGGTCCAGACCGAAGGCTACTTGGATAGCCCCGGTCAGTTGATAGGCATCGTGTCCCGCGACGCCGGGTTTTTGGATTCGCCCGACGCAGAGTGGATCTCTGGCGGGGTGAACTCGAAGGGTCCGAATGCTGTCGCCTTAGGTCGTCATGGCAACTTCTTCCATTGGGGCTTTGCCGCATCGCCCAACTACATGACGGAAGAAGGCAAGGATGTCTTCGTCAACGCGCTGCACTACATCGCTCGCTTTGATGGCCAAGCGCCGATCGCGCGCAAGGCATCCGGCACGATGATGCGTTCCTCGATTGCGCGGCTCATCGAAGGGCTGAGCGCGGAAGGTTACGCGCGCACCGTGGCGACTTACGAGGGCTACCAACGTGCGGACAAGGAGCGCAAGTTGGAGATTCAAGCGCGCATCGATGCTGGGGAAGAGGTGACGGAACTTGAGCGGCAAATGCTGAGTTACCCGCCGACCAAGATCCCCTCGCGGCTTTCCGGGGCCGAGCGCTTTTTGAGCGCCGAGAAGATGGACGAGCTAGACAATGACCCCGATCGCATCGCCGTGTATCTACGCGAGTCACTGCCCTATATGCATCCACAGGGCTGGTATTCGCTTGCGGTCGATGAAGAGCTGAAGGCACTCGGCGTGGCGAACTCAGACCTCGCAATGCTCGATCGTGCGATCGCAATGCTGGCGAATGACTCGACTGCGCAGACGGGGCAGGCGTTGCTTGAGCGGTACACCGCAAACGCCTTTTCGACCGCTGCGGAATGGAAAGAGTGGCTGGAATCGAACCGATCCAAGCTCTTTTTTACCGAAGCAGGCGGCTACCAATGGTTGGTCAACACGATTCAAGCTCCGCGGGAACTGAAGGCAAGCCCTCGTCAACCGCTGGCCTCGCAAGCTTCCGTGACAGCGAACGGCGCGGATAGTTTCACCTTGACGATTGATATCGACATTCTGAACGGCTGGCATGCTTATGAGCGCGTGCCTGCGAATTCTCCGTACACGCCGCTTGAGATCCAACTTGATTTGCCTCAAGGCGTGCAACGCGTCGGCGACTGGAAGAAGCCGCTGGCTCATTTCTCGCACGAGGCCCCGGGTCTGACGGTGTACGAGGGGCGGGTCGCATTCGTCTGCCAACTTCGCGCTCCGAGCCTTGCTCTTGCCAGCCAAGCGGTGTGCAAACTGCGCTATCAGGTTTGTGACGCGAATATGTGCATGCCTCCAAGCACGATGCATTTGACTGTGGCATCGGAGTAGCTTCGGCGAGCCTATGCTCGCTCGCATGAGTTCCTTACGCATCGGCCGACGCGGTTTCACTCTCGCTGCTGCGAGCTCCTTGACTGTGATGGCGGCCCCTGCGCGAGGCGGCAAGCTTCGCGCGCAGGATCCCAAAGCAAGTGCGACCGAAGTTGCCAGCGACCCGATCGAGGCAGCGGTCCACCACCAGGCTCGCTTGCAGAGCGACCTTGCGCGTGATGCGACCCGACTGCCCTCACGCATCCTGAACTTCTTTCAGATCAAGCCGGGGCAGCATATCGCCGACCTTCAGGCGGGCGATGGCTACTACGGAGAACTGATGGCGCGGGTCACCGGCCCAACGGGCAAGGTCTACTGCACCAATAACTCTCGACCGCAGCAAGTCTTCGGCAAAGCACTGACGGCACGGCTGGAGCGCAAAGACCTTGGCGTCAAGAACATCGTGCGCGTCGATCGTGAGTTGGACGATTTGCAGATCCCTGGTCCGCTCGATCGAGCTCTGCTTGTTCGCTTCTATCACGACCTTGGTTGGATGGAGGTCGACCGGCCGAAGTTCAATGCGATGGTTTTCGACTTGCTGAAGCCTGGTGCCATCTTCGGCGTGGTCGATCACCATGCCAAGCAGGGTGCGGGCATGAGCGAAGGCTCCCGCTTGCATCGCGTGGAAGCCGCCTTGGTCAAGAAAGAAGTGGAGGCCGCCGGATTCAAGCTCGAGGCGGAATCGTATGTGCTGAACGACCCCACCGATCCGCGCGATTTCAACATCTTTGCCAACAACGCCGAGCGACGCGATCGCACCGATCGCTTCGTCTACCTGTTCCGCAAGCCGGAATAAGCGCGTGCTCGCTTAGAATCGAAGCGGGTCGAAAGCCGCCGCATTGGCGGTAAAGCCAAGCGTGAACAGGAGACTGTCTTCCAGTTCGTCAAAGCCGCCTTCAATGCCACGCAGATAATGCATCGCGAGATTCAAGCTCGTTTGGCGTTTGACCCACCAGCTCATGCCGACAGTCAGGATGGCGTAATCCTCGTCAAACTCCTCGTCGTCTGGAAAGAAGAAGCCGCCGTCATCGTCTTCATCGAGGTTGACGCGAGACAGATTCCAGCGGCCGGCCAGGAAGGGCTCAAGGCGGCCATCTCGATAGCTGAGGGTAGAGCCAATCGCCATGTAGTAACCGCTGGCCGGAGTCCACGGCGAGCTTCCGACTCGGCCATGCAGTGCCAGAGCCAGGCCATCGTCCTCGGGGTTGATCAAGGAGTAACGCAAAACCAAGCCTGCGGTGGCCGGCACGACGGTTTCGAGGCCAAAGTCGAGATCTTGCGTGACACCATAGAGCCAACGCATTTCTGGCATCAGAACGGTTTCGCCGTCATTGTCCGGCGCCAGGCTGATGGCGCCCGCTGCCGAGCCTTGTTGATAGCCGACGGAGCGCCCACTCGGATACACCGAGAGCGGGGCGATGCACGCGGCCAAGCTGAGGATCGTGAACGACGAATAGAGGAGGGGGTAGCGCACCGGGGCTTTCCAATTCAGCTTATCCCAACACCACGAGAAACAAGCTCACCCTCTTGCCTCAAAAGAGCATGTGTTTTCCGAATCCAATAACCTAGTCCTGTGTCAGGATAGGGGAGCATGCTTGACCGTATCCTCACGATGCTCGCCACAGTCCTGATTGGCGCGGCCCTCCAGCCGTCTGCCCAAGGACAAGATTTCTTCGATCGTGGCACTCTGCGCACCCTGGAGTTGACCTTTTCTCAGGCTGACTGGGAAGACCAACTTCGCGACAACAAGAAGGCAGGGCTGCAGGTGCAGATCCCGGCTGATCTGACCGTCGACGGCGTGCTCTATCCCAATGTTGGTGTGCGCTACAAGGGCAACTCAACCTATTGGCTGCGAGCCAATGGCGAGAAGGCCCCTTTCAACATTGACTTGAAGGCCTTTGGGGTCGATCAAGAGGTGCTCGGCAACTCGAAGATCATCCTGAATAACCAATGGTCAGATACCAGTCTGATGCGCGAAGTGATCGCGTATCGCGTCTTGAACGAGTTCACGCCATCCTCGCGCGCGAACTTTATTAAGCTCGTGATCAATGGAGACAACTATGGGATCTACACAAACGTCGAGCATGTAGGTGGCAAGTTCACCGAGCGCTGGTTCGGGAATGAGGACGGTTTTCGCTACAAGGCCGTGCCACCGGACAACTGGGAAGACACGATCACCCAGCCGCCGCCTTTGCGCGACCTCGCTTTGCAGGACTTGTCTTTTTCTCTGTCGCGGGCCGAGCGAGCCTACGAGCTGAAGAACCTCGAGACCGATCCGCTGCATCACCTTGATGTGCTGACTGCGATTGATGTCTTGAACAACACGCCTTCGGTGGATCTGCTGGATGCGCTGAACCCTCTGCTGGATACCGATCAAGCGATCTGGCACTTGGCGCTGAATAACGCGATTTGCTCGCTGGATGCTTATTACGACTCAGGTCGCAACTACTACCTGTATCACGATTCCAAGCACGATCGACTCGCGGTCATCCCTTGGGACTTTAACATGGCCTTCGGCAACTACGGCAATGCGCCGAACAACATGTCGCCGACAAAAGGTGCTGGCGACGCCGAGCGTCCTTTGCTGTCCAACCTCGTCGAAGGCGGCGTTCTACGTCAGCAATACCTGGCGCACATGGCCGCGATCACCGAGCACGGCATTGACCCCGCGGTTCTGCACGCAGAAATCGATGCGCTGAAGCTTCTCATCGACGCGGAAGTGCAGATCGATACGCGTTTGGCACAGAACTACCAGCAGTTTGTGAATGGTGTGGCTTCGCTGAAGAACTTCATTGGTAATCGCCATGCATTCTTAGAAGGCCACAACTTGATCGACCTCGATCGCCCTTTATTCAGTGCTGCGGGCCACGCGCCGGCGACTCCGAAGTCCGGTGAGGCGGTGCGCTTCTCTGCGACGGTCAGTAACCCGAATGACACGGTTGAAACGGTCTTTGTTCACTACCGCACCTTGGGCGCGTTCACGGCTCTTGAGCTGTTTGACGATGGCGCGCACGGTGACGGAGCTGCGGGCGACAACGTCTATGCAAACTCCGCCCCGGGTTTCGCGTTTGGGGCTCCCGTTGAGTATTACTTCGACGCGAAGTTGCTGAACAGCAATGGCATGGCCTTTGAGCCCTACCACGCCAGTTTCAAGCCGCTCAGCTTCAGCTTGGAATGGGGCGGAAGCGCGGGCGACATCGTGCTGAATGAGTTCGTCGCGAAGAACAACAATGGCCCGGTTGACGAAGCTGGCCAAGCCGAAGATTGGATCGAGTTGCACAACCGCAGCAATGCCCCGGTCGATCTTTCCGGACTGGGCCTCTCGGACCAACTCGGGGATACGACGCCTTGGCCGATTCCAGCGGGTACGAGCTTGGCTGCGGGGGAGAGCCTGCTGATCTGGGCAGATGACGACCCACTCGATGGCCCCATGCACGCCGACTTCAAGCTGTCGACTGACGGCGAAGAGGTCGTGCTCTATGCGGCGGATGGCGTCACGGTTCTCGACTTTGTTGCCTTTGGCCCGCAATCTGCGGATGTCTCGACCTTGCGCTTGCACGATGGAGAGGAACTGTGGGTGACGAGCGCGGACACGACGCCCGGGGCAAGCAACACCATCGTTTGCGGGACACGCGTTTACAACGCTCTCGAATTAGGGCGCAACAACGCGAGCCTCTCCCTTGTTGGGACTCCGAGCATCGGCACCAGTGTGGATGCGCAAATGTCCGGCTTCGCTGGCGGCCAGGTCTTCAACTTGATCGTCGGCGGATCGGCGACGATGCAAGATGACCCAGGTTCTGGGTTGAGCTTGCTGGTGGCTAACAACATCAATGTGCTGCGACTCACCGCAGATGCCAGCGGCAACGCTTCGGCAAACCTGCCTGTCCCGTCGAACGCAAGTTTGGTGGGCATGAGTGTCTTCCTGCAGGCGGGGGCGCGCGGCGCCAACGCGGTCGCGACCAACGCACTCGAAGTCGTCATCTGCCCCTAGGGCTGATGCGAATCCGCGCGGCGCGAGCAAGCTCCGATCGAGAGATCGACTTGATCGCGTCGCGCATGCGTTTGACGCTGATCGAAGTGCTCGGCGAAGAGGCTGGCACGGCGATGTACTCGATGGATTGGCTGCGCGATCGAGTTCGTTTTCACCTCGATCCTCAACGGTCTACGGCAGCGGTCTTGCTGGCCGAATCCGATGCGAGTGAGATCCTTGGTCAGAGCATCGTGCGGATCGAGCCGGCGCGGCAGCAGGGGGCGGAACCTCGCGCCGACGAGTATGGCCTGATGTCGACCATCTATGTCGTGCCGGAAGCGAGGCGGATGGGTGTCGCCGAGAGGCTTGTCGAACAAGTCGAAGCTTGGATTCGCGAGCGAGGGCTTGATCGTGCAGCGACCAATACAGGCAAGCACAACCAGAAGCTGATTTGCCTGTTTGAAAAGCGCGGCTACGAAGTCACGCTGCGCACCGAGGACATGGTGCAGCTATCACGCAAGATCAGCACGGGCGGGTAACCGGTAACCCGCGATCCTCAGGGTGGCTTACACACTCTGCGCCTCCGCCGCATAAACACTATGCTGGAGCGATGCAGTTCTCTGGAGGGAGGGTTGTCTGAACGAGCTAAGTTCGGCTTCGGTTTCGCGCTCGTTGTCGCGCTTGCGATGACCGCTTGGATCGTTTTGACAGGAGATCCCAAGGTCGATTCTGAATCGCGACAGCTTGCGGAGCAGGGGGATCCTCGCTCGCCTTCGCTCGCGGCCGTCGGCGAAGAGTTGGGGCAAGATGAGGGATCGGAAGCGGAGGCAACGAGAAGCAGCGTTCGATCCCTTAGGGCGCGGTCTTTTCCTGCGCGGCGCGACGAGCTCGACCCCTTTGCGATGCCTTTTCCGTTCACGGGTCGCTGTGTCGCGAATGGTCGCTCGGTCAACGGTGCGACCGTGCACTACAAAGGCGAAACTCGCACAATCGACGAGCACGGCCGCTTTTCCTTCCCGAGTTATGGCTACGCCCTGCGGGTCGTCGTCGAAGCCGAGGGTTTCGGCCAGCTCGTCGCGACTTCTTCCGCGTCAAGAATGACGCTGCAGATGCAGCCGCCGGCGATTGGTCGTGTCATCGTGCGCAACGGCATCGATCCCGTGCAAGGTGCTCAAGTGACGGTGTTTCTGAACCAGGAGCATGTGAAGGTTGGAAAGGAGCGCACTCTCATGCGCGATCTTCCCGTCGTCGGCAAGCAGTTGACCGATGCGAAGGGCTTCGCCTTCTTTCCGGAACTCCCGAGCTTTGACCGGAATGAAAATAGCCACGGAATGCTGTATTGCCTGATCGAGTACCCGGATGGGTGGCAACACGAAGATTTCCTGATTCCGCGCAAGCAAGCTGTTTCGCGCGGCGACCCGCGGATCGAGTGGAGCCGAGACTACGGTCGACGCGGAGCGCACTCGGGCAACCTTCGAGTGGAGACGCGCAACGAGTTCGGCAATCGTGTGCCCGTTTCGAAGCAACTGGTCTATTACCGAGTCAACCCTTACTTCTTCTCCCCTTGGCATGAAGATCGAACGGACCTGTCGGGTTCGATCCCGATCAAGGAATGGGATGCGGAGCATATGCAGGTGCTGATTCCGATCAGCTCGACCAAGCAATGGAGCTCGGTCACGGATCCGCTGATCGATTTGGGCAGCCACCGCCTAGCCTTGATCGAATCGGCAGAACAGTCGGTTCAGTTGCTCGGCGCGCCCGATGACGATTCGATTCGATTCCAAGTGCAGCGCATGGCGAGCGTCGCCAGCGATCTTGAAAGAGTGCCGCGCTCGAGAGGCGGCTTGGTCGAACTCAGCGAGTGGGGTTGGCAGGATTGCCGTCCTGGGGAATTCACCGAACTCACCTCGGGGTGGGTGAGCAAGGAGTCTTGGGTTTGGGTGCGTGCGCAGCCTGGGAACCGGGTGATCACTTCGAGACGACTGAACGCCAGCGGGCATACCGATATCCCTTTGCCAAAGTTGTCACGCTTCACCGTTCGGGCCGGTGACGGCCAGCGCTTCCCGCTTGCGGCGCGTGTCTGGCTGAAGGATCAATCGGCGCAAAGGCTCCCGCCGCTGATTCTGGACCCGCGGGGTTCGAGCTCAGTGCAAGGAATTGTGCCGTTTGGTATTTACGAGGTCGCGCTGGTCCTGACGGGCATGCAAAACAGGAAACTCGGCGACTTGCGTGTTGATGCTCACGACCAGGAATTCACGATCGAGTGCCCTCAGCAGGATGCGACGCTCACGGTCAGCCTGGGCTCCCATCTGCTCTCCGACTTTGCCTTGCGCGTCGATCAGCGTGGAGTGCTAAGCAGAACGAATGCGAACGCGGAGCTTCCGGTGCGGGGTACTCAAGGCGATTCCATCTTGGTGCAACTCCCGGCTTCGGCAAAACTCAGCGAGCTTGAGTTGCCTGGTCGCCCAGAACTGATCTTCCTTGGCTATGAGGTCGAGCTGCCTTTTGAACCGGGAAGCATGCAACTGCAAGTGCCCCTGGGTTCGCTGTTCTTCGAAGCACACTCGCAAGACGGCGGGAAAGTGCGGATCACACGACGCGATTCCGCCGATGCACCGGCTGCTTGGGTCGAGCTGCCTTTGACGCCAGGGGGTGCTTTGCTTGCGCGCACCTTGCCAGCGGGGCACTACCGACTAGAAACGGACTTCCGCAGCTTCGACGTCGAGATCAAGCCGGTCGGGCGCGTGCAAGTCGACGCGGATGACCGCTGATTGGGATAGACTCGGTTCTGCCGTTCTGGCGTGCGTGCGCGATGCTGGCTACGACTCTCCTCCTCTCCCTCAGTTCGTTTGCGCAAGGCGAACAAGAGCCGGTTTCCTTCCAGCGGGAAGTCCTTCCGATTCTCTCGGACCGCTGCTTCTCATGCCACGGCCCGGACGAGACGGAACGCGACTCGGAGCTGCGTTTTGATCTTCGCGAGAGTGTCTTTGCCGACCTCGGAGGCTACGCCGCAGTGGTGCCGGGCTATCCGGAAGAAAGTGAGCTCGTTGATCGCATCACGACGCGCTTTGAGCAAGATCGCATGCCGCCGATCGATTCCAACCTCGCGCTCACCGACACCGAGATCGAGACCCTGCGTCGTTGGATCGCTGAAGGCGCGGAATGGGAAGAGCATTGGGCCTTTGTCCCACCGGTCAAGCCAAGTCCCAAGAAGCTGGTCACTGCGGCCTGGGGGAAGAATGAGATCGACGCATTCGTTTTAGCGCGCCTTCAGGAACACGGCCTACAGCCCAATCGAAGCGCCAAGCCAGAAACTTGGCTTCGTCGCGTGACCCTCGATCTGACCGGCTTGCCGCCAACTCAAGCTGAGCTTCAGGCATTCCTCGCTGATCCTTCGGAAGCGGCGTCGGTCGCGGTGGTGGAGCGCTTGTTGGCCTCGCCGCGCTATGGCGAGCGCATGGCCTGGGAATGGCTCGACACGGCGCGCTACGCCGATACTGATGGCTTTCAAGCCGACCCGACACGCGAGATGTGGCCATGGCGCGATTGGCTGGTGGATCAGTTGAATGCGAACAAGCCCTTCGATCAGCTGACTCTCGAGATGCTTGCCGGCGACCTGATTCCCAATGCCACTCCCGAGCAAGTGTTGGCTTCAGGCTTCAATCGCAATCATATGACGAACGGGGAAGGCGGCAGGATCTTCGAAGAAACGCGGGTCGAGAATGTATTCGACCGTGTGGAAACGACGGCTACCACCTGGCTCGGACTGACTTTCACTTGCGCACGCTGTCACGATCATCGTTACGACCCGATCTCCCAACGCGAGTACTACCAGCTCTTCGACTTCTTTAATCAAAGCTCGGATACCGGGCGTGGCAGTTCGGGGCGCTCGACTCCCAACATGCGCTATCTGGCCCCCGAGCTGCGCAGCCGAGTTCTGGCAATTGATGTCGAGGTCCAAGCCCTCGAGCAGGAACGCCAGCAACCGAACCCTGCGCTTGACGCCGCGCAGCTGGCGTGGGAGTTGGAGCAACTCGCGCGGCTGCGCGACAAGCCAAGCGCTTCGCAGCCCGCGTCGATGGAGAGTGTCTGGTGGAAGACGGTCACTCCCTATGAAGGTGCTGTGGATGAGTTGTATGCCGCGGCGTTCCCTCCGGAGACTGCGGTCGCACTCGACGACGCAGAGCTCTGGACACGCGCACCGGAGCTCAAAGAAGGCGAGCCTCTGATCTTCGGTCCGGTGCTCGGCGTGCACTATTACTTCAATCGCATCATCGCCGCGAGCGAACGGCAGATGGAGCTCTCGCTGGGTTCCGATGATGCGATCAAAGTCTTCCTGAATGGCGCCGAGGTCTTTGGCAATGATGTGCGCCGTGGCGTCGGGCCTGATCAGGAGCGCATCACGATTGACCTGCAACAGGGCTCAAACGATCTGCTGATCAAGATCATCAATACCGGCGGCAATGGCGGAATTTACTTCCGACGTGGTGTCGAAACGGTGGACGGCATGCCGCTGTCCGTCGTGGAAATCCTGCAGCTACCCAGCGAACAGCGCAGCGCCGAGCAGTCCGATCAGTTAATGCGCTTCTACCGCGAAGGCTTCTCTCCGTCTTGGGGTGAAGCGCAGGAGCGGATCGCCGAGCTTCAGGCCGAGCGAGAATCATTTCAAGAAGGCGCGCCGGTGGTCCTGGTGATGGACAACCTGCCGATGGATCGTCAACGCGACACGCGAATCTTGGACCGAGGCGGCTATGACCAGCCTCGCGAACTCGTGCAGGCCGACACTCCAAGCTTCCTGCCGCCCTTGCGAGTCATCGACGAGCCTGAAGCGGAAGCCAAGCCAGCTCCGGTCACCCGGCTGGACCTCGCGAACTGGTTGCTTGATCCGCAGCACCCATTGACCTCGCGCGTCACCGTGAACCGGGAATGGCAGCGCTTCTTTGGCATGGGCTTGGTCGCAAGCTCGGAAGACTTCGGGCGCCAGGGCGAGCTGCCTTCTCACCCGCAGCTGCTTGATTTTCTCGCGGTACGCTTCATCGAATCGGGTTGGGACTTAAAGCAACTGCACCGCGACATCGTGCTCAGTGCGACCTATCGCCAAAGTTCGACTGCCCCGGTGCAGGCCTACTTGGATGACCCAGAGAACCGCATGCTTGCGCGCGGGCCACGCTATCGTTTGCCGTCGTGGATGATTCGCGATCAAGCGCTTGCATTGGCGGGGCTCTTGGTCGAGCAGCAGGGCGGACCGCCGGTGCGGCCCTATCAGCCGGACGGCGTTTGGGCGGAAGCGACCTTCGATACGATTCGCTACCAGCAGGATTCCGGTGAGTCGCTGTACCGGCGCAGCCTTTACGTGTTTTGGCGACGGATTGTGCAGCCGACCTTCTTCTTCGATACGGCGAAGCGCCAGGTCTGCAGCGTGCGTCCGAATCTGACCAATTCCCCCTTGCACGCATTGGTCACGCAGAACGACCCAGCCTATGTCGAGGCCGCGCGCTGTTTTGCGCAGCGAGCATTGAGCGAAGGCCTCGCACCGTTCACCGAACTCGACGAGTTCGGCGCGGTCGAAACGGGGGTGCGTTGGGCCTTCCGCATCGCGACGGCCCGAGAGCCGCGAAGCGAAGAGCAGACATTGCTCATCGAACGCTGGCTGGAGTTGGTCGAGCATTACCGAGCGAATCCGGAGGCGGCCCAGGCCTTGCTTGGCGTGGGGGAGTCCGCTGTTCAAGCAGATCTTCCGGCTGCCGAGTTGGCCGCCATGAGTGTGATCTGTTCCATCATTCTGAACCTGGATGAGGTCCTGACCAAGTCATGAGCAGGTTGAATCCACTGCAAGAGCGGCATGCTCAGCTGACGCGCCGGGCCTTCTTCCGTCACGCCGGATTGGGCCTTGGAGCGGCGGCACTCGGTTCGATGATGCCGCGATCTCTGCGCGCTGCGGTCGGGCCGGATCCGGCGCAGGCAGCGATGCGCGGTCTCGGGCAAGATCCCGCGATTCCGCATTTCGCGCCGAAGGCCAAGCGGGTGATCTACTTGTTCCAGAATGGTGGGCCATCGCACGTTGACCTGTTTGACTACAAACCGAAGCTGCGCGAGTTGCATGGCAAAGACATGCCGCTCGCCGATGCCAAGGAGGCACGCTTCAGTTCGATGATCGATGCCCAAACTTCGCGCTTATGCATGGGGGAGTTTCGACCCTTTGCCCTGCACGGAGAATGTCGAGCACCGGTGTCCGATTTGCTGCCCGAGACGGCCAAGATCGTCGACAAGTTGTGCTTCGTGAAGTCGATGCACACCACGCAAGTGAATCACGCGCCGGCCATCACTTACTTCCTGACCGGAAGCGAGCAGCCGGGCCGGCCTAGTGCGGGGGCCTGGTTGTCTTATGGCTTAGGCAGTGAATCGGAAGACTTACCGACCTTTGTCGCCATGACCTCGCGCGACAAAGAGAACTCGTGCGGGCAGATCTTCTACGACTACTACTGGGGAAGCGGCTTCCTTCCCTCGGTCCACCAAGGTGTGAACTTCCGGGGTCAAGGTGATCCGGTGCTGTACCTGCGCGATCCGGCGGGCCTCGATCGCGCGACCCGCCGCGGCATGCTCGACGATCTCGCTGCGCTCAATGAGCGGCGAGCAGAGGAGGTCGGCGACCCTGAAATCCGCACGCGGATTGCGCAGTATGAAATGGCCTACCGCATGCAGACTTCGGTTCCGGAGTTGACCGATTTTTCGCAGGAGTCCGAGGAGACGCTCGCCATGTATGGGCCCGATGTTCATCGCAAGGGCTCATACGCATACAACTGTTTGATGGCTCGACGCCTCGTCGAACGCGGCACTCGTTTTGTCCAGCTGATGCACGCGGGTTGGGATCAGCACCGGAACCTGCGCACCCAGTTTGAGATTCAGTGCCGCGATACCGACGCACCATCCGCCGCGCTTATCCGTGACCTCGAGCAGCGCGGCCTTCTCGAGGAAACGCTGGTGATCTGGGGCGGTGAGTTTGGCCGTACGCCTTTCTGTCAGGGTGTCTTCGGCGCCGACAACGAGGGCCGCGATCACCACCCGTATGGCTTCACCATCTGGATGGCCGGAGGCGGCGTGAAGCCGGGCTTCAGCTACGGGGAGACCGACGAGTTTGGCTTCAATGCAGTGAAGGACAAAGTGAGCGTGCACGATCTCCAGGCCACGATGCTGCACCTGCTCGGCATCGATCACGAGCGCTTGACCTATCGATTCCAGGGCCGACGCTTCCGCTTGACGGATGTGGAAGGCGAAGTGGTCCACCAGATTCTGAGCTGATGATGGACGAAGCCTATCCCATGACCGCCGAGCAGATTGCGAGCTTTCGGCGTGATGGCTTTGTGCATCTTCCCGAGGTCTTTGATGCCGAGAGTCTGCTCCGCATCGAGCCAACGCTCACACGTCTGACCCTCGAACATGATCCCGCCCGCAACACCCCGCTGGCCAAGCGGGATGTCTATGGACAAGCCTTCATCCAGGTCGGCAACCTATGGCAGCTGGATCCACTTGCACGTGAGTTCATGCTTTCGCGGCGACTTGCACGCATCGCAACCGAGCTATTGGGCACTGCGGGGGTGCGCATGTATCACGACCAAGCTCTCTACAAAGAGGCTTCGGGCGGATTCACTCCTTGGCACGTCGATCAGCAGTACTGGCCACTCGCGAGCGCTCAGTGCGTGACGGCCTGGGTACCCCTGCACGAGGTCCCCCTCGAACAGGGGCCGATGTGTTTCGGCGTGGGCACGCATCGCAAGCGGATAGCGCGCGAGCTCGAGATTTCCGCTGAGAGCGAACGGGTGATTGACGACGAAGTGCGCGCGCGCGGAATTGAAGAGTTCGTTAAGCCCTACGCACTCGGCGAAGTGAGCTTCCACTATGGCTGGACTCTGCACCGAGCTGGCCCCAATACCACCAGCCAGCCGCGCAAGGTGCAAACGATCATCTACATGGACTCGGAAATGCGCCTTGCAGCGCCGCGCAACGGCAATCAAGAGCGCGATTGGCGCCGATGGTCGCCGTCCACTCGGGTCGGCGAGGTCATGGCGGATCCGCTCAACCCGGTGCTCTACGAGCGCGCGCGTATTCAAGACGAAGCCGCAAGCTAGGGCGTGGCATCATGGGGCCATGCGCCTCGGCCCACTTTCCGCACTTCTCGTTTGCCTGGCATTCGGCCTTCTTGCCGCGCCGATGGTGGCAGCACCGCAAGGCTCCGCGGCGGATTACCAAAGGGCTTCGGAGTTGCGAAGCAAGTTTGCCGGCCTTCTTCCCAGCGATCGGATCGAGCCGGTCTGGCTTGCAGGCGGCAAGCTGATGTACTCCGTGACGGGCCAAGGCGGGTCGTCCGAGTTGGTTCTGATTGATCCATCCGCGCCGGAGGGGAAGCGTCGTAGCAATCTGACGGAATCGGAAGCGCTCGCATCGGCCTTCGCCAAAGCGGAAGTCGAGCTGATTGGGGCGGCCGCCGGCGCGGACGGCGCGGTGCAGTTGGTGTTCGAGGATGGGCACGCGCTCCGCTTTGATCCAAGTGATCAATCGGTGCGCCCGCTTGCGATCGAGGACGCCGATGGATGGTTGATCGAGCCGAATGAGCGCGGCGGTGGGCGGCGTAGAGCGGGGGCAAGGACATCCATCCTTTTTGTGAATCAAACCGCTGAGCCCTTGGAGTTGTTCTGGGTGTCCGGGGCGTGGCCGGGGCGTTCGTATGGATCGGTCGAGGCGGGCGCAGTGCGATGGATGAGTACCTTCGACGGTCATGCTTGGCGCATTCAGGCGCCGTCTAGCAAGGGCAACGCGGGCCCGGATGGTGCTGCGCCCTCGGCGACCTTCCGTGGCCGTTCGACTGCGGGGATTGCGCTGCTCCATGACGGAATCTGGTCGCCCAACCGAGGGCAGTCGCCAAGGGCGCGCGAGGGGAGCCGCGCTGATTCTGAGACCGACCGGGGTGCGAACTCGCGACTGCAAGCCCGCATGGAGGTGCGTGACGGCAACCTCTACGCTGGCGACTTCGCGTTGACTTCGGATGGCAGCACTGGTGACAGCTACTCGACTCGCTTGAATGTCGCGCCGGGCGGCCAAGCCTTCGCAGTGGCGCAAACGCGTTTTGCCCCGACGCAACGCCAAGTGCATCTGATTGAATCTTCGCCTGACGATCAGCTTCAGCCGAAGACGCATCGTTTTGATTACACGAAGCCGGGGGACATCCTGGACTTCGCGCGGCCGAAGGTCTTTCGCATGGACCAGGATGGCCAAGCGATCGCGGTGCCCATGGACGAAGCCGTGTTCGGAACGCCATGGCGAATCAATCAACAATCTTGGACCGAAGATGGAACACGCTTTCGCTTCCTCGTCAATCAACGAGGACACCAGGCGCTGACCTACTACGAGCTCGATGTCACAACGGGCAAGCTGCGCATTCTGATTGATGAACGCAGCGACACCTTCATTGACTACAGCTCGAAGACCTATTTGAGGCTACTCCCGGATGGTAAGCAGGCGATCTGGATGTCCGAGCGTAGCGGTTGGAATCATCTCTATTTGATCGACTTGGAAACCACAGTGGCAACCCCACTGACCTCGGGGGAATGGGCGGTGCGTGCGGTCGATCACTTTGACGCCGAAGCCGGTCAGCTCCTGATTCGTGTGATGGGCTACTACCCAGATCAAGATCCCTATCATCAGCACTTCGCATCGGTGGATCTTGCAAGCGGGTCACTCAGCATGCTGACCGAAGGTGATGGAACGCATCAGCTCAGTTGGTCGCCTGATCGCAGCCTGTTTGTCGATCGCTATTCACGGGTGGATCATCCACCGGTGACCGAGCTCCGCCGTGCCGACGGTCGACTCGTCTGCGAACTAGGGCGGCCCGATGTCGCACCGCTACTTGCGAAGGGTTGGCGGCCACCGCAACGATTTGTCGCTCCGGGGCGCGATGGGCGCACCGAGATTTGGGGCGTCGTCTATCGACCGAGCAACTTCGACCCGAGCAAGAAGTACCCGATCATCGAGAACATCTACGCCGGCCCGCACGATGCCCATGTGCCGAAGAGTTGGAGCCTGCACAGCAAGTCGATGGAGATGGCCGAACTGGGCTTCCTGGTCGTTCGGATTGACGGCATGGGCACGAACTGGCGCTCCAAGGCCTTCCATGATGTGGCTTGGAAGAACATCGGCGACGCGGGATTTCCCGATCGCAAGGCATGGATTCGCGCTTTTGCGGCGACCGAGCCTGCGGCCGATTTGAGCCGCGTCGGCATTTATGGTGGATCTGCTGGCGGTCAGAACGCGATGCGCGCATTGATCGATCATCACGATTTCTACCATGCTGCCGTCGCCGATTGCGGCTGCCATGACAACCGGATGGACAAGATCTGGTGGAACGAAGCCTGGATGGGCTGGCCGGTTGACGAGAGCTATGCAAAGTCGTCCAACGTCGACCATGCTCATCGCATGCAAGGCGATCTACTCTTGGTGGTGGGTGAGCTCGATCGCAATGTCGATCCAGCTTCCACCATGCAGGTCGTCGACGCTCTGATCCGAGCCGATAAGGATTTCGACCTGCTGGTTGTGCCAGGCGGGGGGCACGGCGTGGCCGAATCGCCGTATGGAACGCGACGTCGTCGCGACTTCTTTGTGCGTCATTTGCTGGGAGTCGAGCCGCGTTGGAAACCTAGCGACGAGAATCGCTGAGTTCGCGCCGCCACGCGAAACTGGCGAGTCGCATCCGAGCGGCGAGGCCAGCTTTGGACTGAATGAGGTTGGTCGTTTCGCCCGGATCAGCGTCAAGGTCGTACAACTCGTCTTGGCGACCATCGTTGCAAACGAGCTTGAAGGGCCAATCCGTCATCGCGTAGCGTTTCAAGCTGGCGAAATGAAGCGGCTCGGGGCGCTGCCAAGTTTGGCCGAGAATCATCGGTAAGATCGAGACGCCATCAAAGCGAATCAACTTGCCGTCCTGATCCAGGGGTGAATCCGCCTGCAAGGCTTGCACCAAGGTCGGGAAGTAGTCGCTCGTGACGGAGAGGCCGGAAGCGCGTGACCCGGCCGGGACGCGGCCCGGCCACACGACGAAGGCGGGGGATCGGATGCCGCCTTCGTAGAGCGTGCGTTTGCGTCCTCGGAACGGAGCGGCCGATCCCAAGTTGTGGCCGACAAAACTTTCCGCTGCGGCTGTGTCGTCATCGCCGCGCACGCGTTCGGGGCCATTGTCGCTGCAGAACCAGAGCAAGGTGTCCTGGTCGACGTCGAGCGCTTCAAGCTCATCCCACAGCCGGCCCATCTGCCGATCGACCCCGGCCAGACTGGCGTAGTACTTGCTTGCA
>JBDQJC010000025.1:0-41574 GCA_040264055.1 Planctomycetota bacterium
GAGTGGGGGCGTGGAGGGAGGGTTCATCTCACAGATGGCTCAGTGGAGAGTAGGCTGACGCACACATGGACACCACTCGTCGTGACTTCCTGCGCGGTACCGCGGCAACAGGCGTAGGCCTGGGGCTGAGTAGCCGCATCCCCCTACGAGCCGCGACCCCGCAGCGTCAGCCGGTCAAGCCGCTCAATCTCCTGATCCTTGGCGGCACGGGCTTTTTGGGGCCTGCGATCGTGCGAGCTGCGTTGGCGCGCGGCCACAACATCTCGCTGTTTCACCGCGGCAAGACCCGCCCGGACCTGTTCCCCGAGCTTGAGCACATTCTGGGCAACCGTGATCCGAAGATCGAGCCGGGGCTTGAGCCGCTGAAGGGCCGCGAGTTCGACGCCGTGCTTGACACCTCCTCGTATTACCCGCGCATGGCGGCGGCGAGTTCCGAGTTGTTGAAGGACGCCTGCGGTCAATACGTGCTGATTTCTTCGGTCTCGGTCTACCCCGACTTGTCCAAGAAGGGGCTGACCGAAGAGGACGAGGTCGGCACGATTGAAGACCCGACAACCGAGGTCATGTCGAACACTTCGTATGGCCCGCTCAAGGTGCTGTGTGAAAACGCCGCCGAGAAGGCGATGCCTGGTCGTGTGACCAATCTGCGCCCCGGCTTGATCGTCGGCCCGGAAGATCCAACTGATCGTTTCAGCTACTGGCCGCTCCGCGTGCGCGCGGGTGGCGAAGTTCTGGTTCCTGGCGAGATCACCGACCCGGTGCAATGGATCGATGCCCGCGATTTGGGCGAGTTTGCGATTCACTGTATCGAGCAGAAGATCGTCGGGCGCTACAACTGCTGCGGACCGACCAACCCGGCTGATATGGCTGAGTTGGTGTATGGCTGCAAGGCGGTTTCCGGTGGCGATGCCGAGTTCACTTGGGTTCCGGCAAGCTTTTGCGCTGAGCAAGGCCTCGCTCCATGGGGGCATCTGCCCGTTTGGGCCCCGGGCGAAGGCGAGGTCGCTGGCATCAATACGGTCAATTGCTCGAAGGCGATTGCCGCAGGCATGCGTTCGCGCCCCTTGGCCGACACCGTGCGCGATCTTTACGCCTGGTGGGATGGCCAGCCAGACGAACGCCGCGCTCGGGTGCGCGCCGGCATGCCGCGCGAGCAAGAAACCAAGTCGCTTGCGGCTTGGCATGAATCGCAAAAAGCCGCCAGCGGTCCGGAGACCACTGACGGCGAAGCCGGAAACTGATTCGGCTAGTCTTGCTTGGGCGGGATGAAGTCGGCTTCCGACGGACCCTCGCCCGGGCGCACTTCGCGCACGGTCTGAATCGAGCGACCGCTGGCATCGTTCTCGACGCGAATCCGGTGCGGAACGTTCACGCCCTGCACTTCCCGGTAGTCGTCGAGCATGCAACGAATCGGCATGTGTCCTGCGCCGTCGAGTTCAACGTGCGTGCGGACCCCGTGGATTTCGCCGGTATCGCATTCCACGTAGATCCGGGTCACCGGGCGATCTTTCACCGTGCTGCGCCGGCAGCTCAAGATCCAGTGATCGCTGCCTTGGAACTTGCCGCGCTTTTCGACCGTGATCTGATCGTAGATCTGGCGGAAATCGCTGATCGCGATGGTTAAGCCACCTTCCTCGCGCGCCTCGAGTAGCTTCTCGTTGCTGAGTTCGCGGAAGGGCTCGAAGTCAGAGACAGACCAGCCCGAGTCGGAGTCGAAGGCGCTTTGACCGGTACCAAAGATGCCGAAGTCGATCTTCGCGGTGGTGCGGCCATTGCCATCGGAAGATGCGGTCAAGACTCCGGTCACTCCAGACTGCTGCATGTCCAGGTCAAAGATAAAGGTCGATCCATTCCAGGCGTCGAGTGCAGCCTGCCGTTCATCGAGCTTCATGATTGCGAAGACTTCCTCGGCGCTTGGCAGTGCATCCAACGGGGCACTCTTCCAAGGCAAGAACAGATCATTGCTGCCATTGCGCATCTCAAGCCCTTCGATGGCACCACTGTCAGCCATGCGGAAGCGCAGCATCAGGTCATCTTTCGCGCGGAAGACGCGCCAGCCTTCTTCGTTGGCGGGGCGCAGGTCGTAGATCATCTCCGAAGGCACATCGACGGCCAAACGGTTGTTGCGAATCAAGACGGTCCAGTCCATGTCGGCTTCTTCGAGACGATAGACGCCGAGCAAGGGGCGGAGTTCGGCGAGAGGGACCTCGGGCGCGGGCTCATAGCCCTTGCGCAGGTTCTCCATCGCTAGCCCATTCTGGTACAGGGTCATCGTGTGGGCCTGGCCATCGTCTTGCCCCTCGAAGGAGATCTTGATGGTGTCGGTAAGTTTCCAGACCCACATTCCATTCTCGTCCGGCGCGTGCATCGCGAAGGTGCCTTGACCGGGCACGACGACCGCAAGCTCGCCGTCCTCTTCGATGACCTCGAGGGACTGTCCGGCAAGCGGCGGGAAGCTTGCGAGGTACTCACCAAAGTAGGGAGTGAAGTCGAGCACCTTGGCGGGGCTATCGCCGCCGGTTTCGTCCGATGCCGAGTTCGGCAAAGGATCGAGCAGCGTGCTCCAAACGATCGGGTCGATTTGGTTTTGTAGCGATGCGCCGTTCAAGTTGCTGAGCATGACGAAGCCGTAGCCCGAATCTGGCAGCATGCCGACCTTGGCCGAGTAGCCGTCAATATTGCCGCCGTGTTCGATCCAGCGTTGACCTTGCCAGTCGTGCAGCATCCAGCCCATGCCGTACCCAACGCCGGGGCCCATGTCGATATTGGATACCCAGGTCTCGTTCAGGTTGTCGGAGGAGACGATTTGATTGCCATTCCAGCTACCCAGATTGAGCTGAAACTGGATCCACTTGCTCATGTCCCGTGCGTTCGAATAAATCGATCCGGCTGGGCCAGTGTTGCTGATGTTGCGCGGTGGCATCGCCACGAGTTCTTGTTTCTCGCGATCCCAGCGGTAGCCTGTCGCCCGTCGCGCATCGCCGACCGCGCGCGCAAACGATGCGGTCGTGCTGGTCATGCCGAGCGGGTCGAGGAGTCGCGATTCCACCAGCGATTCCCAGCTTGCGCCACCAAGCTTCGCCGCGGCAGTGCCGGCCGCGAGGTATTGAATGTTGTTGTAAAGGAATTCTTCGTGGTAGCCGCGGAAGGGTTTGGCGTTTGCGGCGGTCGCCAGGATCGTCTTGCTATCAACTTTTCCCGAGGCAAACAAAAGACCCATGCGAGGGTACCCCGTGCGGTGGGACAGCAAATCGCGCATCGTGATGGTCTCGCCATCTTTGCCTTGCAGCGTCCAGACCGGCACGACCTCTTGGGCCGGGACATCCCAGCTGAGCAGTCCCTCGTCGACCAAATCGGCGATGACCGTCGAGGTGAAAGCCTTGGTCGTCGAACCGATCGCGTACAGCGTGTTCTCGTTGGCAGCGCGATTGCTGGAGACATCGGCGTGGCCGAATCCGCCCGCCCAGAGCACGCCTTCGCGGTTGACGAGGGCAAAGCCAACGCTGGGGATGTTGCCTCTGACGCGCGCTTCTTCAATGCGCTGTTCGAGCAGCGCAAGGCGCTCGGGCAGGTTTTCTGGTTCCTGGGCGGGGGCTGTGGCCCAGGGGGAGAGCAGGAGGAAGAGGGAGAGCATCAATTAGACGTGGAGCACGGCTGAAAGGAATACGGTCAGGGCGAGCACGATGGTGGAGAAGATTTGCCAAACCCCGAGCAAGATCATTTTCGCCATGGTCGGGAACCAGTGTTGGCGGTAGACCCTTTTCATGGCGAGGAAGAGGTAGATCGGAAGGTAGATCGCGTGACCCGCGACCCAAAACCACGGCTGAGCAATGATCAAAGACGGAATCAACACGATGAGCCAGACCGAATAGAAATGGGTGGCAAAAACGAAGTGATCGAAGAAGTAGCGGCGGCGCAGGAACTGCAAGATCTTCAAACCCAGCGCGAACAGTGGGATTGCAAACAGCAGAGTGGTCGGGATTGCGCTGATCGAACCGCGATAAAGGGCAAACTGGCGCACCTCCGGAGACATCGATTTCAGCGTCTCGGCTTTGGATACGAGCACATCATTGAACCAACTGGTCAGCATCCAATCCTCAGAAAGGAGGCGAAATTCCTCGGTGTCAAAGCCTCCGCCGACTTCGCCGCCCGACTCGTCCATGACGGTAAAGATCTCCCCCTCGATCACATTGGGAAGAATCATGGTCAAGGTGACGAAAAAGAACAGCGAGATGACCAGGAACATCCGCAGCGGGGGCAGAAAACTGACCCAGCGTTCATTCAGATTCTGCTCGGTGACCCAACCGGGTTTGCTGACCAATGGAATGATCGTTCGCCAAAACCGTCCGTCGTAGGCGAAGGAATGGGCGAAATAGTCCGCCAAAACCATCCATAGCGTGCGGCGTCGAATGAACGCCATTTGGCCGCAGCTGGGGCAATACTTGTCCGGGGCCTGGCTGCCGCAGTTGCGGCAAGTGCTTGCGGGATCCGAGAGGGGGGCGTCCACAGCGTTACGATATCGGCATGTCGCGCATTCTGTCCGCCGCCTTCCTGCTTCTCCTGACCGTGGGGGCCTGCAGCACGCCGCCGATGACCAAGCGGGCGGCTCCGCCGATGCTGGAGTTTCGGCCGGAAGCCAAGGCGAATGAAGAAGACGCGCCTGGTGTTTCCGTGCAACAGATCCACGGCGAGAATGTGCATCTCTTGCCCGGCAAGCGTTTCCTAATCGAACGAGCTTGGACGGAAGACATCGGCTCCGGCCGCACCGGAGTGCACTTTGTGGTTTACCCCGAGCAGGTGAGTAGCTTCCGCATCTGGACCGGCCAACACGTGGGGCGGCGTGTCGCCGTAATTCACAACAACCGGGCGCTGTCGCTGTTTAAATTGACGGTTGCTCTACCCGGAGAAGGAATCATTTCGGGTGGCCGCGGAGGGCTTTCGCAAACCGAAGCGAAGAAGCTCGCCGAAGACCTTAGTCGAGATTAAGTTCGCCGCGTTCGTCGGCCTCCTTCACGGCGCGTTCATAGCGCAGGAAATACTCCCAAGCCGCGCCGGTCATCGCTCGGCCGCCATAGCGGCGGGCATAGAGCATGCTTGTGATCCCGAGCAATGGCCGGAAGTTGTCGCCGCGGCGATTCAGTTTGGCGTGGGCGAACTCGAGCGGGGTGCGCTGCTGCCCTGGCATGAAGCCAAGTCGATTGAACAGTTTGAGGACACGCTGGTAGGAGCTGTCTTCGACCAGGATTGGATCGATGTCTGTCCAAGCAAGTGCAGCGCCGCGCCGGGCTTCGGCCGATTCTGCTTCCCCGTCTCGGCGCGCTGTGCGCAAGCCGCGAATCAGCATCATGAAAAGCACGACGACGATGCCGGCGATCCAGCCGGGTGAGAGGTGCATCGCTTCTGGCTCAGCCTCCGCCGCAGCGAGGCCCGCGTCACCATCTTGCTCGCTGGCTGCCTCGGAGTCTTCTGGGTCGAAAGCGTCTTCCGGGTTGAGGCCCGCCGCAGCCAACTCGTCGAGTTCCTGTTCCTGTTCAGCCGCCAATCGTTCGATCTCTTCGGCGCGCTGCAGCCGCTCGGTTTCCCTGGCCAAGGCCTGTTCGAGCGAGGCGGCAGGAGTCGGGTCGATCGGCATCCAGCCTTCGCCAAGAACGCGAACTTCGACCCATGCATGACCCGCTTGATCGCCGGCGACATAGGCTTCGCGATCTTCATCCCATTCAGTGACGCGGTAACCGGCTACCACGCGGCAAGGTACGTTCAGCATGCGCAACATGAGCATGGCCGAGGTGGCAAAGTAGGTGCAGTAGCCCTCGCGCTGATCCAGGAACTCGGCGAGACCGTCTAAGCCCGGAGATGGCGCGGCAAGCGAGTATTGATAGCGGCGCTTGAAGTGTCCGAGTACCGCACGCAGGCTCGATTCGCTTGGGTCCAGCCCTTCCAATTGCTCACGTACCGCTGCGATGACGGGGGCCCAGGCTCGATCGGTCGGCAAGCGCAAGAAGCGCGGATCCGAGCGATCAAATACCGGCCGCCGTAGCTCAAGCGCACTCAAATGCGGTTCACGGGTACGGAAGCGCAGCTGCTGCACCGCCGCACCGTTGTTGGGAACGGTCAACATCCCCGAGGCGCGGTGCCGCAGGCTGGGCTTGTAGGCCGCGATCAATGGCTCGATGCGCGGCAGCACGATGCGTTGCGTACCGACCCCCGGTTCGTACAAGGTGC
This sequence comes from Planctomycetota bacterium, assembly GCA_040264055.1. GTDB lineage: Bacteria > Planctomycetota > UBA1135 > UBA1135 > UBA1135. The sequence continues at coordinate 6,223 of JBDQJC010000025.1, forward strand.
TGATGATCAGCTGCAGATCGAGCAGAGTGCCTTGGCCGAGGTCGGGTTCGACCTGACACCAGCCGTCGTGGGCGCCATCGGCCCCGTCGGTGTACTCGCGCAAGGCGTCGTAGCGGGCAGGCAGAAGCCCCGCGTCGCCGAAGCCGTCATAGCTGGTCGTCAGCAAGTAGGCCGGTCGCGCGCGATGAAAACGACGCATCTCCGCGAGCGGTTGCATGACGCGAAGTTCCAGCCGCTTGCTTTGTGAGCGCGGCACCATCGAGGTATCGCCTTCAAATGCGAGCGCATCGGGGAAGGTGCGCAGGACGCGTCGCCGGCGTTTTTCTTCTTCCTCACTTGGCGAGAGTGCCGGAGCGGGTTTCGATCCGGAATCGCGTTGCGATTGGTTTCGGTCGGCACGCGAGCGATCGCGCTGCGAGGCGTCCCGACGCTCGGCCTCGAACGAAGTCAGCATGCCCTCGTCTTCGCCAGCGAAGTAGCTCTGGTAGCCGCGCTGCACGGTGTTTGCGGCGCGGAAGCTCATCGGAACCAAGAGCAAGAGTATCAGCCCAAGTGCACAGCCAATCAAGGCGCGGCCGCGCAGCCCGAGCAGGCTTTCTTCCGGTTGCGGGACGGAGGCAATGCGCACCCGGCGTCGCGTGTGACGAGCCTGCAGCCACAGCAGTCCGGTCGCTGCCAAACACAGCGAGGGGAAGGCCATGAGCAAGCCATACGACCCGCCGAAAGTGGCTCCGAGTCCGGCGCTCGACAGTGCCGAAAGCACAAAGCTCGCCGCTGCGCTGCCGTCGGAGCGGCTTCGCTGGCTCGCGAGCACGGCAAACAGGCTGAGGAGCAGCGGGAAGAATAGCGAGCTGTCCACCGCAAAGATGAAACACAGCAGCACTGAGGCGCCTTGGAGTACGGAGTCGATCGTGACGCCAATCGGGCTATCTCGTTCCAGATGCCGCACGAGCCGGCCCAGCCAGGGAAGCAGCAAGCAGCACGGCGCAAGGCTGGGTTGATCCGGCAGCCAGATCAAAAACGCACTAAGCAGAGCACCACTCCAAATCGCCGTGAGTTGCGCCAAGGCCGAGATCCATCTGTCCATCGCACAGGGGCCATGAACTCCAAGCAGACGGCGTCGGAACTCGCTTCTCATGCTGAACGTGGCAGCCGCGTACGCGCCGGCATCGCGCGCGCTTCGCGGAAGTAAGCGCGCAGCTTGCGCATCGCGCGCGCGTCGAGCACACGGATACGCGGGCTAGAAAGGAGCGGCGGCTCGATGCCGCCGGTATGGATCAAGACCGTCGCGCCGTCTTGCAGCAGGCCAACCGGGATCTGTTTCAAGGCATCGGCTTCGGCCGAAATCTCGGCGAGTGCGATCAAGACTTGGTTCAAGCCGTCACGACCGGGGCGCGGCCGCCAGCTGCGCACCGAAGCGCCAATCAAACTGACCCGCAACGGCTGACGCCGCCGCAGCAGATGCTCGACAACCGTTGCGGTCAGGCTAACCGCCCGTTCGAAGTCGACCCGCGAGCTACGCGAACCCGTGCCAAGATGCAAAATGACATGCGCTGGCGGACGCTTGGCAACTTGGTTTTGGCGCACCAGAATCTCGCCGCGTCTCGCGCTGGCCTTCCAGGCGATCTGTCGCTGCGGGATGCCGGGTCGCCACTCTTGCAGCGCATAGAACTCACCCGGCCGCCAGGTGCCGCGCGGCCGCCGCAAATCCGGGTGCGTCTCATCCGGCAGGATGCGGTCGGTTTGGCGAAGCTCGCCCAAGCGGGGCAAACCGAGCAGATCGGTTTCGAACTGGAAGTCGCGGTGCCAGCGAATGAGCCCGAAGGGGAAGGCCGAACTGACGCGAACCAGGTACTCGGTATGCCGCCCGCGGCGCGGGACGCGGACCAGTGGCTGCAGCTCGATCTCGCCGTGAATCGGAATGCGCGGGCGGTAGGCACGCGGTCGGCGCATGCGATCTTTGCTCAGCGTATGGCTGACGAGGATGTCGCGCGCAGCCCAGCTTTGCGAGAGGTTGAACAACTGAATCTGAGCCGGCACGGCTTCCCATGCGAAAGCCGAAGCGGGCAATTCCGACTCGCATTCAATCGCAGATAAGTTCATGCGCCCGACGATCCAAGACGCGCCCAACAGGACCGCCCAAATCGCGAGCAGTAGTGGCAAGAGTTCCGGGGCAACGAACGGAACCGGGATCGCCGTCGAAAGCAAGGGCAGCAAGAGGGGAGATGCGCTGCCGCGCGGTCGGCTGGTCGCGGTCGCGATCATGCGGGGATACGCACCTGCTCCAGAATCTCTTCGAGGACGTCGCTGGTATCCAAATCGGTTTCGCGTAAAGCGGCGAGCAGCACACGGTGCGCAACGACCGGAACGAACAGAGATTTGACATCGTCGGGAATCACGTAGTTGCGCCCGTTCAACATCGCTTGCGCTTGCGAGGCGCGGCGCAGGTCAATCGCCGAGCGCATGCTTGCCCCAAGCGCGAGCCGCCGCGATTTGCGCGTCGCGTCAACGAGGTCGAGCAGGTACTCATTCAGGCTCAAGTCAAAAGCGACCTTGGGCACGGCGCGCATGAAAGTCTGCAGCTGCTCCAAATCAATGACCGGCTGAAGCTCCGAGATCTCGCGGCCGAGATGGGGGCTATTCAGAATCTTGCGCGAGGCAACCCGGTCGGGGTAGCCGATCGACAAGCGCATCAGGAATCGGTCGAGTTGTGATTCAGGCAGCGGGTAGGTGCCTTCGAAGTCGACCGGGTTCTGCGTCGCGATCACAAAGAAGGGTTTGGGCAGATCGTGGGTCGTTCCATCAACCGAGACGCGGCCTTCCGACATGGCTTCCAGCAAGCACGACTGGGTGCGCGGCGAGGTGCGGTTGAGCTCGTCCGCGAGCACGATGTTGTGGAAAACCGGGCCGCGGTGAAAGCTGAAGCTTTCGCGCTGCATCGAGTAGAGATTGACTCCCAGAACATCACTTGGAAGCAAGTCCGCGGTGAACTGCACGCGTTGAAAACTGCCGCCGATCGAGCGAGCAAGCGCGCGTGCAAGCGATGTCTTGCCGGTTCCGGGGACGTCTTCCAGCAGGACATGGCCGCCGGCCAGCAAGGTCGTGACCGCTCTGCGCACGGTTTCGGGCTTACCAAAGATCACACTCTCTACCTGCGCAACGAGGTCTTGGAGGGCAGAGACGGAAATGCGGGGGCGCTCGGTCATCGAAAAGACGCGCCAGCGCGGCGCGTCCACTCCGTTTTACCAGAGCCGGAGGATCCGGCGGCTGGCATACAATCCAGACATGTCGACCTCGTTGTGCGCCATGCTTCGACTTTCCGCGCTCGTTTTGCTGTCTGGGCTTGCCGCGTGCTCGGGCAATCCGATGCAGGCTGGGCAGCAAACAGCACCGGCTTCGCAGGCACTGACGCGGGCCGAAGTGATCGAACATGCCCGCGCCTATGTTGCTCATCGATGGTCGGCGAGTGAAGCGAATATCTTTCATGGCGAGGATCGCTTCGGCAATCGTATTGACACCCCCGATGCCGAAGGAGCATCGCTTGCGACCGGCTGGCGCAGTAACGGCGAGCCAAACGAAGGCGTCTCCTATCAATGGGGTGGCTTCTCTTCGATCCCCGAGTTTGAAGCTGGGGTCGCGAGCGGCAAGTGGGCCGGGCATTTGCCGACCACAGGCAAGTCGTTCTTCACGCCGCAAGCGGTGGGGGTGGATTGTTCCGGTTTGGTCTCGCGCGTTTGGGGGCTTTCACGCAAGGAATCGACGCGCAGCCTTCCCGAGATCTGCCGTCGGCTTGAAGATTGGGAGGACTTGTTGCCCGGTGATGTGCTGAATCGAGTCGGACGACACACGATGATCTTCGTGGAATGGGCGGATGCGGCTCATACCCAAGTCAGCGTGATCGAAGCCACCACGCGCGAAGGTCGGGTGCACGAATCCGTGCACCTTGCCGATGACTTGCAGCGGCGCGGATATCAAGCCTTGCGCTACCCGCCGTTGGCCACTCGCTAGCCGCGCTTCGCCCCGCTCGCTGACACGTCAGCTCGGGGGATGCTTCAATAGAGGAATGGAACTGTCTCGCCCCGCGGTTCGTCCTCGGCAGAGCGCTTGGTCGCGCGCTTTGTTGTGGTTCGCGTTTTGGGCGGGGATTGGCCTGTTGACCGCTTTGCAGTTCTACTTTGCATGGAAAGCGGAGTACGGTGCCGAAGACACCCAGCTGACCTTTCAAGACGCGCTGATTCGGCGCATGCCGGGCTGGTTGCTTTGGGGGGTGTTTGCGATTGGCATTGCCCGCTTGGCACGCGCCTTTCCGTTTGGCCGCCGCCGCGGCGGAACGCTGCGCTTGCACGCAATCGTCAGCCTGGTCGCCGCAGTCGCTCACGCAGCATTGCGGATTCCGATTGAGTTCATGCCGATGTACATGGCCGAACTCGCAGAGAAGGGTTCGGATGTCGGTTATTTCGATGTCTACTGGGTCGCGATTTTCTGGTACCTGCCCCCAGGAATCGTCATGTATTGGGCGATCTTGGCGGTTTGCTCGGCGCTGCATTACCGCGAACGGCTTTCGGAAAAGGAGATTCAAGCCGCGACCCTCGAGGCCAAGCTTTCCGAAGCCCGCCTGTCTGCGTTGAAGATGCAGCTCCAGCCGCATTTCCTCTTCAACACGCTGCACTCGATCGCTGCCTTAGCGCGCACCGGGAGGGGCGATGAAGTTGTGCGCGTCGTTTCCGGCCTTTCCGACTTGCTGCGTCATGTGCTTTCTGGCGGCGGACGTCAGTTGGTGCGCCTGGAAGAAGAAATGGACTTGGTCGATCGCTACCTGGAAATCGAGGGGCTGCGCTTTCAAGACCGATTGCGCATCACGCGCGAGGTCGGTCCCGAAGTTCTTTCTGCGATGGTTCCCAACTTGATCCTTCAGCCACTGGTCGAAAACGCGATTCGGCATGGCATCTCGGTGGCACCGGAGTCTGGCCGAGTCGAGGTCCGCGCCAGCCGGCAGGGCGAGCAACTGGTGTTGGAAGTGCGCGATGATGGCCCCGGGCCGGGCGGCCCGCCGGTTGGCGGTGGCATCGGGCTATCGAATGTGCGCGAGCGATTGCATGAACTATATAGAGATGCCGCCCGATTTGAACTTGTGCACGATACCTGGGGCGAAACCGGCGGAAGCGGAAGCTGCGCCCGGATTCGCATGCCTTTCGATGAAACCGGACAAACTGAGAAGCAAGCATGAGAGTTCTCGTTGCCGATGATGAACCACTCGCACGCGAGGTCTTGTGCCAGCTGCTGAGCATGCGCGAGGATGTCGAAGTCGTCGGCGAAGCGAGTAGCGGCACCGATGCGATTGAGAAGATCCGCTCGCTCCAACCAGATCTGGTTTTTCTTGATGTGCAGATGCCTGGTTGCGATGGCTTCGGCGTGGTGCGCGAAATCGGCGCCGCGCAGATGCCCCAAGTCGTGTTTGCGACAGCTTTCGACGAACACGCCGTGCGCGCCTTCGAAGTGCACGCAGTGGACTACTTGCTCAAGCCCTATACCGATGAACGGTTCGAGCAGGCCCTCAATCGTGCCATCCAGGCCCATCAGGATTCCAAACGCAGCGAACTCGCCAATCGGCTCATGGAACTTGTGGCGGAGTCCAGCCCGAGCCAAACGGGCGAGCAGCGATTTGCGATTAAATCGGGCGGCGCGGTGTATTTCCTGGACCCCCAAGAAATCGACTGGATCGAAGCCGCGAACAACTCGGTTCGTTTCCATGCCGGGGGTAAGCGTCACCTGATGCGAGCAACGATTCGTTCCATCGAAGAGCAGCTTGACGCCAAGCACTTCGCACGCATTCACCGCTCGACGATTGTGCGACTAGACCGCATTCGCAAGCTGGTGCCCCAGGAACACGGCGATTATCTGGTTGTCCTGCGCGACGGCACCGAGTTGCGCATGAGCCGCCGTCGACGGGAAGAGCTGCGCGCACGCCTGCCGACTGGGCGTTAGGATTGCAGGATGCGCCGCGCCTGGATCCCGCTGATGCTCGCCCTTGTGGCTGGAGCGGCGGTGCTGTTTTGGCCTAGCTCCGCACCGAGCGACGGTTTCGGTACAATCGAGGCGCAGCTCGCCGATGACGAAGAGCGCGGCCCGGTTGACACAAACTTCGATCCAGAAGTGACCGAGCAGCCTGGAGTCGAAATCGAGCAAGCGGAGGAATCCGGCTTGGATCCTCAGCGCGAGGGCGGCGACCTCTTGGTTGCCAAGCCGAGCCCAAGCGTCGCCGGGGAAGCATTCGTCTTGGTGCAAGTGGTCGATGAGAACGGCGCGCCGATGCAAGGCGCGACGGTCGGCGTGCTCGGCATTCCGGATATGGACGACGGCAATCTCGAAGGTTTGCAGCCGATCTTGTTCACTGTGCAGGGCACCCCGGTCAAAGACTTCGTCGTCTCGGAGCGGATTTCGGATGTCGAAGGCAAGGTGCGACTCGGAGCACCGATCGATCAACAGATCGTGGTTTATGCGCGCATGTCGCGCCACTTGATTTCCTTCCAGTTGCGCGATCCGCTCGAAGCTGGCGAAGAGGCGGATATGGGTCAACTCAGGCTTGCTCCAGGCGGCTACCTCGAGGTCCGCGTCATCGATGAACTCGGCGGGCCGGTCGAAGATGCAGCAGTGATCGCTCAATTGAATCAAGGTGGAAGCAATCCAAGCGAGCTACCGATTCACTACTTGCGCAGTGATGAAAGCGGTTTGGCGATCTTTCATCACCTTTCCTTCAAGGAGTACAGGCTCGAAGTTGCCAAGCATGGGTATCGCTATTTCCGCGAAAACCCTGTGGCGATTACCCAGCGCGGAGATGGCTTGCTCGAGGTCACTCTGTCGCGGGGGGCAAGCATGTCCGGCACGGTCATCGACGCACACGGTGGTCCGGTCAAAGGGGTCACGGTGGACATCAGTTCGCGTTCGGATCGCTACAGCCCGGATGGCCTCACACGAGGGCTCTTGGGCCCGGTGGCTGCTGTGGTCACGGATGCATCAGGTGCATTCCGCGTCGATGGCCTGTTTGCCGAAGCGGATTACAACCTGATTGCACGGCCTCCGCGAGGCCTGGCTCATTACTCGCGAGAGAAACCGGCCGAAGGGCTGACCCTGCAACTACCCGAGACCGCTTTCGTCAGCGGTTTGGTCTTGCGCTCCGATGGTGAGCCGGCGCGGAGCGCGCGTGTGACTTTCCTGGAAGACGTTGGCAACGAGCGCCGTCGCCTGCGTCCTCGCAACTTTCGCAGCGACGATGAGGGCCTCTTTGAAGCCGCGATTCCGCCCGGCGAATACAACTGGTTCATTCGTCACCCAAGCGGCGAGGCAGCGAGCCAGAGCTCGCTGAGCTTGGCTGGAAATTTCAATCTCGGTGAAGTCTGGCTCAGTGAAGGTGGAGTGCTCGAGATCAGTTTCCGGCGCAACGACGGCTCGCCGGCGGAACGAGTCAACTTCCAAAGTGTGCGCCGCACGGACGCCGGCGCTGCCAACGAATCTCGTGCGCTCGCGGAAGCGCGACGGCCGGAACAGCGCGGCTCCGAAGGGATGTTTGCCTTGCGCGGACTGGCCACCGGAAGCTATCAACTACGGTTCACCAGCAACGAAGGTCTGATTCCGATGATTGAAGCGCAGACTCAGCCTGGAGTCGTGACGAAGCTTGAAATCGGGCTGCAGCAGGCCGCTGAACTTCGCGTTGACGTGCTGACTCGGGAGGGAGCGAGGGCTGCCGGTCGCTACCGGATAGAGCGAAAGGACCCGCTACCCGCGGAATGGTCGCATATGTCTTCGAGCAACCGATTCCGATTGCGCGACAATGGCACCGCGCAAGTCAGCGGATTGGTCCCAGGCACCTATCTGCTACGAGTCGACGAACGCGGCGCTCAACCCTTCGCCGAGTTCACGCTGCAAGCGGGCAGTCAGGAGCGCGAGTTTGTGCTTCCCGACTCCGTTAAGTAGCGGCGATTTCGGCCTCTAACTCGGCCTTGCGCTCGTCGCTGAGGCGGTGCCAAGCTTGGTCGCGCAAGGCGCCATCGAAGGCCCATAACAGCTTGCGCTCGAGTTCATGGCCCAGGTCGCGAATCATGCAGAAGGCCGCAACCGCCCCAAGCTTGCGTAGCTCTGCCGGGCTGCGGATTTCGGCATCAAGCAAGTAGAACGCCGACTCCTTGTTGATATTGCGCATGCTGATCAGGCTGCACGACTCGGCTTCTTTTTTGAGCCGAGCAATACGAAGAGCGCGTGCGCACCAAGTGGCAAGCCGTGCCGGATCATCGAAAACCGCGGGGGAAGTCGCCGCGTAGTTCATCGTTCCCTTGCCTTCCATGGGTTCGAAGAGCCAAGACCCCGCGGCTTCTCGTTCCTGGGCCATGGTTGCGTCGGTACGCAGGTAAAGCTGCGCGTTCTTGCTATCGATCAAGCCAAAGAAGTCGCCGTCAAGGTAGAGGCCATGACCGCCGAACATGCGCCGTTCTTGGACATCCCCTAAAAAGGCGAGCCGATTCAGGACTTCGATCAGAACACGATGGGGCATCGGATCATGGTACTGCTAGTCTGAGCACGTGCTAAGGAGAGAGAGAGGCGCGCAATGAGTTTCCACGGCTGGGTGTCATTGGCCATCCTGCTCGGCGCGGCAGTGCTTTTCCTGACGCGCTGGATTCGGCTTGAGCTTGTCGCCCTGTCGATCCCCGTATTGCTGTTTGTGACGGGGGCGGTCAGCGAGTCCAGTCAAGCACTTGCCGGCTTCGGGAACCAGGCGGTCATTGCGATTGCTGCGGTCTTTGTGCTCGGCGCAGGCATTCAGGAAAGTGGGGTCGCGGCGGCGCTGGCGCGGCAGGTCGAGCGGGCCGCCGGAAAGAGCGAAACGCGCATTCTCGCCTTGGTGTGTGGTGCAGTTTTGCTGCTCTCTGCATTCATGAGCAACGCCGCCACCGTGGCCGTGCTGTTGCCGGTTGTCGTCGCGTTGGCTCGGCGCGCCAAAATCGCAGCTTCTCGCTTGCTGATGCCTCTGGGTTTCGCCGCCATCCTGGGCGGCAACCTGACTTTGATTGGCTCGTCTTCCAACCTGCTGGTCAGTGACTACCTGCGGCAGACCACCGGCACCGGCCTCGGCATGTTTGAGTTCGCGGTGATCGGCGCGCCGATCGCGATTGCAGGCGTGCTGTATCTGCTGCTGGTTGGCCGGCGATTTCTTCCCGATCACGAGGCGGCTCGTGGCCTCGGTCAGCAGGCCGAACCCGAACAACTCGTCGCGGACTACGGGCTCATCGGCAGCATTACGCGCGTGCGGGTCGGGCAAGCCTCGAAGCTGCGCGGTAGCACGCTGGCCGAAAGTGGCATAGGCCGCGAGTACGCGGTCTCGGTCCTGGCGGTGACGCGCCGCGGTTCCTTCGGCGAGCGCTGGGTGCACCCCGGGGCGAACTTCCGTTTTGAGCGCGGGGACGACGTCTACCTGGAAGGCCCCGACACCGAAGTCTGGCGCCTGACCGAAGAGACTCAATCGCGCATGGGCCTGCCCGGCGAACACGCCGTCGAACGCGTGCTCGATCATGGAATTGGCATCGCCGAAGCAAGCGTGCCGCCGCGCTCGGGCTTCATTGGCCGCACGCTCCAAGAGGTGGAGTTCCGCAGTCGCTACGGCATGAACGTGCTGTCGCTGTGGCGCGACGGGGGGCCGGTGAAGCAGGACTACGCACGACTGCCTTTGGTGGCTGGCGATGCCATGTTGTTAGCTGGACCCTCGGCGCACCTGCGGCGTTTTCGTGGTTCCGAAGATTTGGTGCTGCTGTCCGAACCGGAAGACGGTCGTGATTTCAGCAAGGCGCCGTTGGCTTTGTTGTGCTTGGCGGTTGCTCTGACGCCTCCGTTGTTTGGCTGGGCCCCGCTTGCGATGAGCGCGCTCGCTGGCGCGCTGCTGATGGTGCTCTCGGGTTGTCTGCCGGCCGACCAGGCGGGGCGCTTCGTCGAATGGCGGGTTCTGGCGTTGATCGTCGGCACGATCCCACTGGGTGCCGCGCTGGAAGCCCACGGCGTCGCTGAGTTGGTCGCGAACACCATGGTCGGAGCTTCGGCTTCGTTGGGAGCGCCGGCGGTGCTTGCCGGTCTCTTCATGCTCGCGGCTTTGATCAGCGTGACGAGCAGCAATGCGGCGGCGGCCGTCATTCTGTCACCGGTTGCGGTGCGCGCTGCCGAACCGCTCGGTCTGACTCCAGCTGCCGCGCTGCTGACCGTCGCCTACGGGTGTAGCTGTGCCTTCATCGTGCCCTTCGCGCATCAGTGCAACCTGATGGTCGCCAAGCCGGGCGGTTATTCGACCCGCGATTTCTTGGTCGTGGGCTCTGGCCTGAGCCTGGTCGTGGCCGTCGTCGCGGTCGCGATGTCGACCCTGTTGGGCTAGGTTTGCGTCGCGCCTAGTCGTCGTCTGGAGTCGCTTCCTCTTCGGTACCGGTCAGCCACGCAATCCATGCGTCTTCGAGCTGCATCGGTGTCCAGGACCAGAGCTCGCGGAACTGATTGCGCTGCAAATCGTCGAGCTTGCGGCCTGTGGGATAGCCTTCGGAATCGAGCTGCGCCTTCAGAGCACCGATCAGTTGGGCAAACTCATCAGGATGCTTCTCAATGAGGAAGGTCGTGACCGCCCATGCAGTGACATTGGCCGCACGATCCAAATCGGCCGGCCCGGCGGCGGCCATCAACTTCGCTACGCTGGTGTGCTTCTTGCGCTTCACCAGCTTGATGGCGTCGGCTTTCCAATCCTTGGAGCGATCAGGTTCAAAGAACACGCCCTCGCCACCGTCGCGGGTCCACGATTCCGGTTCAATACGCTTTTCAAACCAGAGCGCGATACCTTCCGACAACCAAAGTGGTGGGTCATAGGCAAAGAACTTGAAGCCATCAAAAAGCATATGCGCCATGTTGTGCGCCAGGTGTGGCCACAGCCAACGATCATCACGCAGGTCGCCGTCGACGCAGGGCATCGAGACGACCATTTTGGATGGCTTGCGGCAATGCCAACGCACTGTGTCGTTGGCGCGGATGCCGCGCTGCATCTCGGTGAAGTCCATGTGATCCCGCCGGTCGCTGTGCAGCACGACTTCAAACTTCTCTCGTTCACCAAGGTAGGGTCCGTCGCCCATGTACGGGCCTTGACCGGCTTGCGCCGCGCGCGAGGCAGGGAAGTCCGCGTCGCTGACCTGAGCAAGCGCCTGAAACTCGCTGTACAGAGTTTCGAGTCGCATGCCAGTTAACACCAAGTAGACCTCGGGCGGCAGTGACTTCGGTTTGGTGCCAAGCGAAGGAAAGCATTCGGCGAGGATCTTGAGCTCGGGCGCAAGTCGTTTGCGATCCTTTGCTGAGAGCTTCATTTCCTTCAACGAACTCGCAAGTCGGTAGTGCGTGGTCTCGAGGTAGTGCCACTCTTCGCCCGGAAACTTCTCGGCGAATGCGCCGAGAGCGGGGTCGCCCATCGCTTGTGGCTCTTGCGAGACGACGCCGACCTCGCTGAGCGGTCGAGCTTCGTCCTTGCTCTTCTGAGCAGCCGGAGAGGCATCGGCAGCCAGCCAAGTGCTGCTGACCGCAAGCAACAGTGGGAGGAGGGTGCGCGGCATAGCTCCAGCCTACCTTCCGGGCTTTTCCTTGCGGGAATCGACCGGCGTCCGTCAAAGTAGAGGGATGCTGTGTGTACTTGTTCTCACTTGGCCTCTCGCTGCGCAACAGCCGGCGGCGACCGCGACTCCAGTCGATGTGTTCGCGATGACCAAGTCGGGGGTGCAGATCGAAGTGAGTGAACGACCCAAGCGCGGGCAGCTTGATATCAAAACTCCGTTTGGGATGTATCACACACCCTTGGATCCGGTCCAGATCTTAGTCAGCCGAGTACGCGACCGTAGCTGGCGAACTCTCCTTGATCGGACGCCGGATGCGAGCCTCGTCCCGACCATCGAGGCAATGTCGGCAAATGGGCAGATTTCTGCACTACTCGAGATTGTCCCGGATGTGCTTGCTCGCAATCGAGAGATTGAGATCTGGCTGACGTTAGGCAAACTGGAGGAGTTTGGTGCAAGCGTCGACCCGGTCCCGAAGCATTTGAATCGCGGGAAGCGATTGGAGTGGCTCCTTGCCAATCGTAGACAAGCCAGGGGGCCGTCGCGTCTGCTTTGGAATGCGCGCTATCTCAAGGAACTACCAAGACTTGCTAGCTATTGGGAGCGACTGGAGATTCGTAAAGAGTTCATGTGGTCACGAGGCCTGAAGAAAGAAGACGTACTTGAGAGACGCTTTGAGATACAGCTTGCAGCGCACTTTCTCGAATCCGATCCGAGCTTTGGCGCGCGAGCGCGCGAGTTGAGCCTTTACGGTGAACCGGCGCTTCGCGATGTTGCCGCTGCTTCCATTCTCGCCTTATGGCCAGAGGCTGCTCGTGAGTATTGGGTCTCGGGATTGCTGCGAGGCCAAGATTCGGTTCGCACAATTGCGGCACAACACCTTGCGCGCCATCTTCCAGAATACGCACCCAAGCCTTTCGCGTACTTATTGGCTGCGGAAGGGTACCCGTTTTCGCAGAGCTTCGAGTTTGTTGGGAAAGACGTCAGAGTGGTCAACGAGCGCGAGGCTCCAGGTAGATATCCCGCCTGGTTCAATGACCTTGTTCTTCAGCAGCGAGAATTTAGAAATCTGGCCGAGCCTTGGAGGCTTGTTCCATTGAAGCGTCCAGGCTCGTACGAATACCTCGAGCTGGAATCGACCGTGCAGTTGATCAGAATGTCCGACGAGTTGCGCGACACTGTATTTGACTCACTTGCTTCGCTAACCGATGACATCGTTCCGCGCAGCTCACATGCGTGGCTGGGCTGGTACGCGGCGCAAGTATCAGTTCCCTGATCGCTCTCAGCCTACCTTCCGGGCTTTTCCTTGCGGGAATCGACCGGCGTCCGTCAAAGTGGAGGGATGCTGTGTGAACTCGTTCTCGCTTGGCCACTCGCTGCGCAGCAGCCGGCGGCGGCCGCGACCCCGGTCGATGTATTCGCGATGACCAAGTCGGGCGTGCAGATCGAAGTGAGTGAACGGCCCAAGCGCGGGCAGCTTGATATCAAGACTCCATTCGGCATTTATCGCACGCCTACCGATCCGGTTGAAATCGTGCTGGAACGGGCGCGCGACCGAAGTTGGCAGTCGCTCATTCGTACGACACCGGATGCGAGTCTCGTGCCGACGATTGAGGCCATGTCCGCCAATGGACAGATCTCCGCGTTGCTTGAGATAGCGCCGGCGACACTCGCTCGCGGGCACGAGGATGAGATCCGACTCACGCTGAGTCGACTCGAAGAGTGGGGCGCGAAAGTCGACCCGGTCCCGCCGGGACTGGATCGCGAGGAACGGGTCGAATGGCTGCTTGCGCAACGTGAAGAAACCGAAGGGCCGGCGCGCTTGCTTTGGAATGCGCGCTACCTCAAGGAACTGCCTCGGCCCACCACTGTCGAGAAGCAACGGATCTCGCGAGAGCGCGGCAGTTGGCAAGAGCGATTCGGTCAAAAGGATCCGCTAGAGACGCGGTTCGAGCTGCAGCTTTCCGCGCACTACATGGAAGACGACCCAAGAGTGGGTGTGTTTGCGCGCAGCTTTAGCTTGTATGGCGACCCCGCCGTTCGTGATGTCGCGGGGGCGACGACGGTGGCGCTTTGGCCGGGCATGGCTCGCGAGTTTTGGGTGGCGGCATTGCTGCGCGAACAGGAACCGGTGCGCATCGTCGCGGCTCAACAACTCATGCGACACCTTCCGAAGTACGCGCCGAAGGCCTTTGCCTTCCTACTCGCGGCCGATGCCTACACGGCGCCCAGGCGCTTTGAGTTCGGAGAGCAAGGTGTCCAGCTCGTCAGTACGCGCGAATCGCCCGGTGTACACGGCGGATGGTTCCAAACCTGTTTGTCGCGCTGGAATGCGCAATACAGTAACGGGCGTTCGTTTCCGACCGTCTCGTATCCCGATCGCAACGAGTACCTGGAAATGGTCTCCACCGTCAAGCTGATCAAGATGTCGGAACAGCTGCGATCGACCGTGCTCGAATTACTTGGATTGCTTGCCGAGGACGACGTGCCACGCACGATTGAAGAGTGGCTGAGTTGGTATGCCGCTCAGTCGCAAACACCCTAGTTTGGCTCGCTCGCGTGTTGGCAAAACGCTTTGCCGGGGGCTCGCGGCCATGCGAGACTGCGGCCATGCTTCGACATCCCTTTGCCATGCTGCTCGTGGGTAGCGCAGTCAGCTGCGCGAGCCCCATTGCGGGCGACGCAGAATCGATTGATTTCGCCGGCCCGGCTGCGACTTGGCAGTGCAGTTCGCGCGTCGAGTTGTCTTCGCTGTGGGCCGAGCTGCGCGACCGGCACGATGCCAATCGCGATGGCCGCGTCACCCAAGAGGAATACACGCGCGGCGAAGCGCGCTTCCGCAATTACGATCGCAATGGCGATGGCCTGTTGAATGCTTGGGATTTCCCAAGCGACACCTACTTCAATGGCTTCAATCACATGATTGTCGGGCGCGCCGACGCCAACGAAGACGAGCAAGTGACCTGGCAAGAATGGCAGGACTTCAGCGGCAGCATGGACATCAACGGTGATGGCAATGTCGCCCGCGCGGAAGTTCAAGAGGTCATGGGGGGTTGGACCAACGATTGGCCGCTGTTCCTGTTGTCCTTCGACCAAGACGGCGACGGCGACTTTGACCAAATCGACCTCGAGCACACCTTCCGTGATCAGGACTTCAACGGAGACGGCACCCTGGTCGGCAAGGAACTTGGCGGTTGGCAAGCGACCACCGAGCGGCCCGAGGGCGAGCCGCCCGCAGTCGGCGAGATTGCACCCGACTTCCAACTGGGCTACGCCTCCGATCCGGGCAGGAGTTTCCGCTTGATCGATCCGCAACGAAGCCGGCCAGTCGCATTGGTTTTTGGTAGCTACACCTGACCGCCATTCCGTGAATCAGCCGGTCGGCTGAATGAGTTGTATGCGCGTTATGGTCAAGAAGTCGAGTTTGTCGTGGTTTACATTCGCGAGGCTCATGCGATGGATTCGCGTCTTCCCATGACCTTTGGCAATATCGAGGATCCGGTCACCTACGAAGAACGGCGCACGATGGCCGAGTTCAGTTCCGAGACTCTAGGCATGCGCATTCCCGCAATCGCCGACGATCTCGACGATGCGGTTTCCTTGGCCTACCACGGTTGGCCCGAGCGCCTATACCTGATCAATCCAGATGGGGAAGTGCTGTTCCGTTGCGGCCCCGGTCCCTTTGGCTTTGATCCGGATGGGCTCGAAACCGCGATTCAAGCGCGGTTGAAGGCTGGGCCATGAGCCAACCGAAGCCGACTCTCTATCAGTATCCGGGCATCCAACGCGGCGGCACTCTCTCGCCGCCCTGTGGCAAGGTGCAAATGGCGTTGCGTTTCAAAGGGCTTGAGTTTGAAATCAAGAATCTGCGCACGCCAAGCGCGGTGAAGCGGGTCAATCTGCGAGGCCGAGTACCGGCTTTGCAGATCGATGGCGAGCTGATCGCCGACAGCAGCGATGTACTAAGCGCGCTGGAAGCCCGCTTTCCCGAGCCGGCGCTGGAACCAACGGATCCGCAGCTGCGACTTGAGGCGCTGTTCTGGGAAGACTGGGCCGACGAATGCCTCTACTTCTACGCGGTCTATTTGCGCTGGGTACCCGAGGCTCATTTTGAGCTGCTGAAGCAGATCGTCTTCTCGCGCTTGCCGTGGCCGATGCGCATGATCGTGCCGGGGATCGCCAAGCGCACGGTGCGCAAGCGACTTGCCGGGCAAGGCACCGGCGTCAAACCTGAAGCCGTGGTTTGGGCTGAGTTCCGCAACGCGCTCGACCGGTTGGATGCACGGCTGACTGTGCGCGAGTTCTTGGTCGGCGACGCCTTGAGTCGCGCCGACCTTGCGGTGGTCAGCATCTTGGATCAGCTGATGTCTGAGACCCTTCCGCCGGGCTTAGCAAGCGAACTCGAGCCGCGACCAGCCCTGCGTGCTTGGCGCGACCGGGTGCACGCACTAACGCCTTCGGCCGCCAATTGAATCGGGGCTGACTACCAAAGTAGACAGCCCCTAGGGAGAAAAGGCCGGGAGAGAGGCCCGGCCCGTTCGCCTCGACTACTTGCGCACGTAGCTGGCGCGGTACAGACCTTCGATGGTCGTACCAGAATCGGTGTAAACCCGATCCAACCAAACGCTGTAGCCCTCTTGGCTGATATCGGTGAAGTAGAGCTTGTCGCGGAACGAGCCGTGCTCATCTTCGCCGACCGAAATCTCGACGACCTTCTTGCCCTCGCGCACGGACTTGGAGTCGACCGAAATCGTGCCGTCCATCGAGGTCCAGTTGACCGCGTACTGGCCGCCCTGGTTTGACGAACGCTTGGTCACGCCTTCCCAGATCGTGCCGTCATCCTGAACAAGTTTCTGCGTCTCGATGACGGTGCCGTCATCGCCGCGCCGCGCGCTGGCCGTGCCTTTGCCGTGGGTCCAGGTTTGATCCGGCAACATGACTTTGAACTCGACGTTGAATTCGCCCACGAGGAAGTCGTAGCGATCCGCTCGCGGGGCTTCCGCCGAAGCCGAGACAGCTTGACCTTTTGACTTACGCCAAAGCTCCATCGTCGAGTGCGTTTCCCAGCTCTTGCCCTTGTCAGCGGAAAGCTGCCAATCGGCCAAGAAGTAGTCCGAGTGAACCTGCTTCATGATCCAACGGCCGACGGTGCCGGGCGCGTCACGCACAACTTTCTGGTGCATGATCATCTTGTTCTTGCCCTCCAGACCACCGATCAGCACATCGTGGTGACCTTCGTTGCTGACCCAAGACATGTGCCACTTCTTTGTGGTTGGCTCAAAGTTGGCAATCGTCATGTATTCCGGGCAGGACTGTCGAATCAGCTTGCCATTCAGTTCCTTGACGACAGTCCACTCGGTGACCTTTTGGCCCTCGTAGTAGACATCCCATTCCCCGACCCAGAAGTCAAAGCGCGATTCTGGAGCCAAGTCTGCCAACTTGATTGCGGTTCCAAGATCGCGCTGAACGGCATCTTCCACGATTTCGATGTCTTGGATGATCGGCTCTTCGACGATCTCTTCTTCGACGATCTCGACTTCGCCAGCAAGCACCCGGCTGAGTTGGGCCCAACGCGCATCGGCGTGCAACGAGTTCAGGTCTGAATCGCCGGCAAACTGCGCCGGATCATTGAAGCCCGCGGCGATCGCTTGATCGAGGTACTCAAAGGCTTGATCGGTGCGACCCTGCAAAGCATGCACGCACGCCACGTTGTAGAGCGCGATCGGGCGAACGTTTGGGAAAATCGCGGCCTTCATGTGCACACGAAGCGCGCGATCCAGGTCGCCGTTCGCGTGCAGGGAGTAGCCGAGCAGTTGCCAGGCTTGGCCGTTGTTCGGCTGCGCGATGACGATCTTGGCGTAAGCGACCGACGCAGCTTGCCAATCTTGGGCACCGAGCAGAGCGCCGGCTTCTTGCATGGTCGGCACTTGAGCGGCTGGTGCCGGAGCCGGCGGGGGCTCTTGTTGTGCCGAGGCTTGAGGAGCGATCAGTCCGGCTGTGCCGAGCAGAATCAGAGTGAAGAGGGATGGATGACGAGTCATGGGTGTGGGGTCGCCGCGCGAGGGCTGCGAGGCTCCTTTGTACGCTTTGATTGGGGAAAGGTCGCGGGAAGTTGCGAATGGACGCGCGATCGGGGCGAGTGGCGCGGCCATTTCGCCGAGAAGGGCGAGTTCTAGGGGTTCAGCGCGGCCAAGACCACGAGCTGGTCGCAATGCGAGCCGGTAGCTGGCGGAAATCGGGTAAGGTAGAAGAGATGCTCAAGTCGCTGCCGACGCTCGTCCTCACGTGCATTCTCGGTTTTGCTGGGGGTGCCTGTTCATCATCTGACCGCCTGGAATATGGACCAGCGCCGGTCTACGTCCCGGTTCCGATGGGTGTCGCCAACGGTTACTGGGTTGCCGTCGACGAGAACAACAACGGCGTCTATGACGAAGGCGATGGCGAGCTCGAAGCCTCGGTCCCGCTTTACCTCGATGAATACGTCGGCGACTACTACGGCGACACCTATACCGACGGCTCGATTTCCTACTACTACTCGACCTGGGATCCTTGGTGGAGCCCCTGGTGGGATCCGTATTGGCGACCCGGTTGGGGTTGGTATGGACCGTGGCCCTGGTGGTACTGGTACTTGCAGTGTGATGATCATCATCATCACCACGGCGACGATGGCCACGGCTCGGGCGGATCGAATGGCGGTGGCTCGAACGGCGGCGGCAGCGGTGGTGGAACCGCGAGCCCCTTCATTGCTGATGCTTTCGTGATCGATGGCGACGGAGTCGGTGGTTTCATCGGCGACGGCGACGGCGATGGCGGCTTTGGCAATGGCGGCACCTTCGGTGGTTCCGATGGTTCCGGCGGTTTCAACGGTTCGATCGGCGGAAACAACGGCGAGGACGACGACGATCCCTTGATCGTTATCTTCACCGACGGCTCCACCCAACTTGCGGCGAGCGGCGATTCACCCGATGGTGGTGCCGCGGGCGGCTCCCAAGCAGGCGGCAACTCCAGTGGAGGCCAATCGGCGCCTCTTCCCGGTGGAGGCCTGGGCGGCCGCACGTTCAACAGTTACCACCCCACGGCTTCCCAGCGTTTGGGCAATGGCACGACGGGCTTTGGCTTGAACGGCACGGCAAAGAAGAACCCGTCTCCGCAGCGACCAAGTGAGAGAAACTCGAGTCGTTGGAACAGCAACGGTGGCGTCGAACCGAAGCCGCGCACCAATTCGGGCAGTACGAACTCGGCTCCCGGCCGGGTCTTGCCTTCCCGACCGAGTGGCTCGGCAAGTAGCCGCTTGGGCAATGGCACGACGGGCTACGGACTGAATGGCTCAGCACAGAAAAACCCTGCGCCGCCCAAGCCAAGCGAGAAGAATTCTTCGCGTTGGAATTCGACCCAGAAGTCGGAGCCGAAGCCGCGCACGCAACCACAGCCGCAACCGCGCTCGCAAGCGCGTTCGCAGCCGAAGACCTCGTCGCGTTCGCAGAACTCCAGCTCGTCACGCACGCAATCGCGCACGCAGCCCCGGTCGCAGCCGAAGGCTCAGCCTCGGCCGCAACCGCGCAGCCAGCCGAAGTCGCAACCTCGCTCTCAGCCGCGCAGTCAGCCCAAGTCGCAGCCGCGCAGCCAACCACGATCCCAACCCAAGTCGAGTTCCCGTCCTTCGGGTAGTTCGGCCGGCAAGCGCAAACCGCGCTGATCCGGGCATCACTCGCGCGGCAAACGCGCGAAAGCTGACACCGAGGCCGACTGAAATCGGCCTCGGTTTCGTTATGCTCCGGGCATGGGTTGCGGGGGAATATTCGTCGGACTGATTGCGTGTTGGGTTAGCCCCGCCCAAGAGCCGGCGGTGGCTCCTCCATTGCTCCGAAACGCGAGTTTCGAAGAACAACGCGGAGCACAACGGGCACCGCTCGATTGGCGTGCGGTCAGCGGAACTTGGCAAGCGGCGGCGACGGAAGACGCGCCGCAGGGTGAATCGATTCTGGTGCAAACGGATGCCCGGCGAGCTCTGCTCCGCCAGATGGTGCGCTGGGCACCGGCCTCGCCGGCCTTCTTGCAACTTACCGGGAGCTTTCGCGCAACCCACCCTCTGGAGTTGCGCCTCCGCGCCGAAGCAGTGGATGGCCGGGTCCTGCAACGCGCCAGCCTGATCGCATCGATCCATGCATCGTGGCAACGTGAATCGCTCTGGTTGCAAGTACCGGCCGGCACTGATCGTGTGCGGATCGAGCTCATCGCGGACGGCCCAGTCGAGTTGGATCACCTTGAACTAAGTGTCGCCAGGGATGCGCCGCCCGCGTTTGACGCCTTGCTCGCGCAGCTCGAGAACCGCGCCGTGTCGAGCCTCAGTCGCGGCGATGCGCTGCGATTGCTCGGCCACAGCGATGCTGAACGAGCCCTGTCAGCGCTGGCAGAGATTGCGGCCAAGAGCATCTTGCCCCACGAGCGTGCTCAAGCCTGGGCCTGCCTCAGCGAGTTAGGGGAGCCGGGTCGCGATCGCATCTGGGCCGAGCTGGAACAGGGACTGCAAGCGGATCTGGTTCTTGCCTTGGCCCGTGAACGTAGCCCTCAACTGCTCGTGCGCTTGCCGCAGCTCATGCCTGCTCCGTTGGACGCGCGCGCGGCCGAGTTGATCGAACAGCTCGCCGCTGAGTACCCGCTCGATCAGATCTTCCCGTCGCTGCTCGAGCCGCAGCTCGATCCCAACGCGCCGCCGGTTGCCCAAGACGCGGCACTGCGTGTGCTTGCCGATTCGATGGATGAGCGCTTCTTCGCCGGACTTGATGCGGTGTATCCGCAGGCTTCGGCAGACCGCCGCGCGCGCTGGCTTGCGGCGAGCGCGCGCTTCGACAATCCGACCGCGTTGGAAGAGTTAGCCAAGTACGTGCGCAGCGCACGCGGGATCGATCGGGATCCGGCTGAGCGCGCCTTCTTGAGCGCAGCTCGCTCGATGAGCAGTCTTGAGGCTCGCACTTGGTTGCTTGAACGCGGCTTGGGCCATCGTGTCGCCTTCGTGCGTCGGGCGAGTTTGATCGCGCTCGGTCCCGAATTCGAACCAATCGAAATTGCAGCGGCGCTTTCGCTGACGCGCGACTCGGATCCGAAGGTCCTCCGCACCTTGATCCCCATTCTCGCGGCACACCCTTCGGACGCGGCGGGCAAGGCTCTGCAAGAATTGGTCAGTCACCGGATTCCCGAAGTCGCTGCTGATGCGCTGCGCGGCTACTGGCAACTCCGAAACAGCGATTCGGTTGCTCGCACCCTATCCGAAGGAATGGCGATCAACGAAGGGCACTGGGCGGTGCAATCGGCGGCAATCCTGCTGCTCGTCGACGCGCCTCGCGCTCTGCCGAAGTCGCGTCTCGATGATTTGGCGGTCGAGCCACGCGACTGGCGAGTGCGGCGCGCGGCGGCGCGGGTGCTTCGCGCTCGTGGCCTCAGCCTTCCGGTGGGCGCACGGCCAACTCCCGAGCAGCCCGCCACGGTTTACGTGGTTGCGCTGCCGATCGAGCGCATTCAACAAGGCGTCGCGCAGTCGGTCGGCCCCTGGCTCCAACTTCGTGATCGCATCGGACTCGCGCATGATGGCGAAGACCAAGTCTGGTTCGCCGCGCTCCGGCCGAAGAAGCTGACGGTGCCGCTGGCGTTAGCGCCCGCGGATCGGGTGCTTGCCTTTGACCGGTGGTTCTTGCAGCAAAGTGCGCAACCTGGGGCTGCCAGCATGGGAGGGCTGCGTGAGGCGCTCCAGCAAGCGTGTCGCATCAGCAACGCCGTCGAGTTGGTCCTGGTTGTCGATACCGATCTCCGCGAAGGCGAATTGGCCGACTGGTTCGACCTCATGGCCGAGCTGCGCGTGACGAACGCGCATCAGTCGATGCAGATTCAGCTCATCTCGGTCGATGCAGTCGGGCGCTTAGATCCGGTCTTCGCGGAGTATCGCACGCCGGAAATCGAAGTGCCGCAGGGGCGATAGGCTAGTCAGCCGCGAGGACCAAGCCACAGCCAGGGCAACGGCCTTGGTTCTCGGATAGATCGCTGGGGGCAAACTCGGTCATACAGGCTGGGCAGGCTGTGCTCTCTGCATCGAGATCGACGGCGACCGTATCGTCTTGTGCTTCGGCTTCGGCTCGGGCCATTTCGAGAAAGCGAATCGCCCAGGGTGCGTCTTGGCTCGCGACCGCGAGCTGCAATTGGCTACCTCAGTGATTCATATTCGAACCAGGCGGACTTTGAATCCGAGCCGAGATCCCGCGCGTGGCCAAGGTTTCCGCCAGAGCTGCTAAGGCCGCAGCACTACCCTGTGCCAACACAGTTTCCTCGGGCGCACCAGACTCCATCGGTGCATTTTAGCTCGAGGCCGCGTTTCCAGACTGACGGCATTCGAATCGGCGCCATGCCTGCCCCCCAAGTTCACGTCCATCCACACTTGGTGTCCGCTTCGGTGGCGCTAGCGGCGGAGTTGCGCGCATGCGTGCAGGCGAATCCGGAACTGGTCTTTGGCTTGCCGACGGGCAGCACGCCCAAGGCGCTGTATGCCGAAATGGTTCGCTTGCACGATGCCGACGGCATGGATTGGTCGCGCATGCGCAGCTTCAATCTGGATGAATACTGGCCGATGGCCTCGAATCATCCGCAGTCATTCGCGCGCTTCATGCGCGAGCATTTATTCGAGCCGGCTCACCTGGATCCCTCGCGCACTCATATCCCTTCCGGAGATGTTTCACCGGAATCGGTCGCATTGCATTGTGCGGCCTACGAGACAGCGATTCAGCAGTGCGGCGGGATTGAAATCCAGATTCTCGGCATCGGTTTGAACGGTCATCTAGGCTTCAACGAGCCGGGAGCGGCGCGCGAAAGTCGCACCGACCTCGTCGAGCTTGCCGAAAGCACGCGCGAACGAGCTGCCGCGGCCTTCGCACCCGAGAGCGTGCCCAAGCGCGGGATCACGATGGGCCTTGCGACGATCCTTGAGGCCAAGGAAATCGTCATGCTCGCCTTTGGAAGCGAAAAGGCCGAAGCTGTCGTCGCGGCGATCGAAGGGCCGGTGTGCTCGGAGTGTCCTGCGAGCTTTCTGCAGGAACACCCCCAGGTGCGCTGGTTTCTCGACGAAGCCGCAGCGAGCGGCTTGACGCTCAGCTGATTTCGCTGATCTTGACCGGGCGTCCTTCGGCGGCCGAGAGATCAGCGGCAAACATGACTTGGTGGGTCGTCAACGCGGTCGCGTAGTCGGTACGCGCCATCGGCCGGCCTTCTTTGCACGCGTTCGTGAACTCTTGGAACTGCGGCTCGTAGGGGTGATCGGCAACATCGCCCGAATCGATCAGTGCGGTGTGCAGGGTCGACCACTTGTCCTTGACCATGCCGTCGAACTTCTCGCTGTAGAAGCGATTGTCGAGGATGCTTCCCTTCGAGCCGCACAGGTGCAAGTGGAAGTAGTAGGGCTGCAGGCAGTCGACGATCGCCGCGGTCTTGGCGATGCGGCCATCCTTGAAACGCAGAATCGTCGTGCTCGCGGTGTCGTACTCGTAGGGCTCGAAGATCTTCGACTTCGAACGAGTCGAGTAGCTGGTCACTTCGTCAACTTCGCCGTCCATGAAGAACAGCAGCGCGTCGAGCGCATGGCAGCCGGCCGTCAGCAAGGCCGAGCCGCCGTGTTCCTTCTTGACGTTCCAAGGAAACTGGCCGTACCACGGACCAATGCCGTGGTAATAATCGACTTCGGCATAATGCAGCTCGCCAAAGATGTCTTGGTCAATCATCGAGCGCACCAAGCCGAAATGCTTCGAAAAGCGACACTCAAAGCAGACGCCGCCTTGCACGCCGTTGCGCTTGATGGCTTCCTCGACACGCGCGCAGTCGGCGTAGCTCATGGCGATCGGCTTTTCGATCAGCACGTGCTTGCCAGCATCGGCTGCGGCGATCGCTAATTCGGCATGCAGCGAGGGCGGGGTGCAGATATCGATCGCGGTGATCTCCGGATCGGCCAGCATCTCCGCAAATTCGGTGTAGGCCTTGAGCGGAATCCCGTGGCGCGTCTCCAGCTCGGCGGGGTCGTGCTTGCGTCGCGAGCAAATGGCCGCGACGGATGCGCCCTCGACGGCTTTAAACGCTTCGATATGGGCGCTGGCTGCCCAGCCGTACCCGACAATTCCGACTTTCAATTCGCTCATGGTTGCTGCCGCTTGCTTCGCGGAAGGGCAGCTTAGCGGCGCGGTTCCTATTCCGTCGGCGAGTTCACGTGCGCCGTCGTGACTCGATCTCCATGCTTCCCGGGCATGATGATCAGCCAACTTGCGATTGCGCAAAACAGCACGATGGCTGGCCAGACGAAGGGACTCGAACGTCGTTCGTGTCGCATGAGGGTGGTGTCAGGATTCCGAGGGGATGGACCAATGGTTGGTCCATCAGTAAAACGCCAACGAGTCTGGCGGCGACTCATGGAATCCTGAGAAAAGCTCTGCGAAATCGAGTGCGTCGCGAGCGAGACCTAGCGGACCGTCATCACGGTCGTCTTGCCAGCGACCACTGACTGCACTTCATCTTTTGGCTGCCCGAATACATGCAGCTGATACTCGCCCGCGGGAAGGTCCTCGCGGTGAGCCTGGCCAGCCTCATCCGGCGCGAGATGGAACCAAGTTTGAGAATTCAAATTCAGCACGGCCAAGGTACCGGGTTGCGGCATCGTGAGCTCGTTCGACAGGCGCGAGCGGAGTCTCTCGCTGAGTTCGATGCTCAACCCTCCTGTCGGAGTCGGCGAAAGTAGGCCCAGCTGCATTTCCTGGCCTTGATTCAGTCCAATCAAGACGCGCTGTCGCAAGGTCGCGCCCTCGCCAAGATCGCTGGCAATGATTTCCCATTCGCCACTCGGAACGAAGGGGAACTCGAAGTGGCCATCGCGATCAAAGTGGGCCTGAATCGAAGGCAAGGAGGCCGCTTGGGAATCCATCGCCATTCCATCCGTGGTCCTGACCACGGGAGAGAGCTGGATGGACTTGCCTTCTAGGCTCGCGGGCTCATCGAACGGCACTTGACCAAGGAGTCGCGTGCCGTGGACCTTCCAAACAAACTCGTCTTGCGGCACCGGCAGTCGCAGCGAGGTACGCACAGCAGGTCGGTCTGCTTGCTGGGGCAGCATCAGCCAGTACTCTCCTGCGACCAATTGCGAGAGATCGGCTTGACCGTTCTCGTCCAGCTCAAACGCGGCCTGCGCGTAAGCGAGCAGAGCAAACTCTTGGACCATCGGGGAACGCGGCACGAGCGCGAAGCTCTTGGGCATGGCATGCCCCGCAGGCAATTCCAGCCGCAGGTTGAGTGCGTGTAGCTCAGGGAAGCGAAGGTTGACAAGCTCGGTTCCGTTGGCGTCCAGCTCGATGGGCTCGCCGATTGCAGCTCGCTTGGTGTCGAAGGGCGTAGAGACGGGACTCAGCAGCGGGGTGTAGCTGCCCGGGATCAGATCCTGGGCAACCAGCATGCCCTCATTTCTGGTCCGACCTGCGTACAAGATGGATCCGTCGGGTGCGCGGAATCGAATCGTGCGATTCACAATCGGGTTGTTCTGAGCATCGAGCACTTTGAAGGTGCGCGCTACTCGCGGATGCAGCACGATCTCTTGATGCATCGGAACTCCATCTCGAACGACCATTGGCTCGGGAATGAAGTAGCGCTGCTCGATTCCCGGAATCTGGGGCGAGAGAGACAAAGTTGAATCCGGCAACCGCCAAGTGCTGACTCCATGCGCGTCCGTGCTGAAGCGAATCGAAAGTCTGTCCATCGCGCCACGGTCAAATAGCTCGGCGATGGCGTCGATCTCAAAGTAGGGAACCGGTTGACCGTTCGTGTCGACGACTCTCACCGTCACAGGAGTCCCCGCTTGCAGGTCAACGCGTAACTCAGCATTCGTCTCATGCAGAACCTGACTGGACAAGAACGCGCTGCCTCGCTCGTGAATGACGGTCAGGTCGAAGCGTGTTCCCGGCGCAACCGAACTCAGTTCAAACGGGGCCACGCCTTTCGAGGTCCATGCCTTCTTCGAAGAAGCGCCCCAACCATTGCCGTGATTCCAGCTCAAGCTGACGATGGCATCATCGACCGGGGATCCGGCGTGGAAGACGCGGACTCGGAGCGAGAGCGAGCTTTCTTGCAGCGCGATCGACTGAAACTCACCCGGGTTGCGCAGCGAATGCCGGCGTGTTTGATAACCGTGCGCACGCACCAGCAACAGTTCGCGCCCATCGCCAAGTGCATTCTGAACCTCAAAGCGGCCAGTTGCCGGATCAACCTGGACGACCTGCACGTCCTGGGGGGGAATGTCATCCTGCCCGCCAGGGGGGGATTCTTCGCTTCGAACCAGCGTGACGCGTGCGTCGACGACGGGTTTGCCATCGGATCCAAGGACTTCGCCGTAAACCGAATCGCCTGGGCGAATCTCGAGCTGGGGAGAGTTCTCTCCGACTACGAGTTGCGTCGATTCGGACCAATGGGTCGCGGTTGCACCACCTGAGAGGCGGAACCGGAACTTGCCTGGCGAAAGCGCCACCATGCGGAACTCACCCTGAGCATTCGTTTCCGCGCGGAATTCAGGCTTCCGCTGCCCGCTGATTCCTCGCTCGCTCTTGTGCGCGCCGACCACAATGCCCGCGATGGGCAAGCCGCTTCGATCGACCACCCTGCCAATCACCTGAGCAGCGGGCGCGAGACGGAACTGGAGTTTGCCGGGTTCACCCGCCACGGGAATCAACGACTCTCGGTGCACGACATAGTCTGGGTGAGCAGCGAGGAGTTGAGTCTCTCGGTTCACCGGCAGGTCGACTTCGGCGAGCCCCGGCGCATCGGTAAAGACCTGGGCTGTTCCTGGGAAAGGCTTGCCTTCCGAGTCAAAGTAAGCGGTGGGGCGGAGCGTGAGCGAGCTGCCAAGAGCCCCGACTTCGCTCATCAAAATTGGTGCGCCTTCAATTGGGAATCCGGCTTCATCAACCACACGGACCGTGAGCCGAGTGCGCGGCGCGGCGTCATCCGCGCTGCTCGGTGCCGCGCCAATGCGCACGACTTGATCCGGCTGGAATCCTGTCAACAGGCCGCTTGAACTGCTTCCCGCCGCCTGCGCAGCGATGGCGCCCACCGGTGAGCGATGCGTCGCTGACTCGAGTTCAGTACTGGGAAGAAGCACGGGCAAGGCCAGCGCGAGACCAGTGGCAAGCCCCAACCCGACTTTGACTGTGCTCGACATCAGCGCACTCGAAGCGCTCAGCGTCGGCGCGATGGGAGCGAGCGTGTCGGGCTGTTGAATGACCAAGAGGCAGGGAACTGTCCACGCGTTTCCGTGGCGAGAGCGGAGCACCTTCTTGCAGTTCACTCGCGCTCGTTCGATTGTCTTTTGAACGGCTCGTTCGGAGATTCCCAGCTCCTTTGCAATCTCCGTGATGGAAACCTCATGTTGGAATCGTCGTAGAACAATGACTCGCTGCTGCGTCGGGAGTTGACCGATCACCTCAAGCAAGTCGGCCGTTGCTTCGGCGGACTCGATCGAGCGATCCGGAAGTGGTTCCGTCGAGTAGCCGTCGCTAAAGCTCTCCGGAGTCCTCTCATTCACACGCTCGCGGCGAATCCGATTCTTGCGAGACTCGCTCATCGCGAGATTCCTCGCAATGCGCTTCATCCAAGCGTGCAAATTGCGCTGGTGACGCGGCGGCTTCTCCAAAGCACGGGTCGCCGTCTCTTGAATCAGGTCCTCGGCGCGCTGCTCGCCGACCAAGGAAATGGCAAAGGCGCGCAGCCAGTCCAAGTCGGAGAGAACGACTTCGATCGACGGATGCGTGTTGGATGGGGGAGTCAAGGGCGGAAAAGGGGTCCGTACCTCAACGAATCAGATACTTCGCTCCCCCTCGATTTTTGCGTACGAGGAGCGAACGGGGAAGAGGTTCTTTTGTCAGAAAGCGCAATCCTAGGCGATACGTTCTATGCCCCATCCCCTCCTAACTCTTAAAACTTTTAAAAGAAATGACTTACAAAAACATTGCTTTCCTACTCCCATTGCTCGCTACCTCCTTAAACGGTGGGCATGATGGAACTGGGAAAGTGCCCCAAGCTTCCGCCGTATCGGCGATTCAGATCCCGAATGACCCGAGCAAAGGCCTCGTCTGCCCCCTTCAGATCGAGTGCGGCGATGGCATGAACGCCACCGTCTCAATTGCGCATCTTCTTGGTGTCACCCGGATTACGGTGACAGCGGGTTCATCGAAAGACTCGACAGTGACCTCGAGCGCCTCGGCTGACAGCGTCACATTGACGATCGATTGCGACGGACAACCCATCGACATCACGATCGGGACGAGCGCGACAAGTTGGTCTGCGGTTGCCTCGTGCGGCCAGGTGGGCCAGGAATGAAGCGCCGCCACAAGAACCTGGGCCAGACCACTCTGGTGTTAGCCCTCCTCGGTGCAGCCTTCGGCTGGAACCTCCTCTCCCAACCGGTGAATGCGCGTTTCACTGCCGATGCGACCACTTCGGTCGACCAGGGCTTGCGCAGCCCGGATGAAATCGTTTGCCTGCGTGCGGAGTGGACGCTGGAAGACGAAGGTCGCACGATCCGCGCTCAAGTGAGCCGAGGTCAACAAGGCGAGGTCGTCATTGACCTAGCTGATTTCTTCCTAGGGAACGGACTGATTCTCGCGAGCTCTGAGCGGACTCGTGTGCGTGCAGCGGATTCCTACGAGCCGGTTGTCTTGCGACTTGCTCAGGACAATCGCTCAATCGTGATCTCGCCGGAATCGTCCTGGGGACGCATCCACCGTGATAGCGGACTGGGTCTCGAATACGAGATTGTCGACTAGCCGCGGTCAAGAACAAAACAAGGGCGGCGCTTCTGCGCCGCCCCTGTTCCCTTTTGCTCGGACTAGCGTCCGGCTGACCAAAGCACCCCTTCGATGAGGTGCTTTTGATAGGCCGGGTGGGTCCACACGTCAGGTCGGTGTCCGAGTGAACTGTAAAAGACCCGCCCCTTGCCCTGCTTGCGCGTCCAAGCAATGGCG
This sequence comes from Planctomycetota bacterium, assembly GCA_040264055.1. Taxonomy (GTDB): domain Bacteria; phylum Planctomycetota; class UBA1135; order UBA1135; family UBA1135. The sequence continues at coordinate 34,865 of JBDQJC010000025.1, forward strand.
AAGTCATTGTCCGTGCGTTTGATGCCGGCTTTGTCCATCGGGCTGGCCTTGGTGTCCAGGCTCAGCAAGATGTGCTGCCGTTCCCGCGAGTACGGAGCCTTCATCTGATAGATCTCATCGGTGATCGTGAACTTATCGCCGAAGTGATCGCAGCTGCGGTGCTGCTGGTCTTCGACCGTGACCCCAACCGTGGTATTGGCCGTCCAAGGATGGCCATCGAAGTAGCCGCCGATCATTTCGCCATACCACTCCCAGCTGTAGAAGGTGTCGGTTGCGCAGTGTGCGCCGCTAAACCCACCGCCGCCTTCCACCCAAGCTTGCAAGGCCAGCCGGCCCTGCTCAGGAATCGGTAGTTCACCGGTGGTGTAGAAAAAGACCGAATCGACCGCGGCCAGATTCTTGGTGTTGAACCAGTTCGGGTCACGATTGATGATGACCTCAAAGCGTGGGTCCGCGGCCGCCCAGTTTTCCCACTGCTTTTCGACCAGGGATTTACCGTCGTCGCCAGCCTTCGCGACTTGGTGTTCGTAGCCAGCGCTATGCACGAAGATCATGACGCGCGTCACTTCGCGCTTGCTGTCCAAGTAGGCGACCAAATCGCGGAGCGGTCGTGGCCCGAGCGTGTCGGCCAGGTTGGGCAGCATCGCCGAGATCGGCAGCAGCTTGCCTTTGGCGTCGTAAAACTCGAAGCCCGGAGCGATCTCGGATGCCGGATCGACCATCGATCGCAACAACTGTTCGCGGCTGCGTGCGAGGCCGATGCCATCTAAGGCCGGGCCAACCTCGGCGGGCAATTCTTCGCTGCTGTCGCCGGGCACGTAGTGACAGCGTTGGCAGCTTGCGACCGGATCGTTGAAGAAGATCTCTTTGCCTCGCGCCGGGTCGCCGCCTTCGAGGGCGATGCGGTAGGGGGCAAGCTTGTCCGTTTCGTCGAAACCGGATCGCCAAATCGCAAGTGCGTTGGCAATCGAGTCTGCACCCGTGTCGGCGCGTCGCGTCGCAGCTTCGTAGAGCTCAAGTTGCGCAGCGCCCGCGACCTTGCCTTCGGCCAAGCGCCCGATCCACTCGGCAAGAATGGCATCGGCGTCAGGATTGGCGAGGTCGGCGAGAGCTCCAAAGGCGGCCGCCTGTTCCGGTGCTTCGGCGTTGGGAAGAACTTCGGCCAAGATCGGCAAGACATCCTCGGGATCCCATTGCGCAAGTAAGCGCATGGCGCGCGCACGCAGTTTGGCGTGCTCGGCTTGCCCCGCTGCGCGCAGCGCTAGGCCAAGACGGTCGCTTTCGAGATGAGCTAGCGCGTTGAGCGCATCGAGGCGGACTTGTTCCGGAGCTTCGGAGTTCTGGACCAAAGCGAGCAGAGCCGGCGCGGCACCCTGCATGCCTAGACTGCGCGCGGCACGGATCGCAGCTCGATTCACGCGGATATCGGAGCTCGCGAGCATCGACGCGAATCGATCTTTGAGCTGGGTGCGCGCGATCTGGTTTTCGCGATCGCCGTAGACCCGGGACTCATTGCGCAGCCGGTCAAACTCCTTTGGAGCGGCCCAGTCGGCAATCAGATCCGCAGCTTCGCCGCGTAGCCGGGAGTCAGAGTCTGCCGCGAGCGCGTAGTCCAGAATCGCCGCGTGGCGGGTCGCACCGCCCAGGCGGTTCGCCGCATGCAGGGCCCGGCGCGCCAACGCAAAAGGCAACTCCGGGCGCTTGCCCAGCACGTCAGCGAGGGCCGGCAGCGCGGCGTCAATGGGACGATCGTAGATCGCAATCGCTGCCTCGGTTGCGATGTAGGGATCTGCGTCTTGCAAGTAAACCACGACGCCGGCATCTCGCATTTGACGCAGACCAAGCACGGCACCCAAGCGCACCGCCGGCGAAGGATGCTCAGCGGCATCGATGAGCTGCTGCGCATCGCCAATCAAGCCCAACGCGTGGCTCGCAGCGTGACGCATGAAACGGTCTTGGTTGGCGTTGCGATGGAGTGCCTCAAGCAAAGCCGGCACGTGTTGCGGGCCACCCACTTTGCCGAGCGATTGGGCTGCAAAGTAGGCAACCCGTGGCACCACATCGGTCAGCGCGTGCGCGAGCGTATCGCCAGCGGGGAAGCCGCAGTCGCCGACCGCGCGCATGGCTTGGGCGCGCACTTCATCGTCGGCATCGCCAAGCAACTCGGCGATCGTTCCACCGGCGCCCAAGCGGGCCAATGCCCAAATCGAGTGCACGCGGGGCAGCGTGGCGGCTTGCCGATCCTTCGCGAGCTCGATCAAGGCCGGAATCGCGGCTTCGCCACCGGCCATCAGTGCCATTTGCGCTTCCATGCGCACGCGACGATCGGGCTGCGAAAGATGACCGATCAAGGTCGCGGTGTCCATCGCGCTGTAATCGGCAGCCAGCAAGCGCGCATTGGCATGCATCGCATCGGGGGAAATCGAGGATGGCGGATCAACGCGGTACATCCGGCCCTTGCCGGCGCCGTTCCAACCCTCCACCCAATCGCTCGCCCACAGGGCGCCGTCCGGACCAAAGTCGACATCGGTCGCCAGGATCTTCCACCAGAAGTTCTCTTGCTCGTCGACCTTGAAGCCCGCTCCATCTGGATCGAGCGTGAAGCGCAGGATGCCGCTGCCGTTGGCACCGCCGCGGAAGTCGGCAAGGAAGAAAGAGCCGGCGTACTCGGCGGGAAGCCCAAAGCCCGGATAGTGCGTGAAGCCGGATGGCCCCGCAGCCATGTTCTTGATCGGCGGGTTCAAGAAGGCTGGCTGGCCTTCAAAGCGCGGCTTCCACCAGCTCTCGGACATCCACGGGCCGCGGTCATCCAGGTATTGGAAGTTCATGCTCCAGCCGCAATCGCCGCCCTCCATGACATAGACCATGCGCGCCTGGTCGCCTGCATCGCAGTTGTTATCGCCCGTAAACAGGTTGCCGTAGTCGTCGAATGCGAGCTCTTGCGGGTTGCGCAAGCCGGTCGCGAAGACCTCAAGATTCGAACCATCCAGTTCGCAGCGGAACACCGCGCCACTATTTGGCGCCGACAAACGCTCGCCCTCTTGGTTGACGACGTTGTAGCCGCGGTCACCGATCGAAAAGTACAGCCGGCCATCCGGACCGAGCACCAAACCATGCATGTCGTGGCCTCGGAAGGCAACGCGCACCCCGTAGCCATGGTGGAGCGCTTCCCGCGAGTCGGAGAATCCGTCTCCGTTCTTGTCGTTCAGCTTCCACAGTTTGGGAATGTTGGTGTACCAGACATCGTTGCCGCGCACATAGACGCCGGCGCCGGTGCCGTCGAGGAGATCGCCAAACCCGGTCGCAAAAATCACGCTGCGATCGGCGACTCCATCCAAGTCCAGGTCTTCCAAGAGCCGAATGCGGTCATTGCGATCGGTCCATTCCTCGGCGTACTCGGGGTGATGCTTCAAGTACATCTCGCCACGCTCTTCGACGGTCTCGAGTCGCAGATCGTCTTCGAGCCAGTAGCGGTGCGAGCGATTGTCCGGCACCCCGTCGACCTCTTGGCGGAAGGTCTCGGCGACAAACACGCGACCGCGGTAGTCGACGTAAAAGGCGACCGGGTTGGCGAGATCGGGTTCGGAAGCCCACAGCGAGGCGCGGAAGCCCTCGGGAAGTTGGAATCGCTCGAGCGCGCGCGCCCCTTCGTCGGAGCGCGGCTTGATGCCCAACTCTTGGTCGGACTTGTGTTGAGCGGCCGCAGCGGGGGCGGCGCTTGCAAGAGCGATCAGGCCAAGGCCAGTCGCGAGGGAGGAAAGAATCTTGAAGGGGGACAACACGGCGGTTTGGCCTCGGGGGCCCCCCAAGATAACGGGCGGGTCGTGATCAGCGACGCCGCTTCCTCTACCGAAACTAGTCCGTTTCCTTGCCGCGCAAGTGCTGGCCGGCATCTTGGTCGACGCTTCGCAGGTGAAGGTCGCGCTGCGGGAACGGAATCGTGACGCCAGCGGCGCGGAAGGCCTCGTCGATCTTGCCGCGCAACTCGCTCGTGACCGCGGGGCGGTCGAGCGGGCGAGAAATCCATGCGCGCAGTTCGAAATCGAGCGAACTATCACCGAATCCCTTGAAGAAGGCTTCTGGGGCAGGCCGCTTCAAGACAAGGCGATTGCTTTGCGCAGCGCTGAGCAGGGCCTCGCGCACCACGTCAAGATCTGAGCCGTAGGCAACCCCGACCGAGACCCGCACCCGCAGGCGTGGGTCGTTGTGGGTGTGGTTGACCACATCCTTGGTCACCAGTTCCCGGTTCGGCACCAGGATGAACTCATTGTCCAAGGTGCGCACCGTGGTGGCGCGAATGTTGATGCGCTCGACGACGCCGACCGTTTCGCCGACTTGAATGAGGTCTCCGACTTGCAGTGGCCGCTCAAACAGCAGGATCAAGCCGCTGACGAAGTTCGACACGATCTCTTGCAGACCAAAGCCGATACCCACGGAAAGCGCCGCGACCACATAGCCCAAACTCGAAGTATTGAACAAGTGGGTGAGAGCTAGGTAGGCACCGATGCCAATGATGCAATAACTGATCAGCTTCGACGCGGTGTAGCGGATGCCCTCGTCGTGCCGATTCTTGCCGTGTCCGAGCGTGGTCAGCCAGAACTCGGCGAGCCGGCCGACGAAGACCGCTGCAGCCAAGACCACAAGAGCTTGGCCGAGCATCCACCAAGTGATCGGATCTTCGACCTCTAAGCCGACAAAGGGAATCGGTCGGTCGAAGAGCCGCGCCAAGTCCCAACGGCCCATCCAGCCGGTCCAGTTCAGGACCGCAAGTGTCATCAGCGGCGCGCCCAGGGCAAAGGCTGCCCCCGTTGCAATCTTGTTGGGTAGCTCGAGTGCTTGGCCGCTCCGCGCCTGGCTCGCTTCGAGCTGCGCCATGCGGCGATCCAAGAGAGCTCGAAAGGCCTGATGGAAGACAAACACCAATGCCGCGACGACCAGTAGGTCGAGTGAGCTTGAGACGACTTGCTCGACCAAAAAGTCAAAGGCAAGGAAGTCGAGCGCGACGACCCCAAACACGAGCACCGACACGATGCGGCGCAGCAACTGGAACAGCTGGCCGAACCAGGCTGCTCGTCCGCTGCGCGGAGCCATGCGACTGAGTGGGCCTCCGGCGCGAAGCAGCGCATAAACGCCGAGGCCAATCGCCAAAGTCAGCAGAGTCGAGAGTGCGTCCTGCCAGGCGCTAGCTTGTGCCGAGCAGCTGGTGAGCACGAGCTGCACCGGAAGGATTGCCGTCGTCAGCGAAAGCGAGATCTGCAGCAAGCCACGCGTGCGACGCGCGCTCTTCTCGGACATTCCCCATGGCTCTCCGTTCTCGGGGTCTGCTTCAAACCAAAGCCGACGCAGTCGCCACGCAAGGAAAAGCACGGGGGCCATCCAAGTCAGGCCGCTAAACAAGGTCTCGAGGCCCGGATGCTTGTCCTCAAGCAGACGCACCCCGAAACCGAGCGACAGCGCGAGAGCGAGAGCTTGTACAAGCGGAATCAGCGCCAAGATGCCAGCGCGGCGCGTCCATGCCTGGCGCAGCAGCTCGGGGTCAGCGTCGATCGCTGGCAAACGACGTCGCGTGTTCAGCCAGAGATTGAGTTTTCGCTCGACGCGGCGCGCACCCGCAAGGAGACCACCTGCGAGCGCGAGCCAGGCAAGTAGTGCCGGCCAATGATTGAGGTTGCCGAGCCAGTCACGCAGTCCGGAAAAACCTTGGCCCATGGCTGCCGGGAAACCACGCAAGCCCACGACTTCTCTTGCCATTTCGGCGGGGCGAATCCGGAACGGCATGCGCAGGAACAAATTCTCGCGGCGCAGGAGCGATCGACGTGCCAACCGAAGTTCGCGAATCTCAAGCCGAAGATCAGTGCGTTCCTGGGAAAGCTCTGCACGCGTGCGCAGCGCTTCTCCGTGCTGGGCGCGCGCATTTGCGAGATCAGCCTCGGATTGCACATACGACCGCAGGAAGCTCTGCCACGCAGCTTCCTCACCGCCCTTTGCAAGGAAGGCGCGATGGAGACTTTCCAGTTCATTCGATTGATCGTGCGCGCTCGGATCACGCTTGAGTTTCCAAACGGCATAACGTTCATTGGCCAGTTTGGAGTGCGCGATCAAGGTCTGCACCTCGCCCCGAAACGCTTGTGGATCGGCATTGCGTTCCAGGCGACGCAGTTCTTCGAGTGCCAAGTCTGCAGGCAGGCCGGGGCCGCCGGGCAAGAACATCTGCTCAAGCTGACGCAGCCGCTCTTCGACCTCGCTGCGTAGGTGACGCATTTCCGTTCGCTCGGATTCCAGCGAGGCTTCCTCCGCCTGCAATCGCAAGGTCGCAGCGCGCACGCGCAAGGTCGTGTCCTGGCGCTCGCGCAGTGCTGCCTCCCAAACTTCTTCGTTCTCAGGAACTGAGGCCGATGCGATCTGAGCCTCAAGGCGGGAGGCGGCTTCTCGTGCCCGTGCAGAAACCCGTTCTTGGGCGCGCAAGAAGTTCTTCTCCGCGAGCTCCGCTTGCAAACTCGCAAGAGTTGCGGCGGCGTTCAGAGTCGGCTGAGATCCTTCGAGCGCGCGCAGTTTCTCTCGAACGCGAGCTTTGCGACGTTCTGCTTGTTGGACGCTCTGTTCGAGAGCTTCGACGCGTAGATCAAGGACTTCGCGTTGCTCACTATCGGTTTGCTTGCCCAGGCTTTCGAGCCGTGCGGCAAGCTCTGCCGCGTCTTGGCTACGCCGCC
>JBDQJC010000026.1:0-37734 GCA_040264055.1 Planctomycetota bacterium
AGCTGCGGTTTCGATGGCCGTGCTGGGATGGCCCGTCATGAGGATGGAAGGAATGCGCTGGCCGGAGTGCCGGAGTGCTTCGAGAACCTGAATGCCCGTGAGCGTCGGCATATGCACGTCGAGCACGGTCAGGTCGAAGCGGGTGGCGAGCAACAGCCGAAGCGCTTGGGAGCCATTCGAGGCGGTCGTCACTTCGAGGCCGGGTAGATGCAGGCTTCTTACGACTGCTTGTCGGCAGTCGTCCTGATCATCGGCAACGAGAATGCGGTAAGCCACGAGGAACTCCGGGGCTTAAGTTTGCAAGCACCGTGCCAACCCGATCCATGGCCGAAAACTAGTTATAAGGATTGTATTTGGGCCGTGCGGCAGGCCGTCTGCCGATATGGCAACTAGAGCATCGGGTCTTCTTCGTCCTCGCCTTCGTCGCCGAAGTCGGGGCTGCCCTCGAGCAGCTCCTCTTCCTCGTCAAGGAACTCACCCTCGGCTTCGGCGCGCTGCGCGCCCTCGACCAGGATGGCTTCGTCCTTCCAGCCATCGACCGCGGCGCGCAATTGCTCTTGATCGAGCTGGCCACCACAGAGCAGGCAGATGCAGCCGCCTTCCAGGGCTTCCAGAGCCTCGGCAAAGGCACCGATGGCGTAGCCGCAATGCGGACAAGCAGGAGGGGCGGGGGAGCTCATTCTTGGGCGGCGAGGGCGAGCACAGCTTGCAGGGCGCCACTTGATTGCAGCGCGTAGAGAGCGGATGCCAAGTAGTTAGCAGCCGTGGAATCAGGATGCTCTTCTTCAAAGAAGCGGGTGCAGGAAGCGCTGGCGCCAAACAGCAGCCAGTTCTTTGCGTCATCTTCGTGCCAGAAGCGATCCCAATCCGAGAAGCGTGTTTCGGCACGCTTGGCGGCGATGCGGTGGAAGGCACCGGCGCGGATCTTATTCGGGTCGAGGCGCGGCAATGCTTCGACGCGGACTTCCCAGATCGGGTCGTGCCCTTCTGCTCCCCAGCTCATGCCGGCGAAGACGCGTAACAAGCGTTGCGGATCCGCCCACGAGAGTCCGTATTCACGAATTCCGTCGCCGGCGTGCGGCAGGAGCAGTTGGAACGGGAAGTCTTCCGGCGCTTGATATTGCCGCTGCACTTCGGCGAGTACCCGATCGAGCTTTTCGAACAGCGAAGGCAGGCGGAGCAAGGCAGCCAAGTCCTCAAGCACAATCGGCTCCGTCCGCGGCGGAGCGGAGGCGGTCGTTGGCTGTTCAGGCGGCAAGGGCACGGGTTCGATCAAGACACCTTGATCCTAGCGTCGCTTGGAATCGAGGCCCCGCTGACGATGCGGCTGTGATGCCTACGCGGCGTCGCGCAAATGCACCGCGAGTTCTTCGCTGCGCAGGCCGAGCGACAGGCTACGAATCAAGACGCGACTTGCAGCATCATGCTGGTCGAGGGCGTGATAACTCAATACCAGTTCGGCGACGGTGCGAGCATCTTGTGGATCGACGTTATGCGCCCGTTGCAAGTACTCGATTGCGCAAGAGAAATCGCCGCATGCGCGCATCGTTGCGCCGAGTTCGCGTGCGACATCCGCGTCATCCGGATCGTTGCGGAAAGCATCAAGCAGCAAATCAGTGGCGGCATGGAATCGACCCTCAGCGCAAAGGCGCCGGGCATCGGCCAGAGTTGCGGAGGTCGAAGGCATCGGAGGGATTCATCGGCAGACTGCATCGAATCGCTAAAGCGACGAGGGAAAAAGCAACTCGAGGTGGGCTCCTACGCAAAAAAGAACGCGGCGGCTGGCCGTGAAGCCAGCCCCCGCGTTGCGAGGTCGAGAGAAACCCTAGTTGACCGTCAAAGCGATCATGTTCGAGTCTTCAAAGAAGCCACCACCGATGGTGCGAGCTTCGACGTAGAAGGTGCGACCCGAGGCACGAGGCGGAACGCGCTTCGTGACCGAACCCGTGCCCGCGCCGCTCGTGGTGCCCGCGCCAGCCAAGTTGATGGGCAGACCCAAGTCGAACTGGTGACCACTGTTGACGTGGCCCGCGTTCGAGGTGCTGTAGTGGAACTGATATGGCAGACCGGCCGTGCCGTTGTCAAAGGTGTAGGTCACGAACTGGCCACCGGTGACCGAAGTCGGCCCCGTCATGTTCAGCTTGTCCCAAGGCGAGGAACCGAGTTCGAAAGGATGACCTTCCGAAAGGGATTCGCCCGAACCAGTCAGCTTGACGTGGATGCCACCGGTCTCGATGCCACTATTGGGCACCGTGAACGAGATCTGCGTACCACCGTTGCTCGAGGTGAGACCATTCAGCTTGTGAGGGTCGCCACCCGACTCGAGGTTGTTGAACACATCCGAGTTAAACCAGATGCGGCAATCGGTCGCGGTGTAGTTGCCACCGACTACGATCGCAGTTCCACCGGCAACCGTTGAGCCCTGCACATCGTCGATGTAGGGCATCGAGGAACTCTTCACGCCGTAGATGGCTTGTACACCCGCTTGGTCATCGTTGTTGATGGAACGCGGGCTCACGGAGCCATAGCTCGCAGACGGCCACATGGTCGCGCCGTTTACATTCGAGTGATCGAGACCAAGGGCGTGCCCGTACTCGTGCGTGTTGATGGCTTGGATGTCCATCTGGTTGTTGTTGATGGTTCCTGGACCATCGGCGAAGTTGAAGTCGCGGTCAATGAATTCAATCGTCCAACCACTGCTTCCGCCGTACATCCAAGCAATCGCACCGTTTCCGGCCGAGTTAATCGCCGAGATGATGTTGCGACCGTTAGTGCTGTGGCCGTTCGCGTTGCCGTTCCAGACCGCGTTGAAGTTGGCACCACCATTGCCGATCTTGTTCTGGGTTGTATCTCCAGAGCCATCGCCGAAAACATCCGAACCCCATTCTGCAGCCGACTTCCAGATCGCCAATTCGGCGCCGTCATAGCCAGGCCAGTTGTAGTGTTCGGTCGTGTTGTTGTTCGACGCAGTATCCGAAAAATTGTTATTCAAGCGGAAGTCGCGTTGACCGGTGCCGAGCTTAAAGCCCAAGGTCGCGTAAGAATCTGCCTCATCGGTGATCATCAGACCCGATGCGCCAATCAGTGCCAAAGCACCAATACTAAATTGTCCGAGCTTCTTCACTACTTGACCTCCTGAGTCTTGGCTTTGATCGCCTTGGCGATCCCCGCTTTCAAGTCATGAATCAGGGTGTTGCTCTCAATGGCAAAATCCTTGCCGCGGCCCAAGACCACAGCACCTTTCTTGGTCGAAACTTCGCGGTAGATACCGCCGTAGCCCGCGTAGAGCACGCGCTCGACTTCGCCCCAACCTTGGGTCGTGGACGAGAAGGCGACGACCTTGTTGCCAATGCGGTAGTCCGCAGCCGCTGGCATGGTCGAGCAGACTTCGGTGACTCCTTCGTGGGTGCCGCCCATAAACGCCATCTCGACGCTGGTCTGCTTGCCTGTGTAGAGGTCCTCGCCTTCAATGGTGAGGTAGGTAAAGATGCGGGGCCAATCGCTGCCGTCCATGAACGAGCGATCGGAACGCACCTGGGTGATCGTGCCACGCACGGCCATGTCTGTTTTCGACACCATCTTGTTCAGATCCATTGCCTCAATGCAGGCAAAGGTGGTGCCGATCAGCGCGATGGCCGCACAGGCTGCGGTAAACAGGCGTGCGAGTTTCATTGCTTCGAGTCGGAGTGAATTCAGATGACCCGTCCTCGGCGTGAATTCGCAGAGAAAAGGTATCGAGAAGAGGACGCGGGTCCTCTGGAACAGGTTCCAGGCTTTGTCAAAAGACATCCAGGGGGGCTGGGCCAAGAATCTGTCCCTCTTGTATACCGCTCAAATCACCCAAAAATCGCGAGGATGGCACAGAAATCCCCAGAAAAAGCTAAAGCAACATCCTTTTTTGGGCCAGAAATGAGCCAATCCGTGTTCCCCAGGCGATCATGACCGCGTAGGCATGCACACCATTCTCACCATCCTTTTTCTTGCCCTTGCAGCGGTCCCAGCAAGCGCTCAAAGCTGCGACAAGTTTGAAACCGAGCTACTCGCAGGGCAGACCATTCGGTCCGGTGATGTCAATGTCACAAACACCGGTACGCACCTGCGGATTGGCGTGAGGACCTCGCACAAGTGGCTCCTCGACGAGATTCACATTTATGCGGGCTTGAATCCGGTCCCATTGAATGGTGGTGGGAATCCGTCTCCGGGGCAGTTTCCGTATGCGACGGACTTCCGTCGGCCGACATCTCATCACGTCGAGCTGATTCCCTTGTCGGACCTCGGCGCTCAGTGCGGCGATCCCCTCTATGTCGCGGTGCACTGCGTGGTCGTGAAGCTGGACCGGCATGGCAATGTGACTGATTCGGAAACCGCTTGGGGTTTCGGGACTCCTTTTGGTGGTGCTCGCTGGGGCTGGTTCTTCGACTATGACCTTTGCTGCTGCGGAGGAAACAACCCTCTGGGGTTGACGACGAGCAGATTCCAGATTGGCATGCCGGCGGATCTTTCGGTTTCAGGTGCTCAAGCAGGGGATCGCGTTTACTTCTTCGCGAACCGTGGCCTGATTCAGTGCAATGCGGGCCCCGCGTTGCGTCCTTTCGGTGGCTTGCACCTTGACCTGATTTCGCCGGTCTATCGGATGGGCATCGTTCAAGCCAACCGTGCCGGCGACGCTGTGCTGCACGTCCGGATCCCTCATCGCCCGGACTTGGTTGGTACCTACCTCGGTGTGCAAGCGGCAGTTGCCGCGGGGAGTTCGTCCGTGAAGTCCGATGGGATTCACGTGCTCGTTCACTAGGTCGATCCGGAGAATCTCTACGAGGGCGTCCCTTCCGGGGCGTCCTCGCTTTCTTTCAGGCGATAGCCAACCCCGCGCATGGTTAGCAGGAAGCTGGGCTCGGCCGGGTCCGGCTCGAACTTTTTGCGTAGGCGGACGACGAAATTGTCGACCGTGCGCGGCGTCGGGTCGGCTTCATCGCCCCAGACCTCGGCCAGGATGTCGGCCCGGCTGACAACTCCACCATGCGCCTCGACCAAGAGGCGAAGGATGCCGAGTTCCTTGCGGTTGAGGGCTTCGATCTCGCCATCGGATGTGGTTGCTTCGGCTCGCTCAAAGTCGACCCAGCCCAGGCCGACTTTCACCTTCGAGGCATTCGCGCGGCCGCTCCAACCCTTGCGACGCAAGATGGCGTGCACCCGCGCGAGCAGCTCATCGAGATGAAAGGGCTTCACGAGATAGTCGTCACCGCCGACCATCAGGCCATGAATGCGATCGGGCGGCAGATCCCGCGCGGTCACAAACAGGATGGGGGTGTGATCGCCCTCGGCCCGCAGGCGTCGGCAGATTTCAAAGCCATCCACATGCGGCAACATCACATCCAGCAAGATGAGGTCGATGCCGCCAGCGTGCGCGGCCCGCAGTGCCGCTTCTCCATCGGCCGCCAACGCGACGCGATAGCCCTCGTCTTCGAGGTTGTCGCAGACCAAATTGGCGATCCGAGACTCGTCCTCAACGACCAGAATGCGCGGCTCGCTCATCGCAGCATTCTAGACCGGAGCCGGACAAGCAAAAGGCCCAGCCTTCCGAGCGGAAGGCTGGGCCGTAGGCTCGACCAGCGCCGAGCTTCCTAGAGCACCGTCACCTTGAGCGAGTTGGTGAGTTCGGCTTGATTGCCGGGGTCGACGACCAGGCCTTGCAGATAGACCGTGCGCCCAGCTGCACCGGCCGGAATTCCGAGCGTCGTGACTCCGTAGCCGCCGGCGTCAGCCTGGAACGGGTTGAGGCGTCGAATCGGGAACTTAAAATCGATCGTGAAGTTGCCCCATGGCGTGTTGAGTGAGGTCGAGCCGCTATTTCGCGACCAACCGACCAGGCTCATCGAGTGGGGTTGCGCGCCGACGACTTCGATGACCGCGGTGCCACCCGCGACCGCGTTGCTGACGATCAGCGAAAGCAGTTCGTATTCGACGATCAGTTCCGGCGGGGCCGGTGATCCATCGGATCCGTAGAAGTACACATAGCTATACCGGCCCACGGAGCCAGCTTCATTGCGCAGCAAAAGGCTGAGTTTGTCATCGAGGAGGTCACCGCTCCAGTTCGCAGCTGCCACATCGAGCACGAAGTCGACGGGCACCAGGTCCGCAGCGGGGAAGCCCGTGATGATGGGCGTCAAGACTTCGGCAACACCAGGGTGGCTGTCGGTCGCGCCGCGCGACCAACCGTCGTCTGCCACTCGATACGCGCGCACTTCCGGGTTGTCCCGCGGGTTGCTAAAACCTTCTTCGTGGTAGGCGCGCAAGGTCAAGCCGGTAATCGTTGCCGAGTTGGGGATCGACGACAGGTCAAACTTGACGAAGCCATCGACGAATCCTTGCGAGGCACTATTCCAATATGCGCGGAATCGGTTGTCATTCTAGTTGGCGTGACTGACGCTCGAAATCGTCTTGCTGTCAATCGCGGTCAGCACCGTGGTTGTCGCGGTTCCGACGCGATGAGTGACCGGCGCGGCAAGTGAGGGCGAGCCCGGTCCAGCAATCGGAGCTCCGGAGTTTGTGCCGTCAACAGGTTGTTGAGCGAGCAGCAAAGGGGAAGTCAAAAAGAGGAGAGAGAGAAGCATGAAAGAACGAGGGAAGAGGACTCCCAAGGGGAGGAATACTCGGAGTTCCGAGTTCAATCGATGCTAATCCAGAAAGCTCGGGTGGCGCGAAAATTATGCGAGCGGCCAACGTAGCTCAAAGCGGCAACCCTGGTCTATTCCTGGGCTAAAGGCGCTGATTCGTGCGCCCTGGGCCTGGACGAGCTCGTGCACCAAGAACAGGCCTAATCCGGCGCCCGGCGCCGTGCGAGTCCGCTCATCTCCGGCGCGCCAAAAGCGCTCGAAGACGTGGGTGAGTTCGTCGGTCGACAAACCGCGCCCCGAATCTTCGATCGTCAGCAGCGCATCGGCGCCCTCCTGTTCCAGGCTGATGCGGACCACTTGCTCGCCGCCGTACTTGAGAGCGTTGTCGATCAGGTTGCGCACGATTGGCTCGAGCGTCGACGGGTCATAGCGCGCCGTCAGGCTTTGCGGTATCACAGCAGCGATTCGCCCCGGTGCAAGCTGATGGCTACGCTCGACGCGTTCGATCTCAGCGCGCAGATCGACTGAAAGGTCACCCGGCACGGCTTGCGCTTCAAAAGCCTCGGCATCCAGCCGACCGGTCGTGAGCAAGTTGTCGACCAAGGAGCTGAGTCGGTCCAAGTCGGCCAACATGTCGGTGGAATATCGCTCGAAGCGTTCGGGCTTGCGCAGGGAAGTCTCGACCGCGAGTCGCAGTGACTGCAAGGGCGAGCGCAACTCGTGCGTGACGGCGTGCAGGAAATTGGACTGCTGCAACATCAAGAATCGCTCGCGCTTCCAGGTACTCGTAAGCAGGCCAAGGCCAAGCAATGCCAGCACCGCGAACAAAGTCGATTCTGAAAGCACCATGATGCGCGTGCCGGCGCGCTGGCTTTCAATCTCGCGCAGCGTCTGGGCGCTGATTTGCAAGCCCGTTTCTACTCCAAACGCGAGCTCGGGAAAATCGGCCGCGTGCAATTGCCATGCGGCTTCCTGCTCGCTCGGGCTGCGATCTGCGGGCACAAACTGCTGTGCGATGCGCAGCGAGCGCTGCAGGCTCTGATACTCGGCGTCGCGCAGATCATCGGACGCTCGCCAGATGACAAAACCCCACCAGCCAAGCTGGGCAAGAAACAGCACGGCGAAGAGCCCCGTCCAGAGTGGCAACCGACTGCGCATTGTTGTGGCAGAATAGAGGATTCATGCGCGTTCCTCCCCTGATTTTGCTGGCGAGTGCCTCTTTGTTGGCCGGCTGGACTCTCGCGCCGGCCGATGCTGGTCCTGCCGATCGAGTTTTGGGTGAAGGCCCGGTGCACATCATGCCGTTTGGGTTGATGCATCATGTGCGCGAACTCCAGCACATCGTGCCGATGCAGGTGCAGGTCTACCATGCGGGGCAGGGCGCGATTCAGCTGCAGGAAGTGGTGGTGCGCACGGTGGATGGCCGCGAACTGGATCGTGTGCCTTTGTACGGCGAGCGACTCGTCGGCGACGGCGGACAGCTATTCGATGTGCACCGCTTGTTGGAGAGCCTTCCCGTCGATGTCAGTCACCGACGGGGCGATCGCATGTTCCTGGAAGTCGATGAGATCCCCGACCTTGACGGCGGAGAGATCGCTGAGATTGCGCACGAGATCGAGGGTCGGATTCACCAGATGCGCGACGATGGCATGGCGCAGGCGCGCAACCTGACTTTCCACATCGATTTGGCCGAGCTCTTCCCGCGCGACGCTCAGCCTGGCGATGAAGCCATCTTCGACCTGGAACTTGTTTATGCCGATGGGCAAGGCGCTGGGAATAGCGTGGTGCATACGCATGCGGTTGCCATGCTTCCAACCCACCTGCAGCCTCCTGCGGTTTGGCAGCAGCGCTATGGCGCGCGTCTTCCGGGTGGTTTTGTCGCCGGCGATTTGCACGTGCACAACTGCCGCGATCAGGCAACTCTGGGCTGCCCGAACTGTGCAGCAGAGAGCTTCAACATCACGGGCGCCTTCACCAACCAGCAGCTGCGGGATCAGTTCCGAGCGCTTGGATACGACTACTTCAGCACCACGACGCACAGTTACTGCATTCAAGGCTCAAGCGAGTTTTCGAGCATTGCATCCGAGGCGAGCAGCTTAGACCTGGCGGACTTTGTGGTGCTGCTGGGAACCGAAATGACCAACAAGGAAAATGGCCCGCAACAAGGCACGGACATTTTTGATGCAACGTGCTTCTTGGGTGGGCAGTTTTCGCGTGGCATCGCACATATGGGTGGGCACGGCATTACCAGCGATAAGCCGGGCGGGCAAGACTACTTCTTGGGCGCCTGCGATGGTCCGATCTTCAATCAAGACGTCAACGTGGGCGAGACGAACTCGGAGGGCGGCTTCGCGATTGCCAACCACCCGGGCGGTGACACGATTTCGTTTAACTCGGTCGCGCGCTTCGAAGGCATGGAGCGCAACATGACGCGCGGTGTCGAGATTTGGAATTACGACGTGTCACAGGGCGCGGCGTCGACGGAGCATAAGAACTGGTGGATCGACCGTTTGTTGGAAGGCAAGATCACTTATCCCTACTCGGGTTCCGATACCCACGACGAAGCCGTCGAGTTCGGCGCGACGCTGACCTACATCAACGGGGCGTTGACGGACCAAAGTGTCTTGAACGGTTTGAAATCGGGCAATAGCTACATTTCGAATGGTCCGTACCTGAGCAATAACCTGTCGGATAGCGGCGGCCGCGAACTCGAGATGGGCGACATCTTTGTGACGAGGAAGTCAAAGGTTCCGCCCAACTACCCGGTTTCGGTCGACTCGTATTACAACCTGGGCTCCGATGTAGCCACGGTGCGCGTCTATCGCGGCACAGTGGGGGCGAATGCCGAGGAACTGTTGGCCGAATACACCAACATCACTGGCCAGGGCTTGCTGCAGACCTCGACGACGATTCCGAAGACGGGTCCGTCGTGGTATCGCACCGAGCTCGAGGTGAATGGCGCACCGCGCGCGGCCTACGCCACGCCTTGCTACATCTACCTCCGATAGCCGCGCCGCTATCCTGACCGCCTGCCTGGGGCCTGTCCCCCCGGGCGGCGGTTCTTATTTTTTTGGATTTCTTTGTGAGCCCACCCTCTTCTGACCCTCGCACTTGGCCCCCGGTCCATTTCATCGATACCCCGGAGGGTCTGCACACGGCCATCGCTGAATGGAGAGAAGCGAATCTGATTGGGATGGATTGCGAGAGCAATTCTTTCTTTGCCTATCAGGAACGCCTGTGTCTGCTCCAAGTCACCGCGAATGGCAAAGACTACGTCGTCGACCCGATCGCTCTTGGCGAGGAGTTGACCGCGATCAACGAGCTGCTCGCCGACCCCGAGATCATCGTGATCTTTCATGCGGCCGAGTACGACATGATGCTTCTCAAGCAGGACCTAGGCGCCCAGGTGCGCGGCTTGTTTGATACCCAGGTGGCGATGACGCTTCTGCAATACGAGCGCACCGGCTTGGCGCACTTGTTGGCCGAGAACTATGGGCTGGAGGTTTCAAAGAAAGAGCAGCGTTCCGACTGGGGCAAGCGGCCACTGTCCGACTCGCAGATTGCTTACGCGCGTACCGACACGCATTACCTGCCCGATCTCTACGAGCGTTTGCACGCCGAGTTGGTCGAGAAGGGCATGTTGGCGGCTGCCGAAGGAGAGAACCTCCGCCTGGTGACCGAGGTGCTTCCGCCGCGCGAGCCCAATTACGAAGGTTGGAAGAAAATGAAGCAGGCGCGCAAGATGAACGGCAGCGAGCTGGCGCGCCTGCGCGAGTTGTTTGTCTGGCGCGAGAAGGTCGCGCAAAAGATCGATAAGCCGGTTTTCCGGGTCGTTGCGAACGAGACGATCGCTGATTTGGCGATCAACCCGCCGCGCGATATGCGCGATCTCGCCAGCCGCAAAGGCATTGGATGGCCGAAGGCCAAGCGCAACGGCGAGGACATGCTGGCTGCCCTAGGAGCGGCAAAGGGCGTTGAAGTCGATACGACTGTCAAGAAGGTTGACCCGGCCGAGCGCCAGCGCCGTCGGATCCGTCGCGAGAACTACGAGGCCCTGCGCGGCTGGCGGAAATCGATGGCGGACGAGCTGGGCCTGCCCAGTGAACGACTGGTCCATCGCAGACATCTTGAAGAAATCTCCAAGCAGTTGCCTCGTACGCGCGAAAGCCTATTACAGGCCGTGCCGCTGAATGATTGGCAGCGCGAGAACCTTGAAGAATCCCTGCTCGCGCTCCTGGCCGAGCTCCCCGACCCCGACCAGAAGTCATGAAGAAGCTGATTCCATTCCTTTTCCTGCTGCTCGTATCGCCGAGCTGCATCTTCGTCGTCAGCGAAAGCGACCATTGTGAGGCTTGCGAACAGCGCCATGGGCACAGTGATTACGACTACGAAGAGCACGAAGATCACGCTGAAGAAGAAGGCGAGCACAGCGGCGAGCCGATTGCCTAAGCGCTAAGTGTCAGCTGCACAGGCGCGCAATCCGCGCCACAGCATCTCTTCATCGAGATCGCGACCAATGAAGACGAGTTCCGTGACCCGGGCCTCGTCTTCTTGCCATTCCTCGCCATAGCTCACGGTGTAGAGCTCGTAGACGCCCTGAAGGATGGCGCGGCGTGCTTCTCCTGCAAGGTCGAGGAAGCCCTTGAAGCGGATCAGTCTGCCTTCGAAGATCGCGGCACAAGAATCCAGCCAGAGTTGGACCTTCATTGCGTCGAGGGCGGCTTCCGAACGCATGCTGATCGCGCGAATTCCCGAGCCATGTTCATGGCTGTGTGGACGGTCCTGCAAGTCTTCGAGGCCGCGGGGCGGTCGGGCGCGCAGGATCTCGTCGACCGGCGCATCGCCTTTGGCGCAGCGAATCACCGGGGCGGCCGGGTTGAGTTCGTGTAACCGATCCTCGGCCTGATCCGTCTGCTCTGGTGAACAGAGGTCGGTCTTATTGAGTAGCAGCAAGTCCGCCAAGGTCAGCTGTTCAACCGCGCTCGGCTCAGTCAGGGCCTTGTCCAAACTCTGCGCGTCGGCGACACCCACAATGGCCTGCACTCGATAACAAACGGCAACATCGGCTTCGACCAGGAAGGTGCGCAACAAAGGAGCGGGTTCGGCGATGCCCGTCGTCTCGACCAGGACATGGTCGAATTCGCTACGCCGAAAGAAGGGGGGCCGACGGCGGCGCAGCCGGGTTAGGGTGCGCACCAAGTCACCACGCACCGTGCAACAGACGCAGCCGTTGTTGAGTTCGACCACGTCTTCGTCGGCGCGCACGACCAGGCGGTCGTCCACGCCGATTTCACCGAACTCATTGACCAGCACGGCAAAGCGGCGGCCACCGGGCTCAGACAGCAGGCGGTTCAGCAAGGTGGTCTTACCGGCGCCTAGCCAGCCAGTCAGCAGCGTCACCGGAGTGCGCGGGTCGTCGGCTTCGACAGACATGCGCAGGGAGTATCGCGGCACGGGGGCCTTCCTACAATGCGCGCCATGAACGGCGCGCCGGCGCAGCAAAGCCTCTTCGCTCCCCCGGAGGGCCAATACGTGCGGGTCGCGCTCGACACGCCGGTGCGGCGCGAGTTCAGCTATTGGGCTCCATTGGGGGTGAAAGTCGAGCCGGGAGCGCGCGTGCGCGTGCCATTTGGACCACGCGAACGGGTCGGCGTCGCAGTTGGCATCGACCCGCATCCGCCGGTCGGGGTTGCTCCAGATCGAGTCCGACCGATTTCCGCGGTGCTCGACGAGCAGCCACTCTTGACGCCAGCCTTGCTGCGTCTCGCGCGCACCATTGCCGACCAGAACTTCTGTTCCTGGGGCAATGCTCTCGCTGCGATGTTGCCGGCCACGCTGCGGCGCGGGCGAGCACGGCGCACGGTCGCTCTGGTCGAGTTGCTCGAGGACAAGCTGCCCGATGCCGACGGAATCGAAGAGTTGGGCAAGCGTTACGCCAAGCAAGAAAAAGCGGTCGCCTACTTGCGGCGTGCTGGCGGTCCGGTCGAGTTGCGCGAGTTCATGAATCGAACTGGGTTGTCGAAGTCACCGCTCGATTCCTTGGCCAAGCGCGGCTGGGTGCGCTTTGTGCAGCGTGAAGAAAGCAGCCTTCCGTTCGGTGGCGATTCGGGTGCCCGCGATCAGCCACCGGAACTCACCGAACAGCAGACCGTTTGCGTGAGTCAGATCAACGCCGCCTTAGACACGCAGCAAGCCGATCCGTTCTTGCTGTTTGGGGTCACGGGTTCCGGCAAGACCGAGGTCTATCTACACGCGCTGGAACATTGCTTGGCGCAAGGTCGGGGGGGCATCGTTCTCGTGCCCGAGATCTCGTTGACGCCGCAGACGGTGTCGCGATTCCAAGCGCGCTGCGGCGAGGTCGCGGTCTTGCACTCTGGCTTGACCGATGCCGAACGGCATGATCAATGGAAGGCGATTCGCTCGGGCCGGGTTCGGGTTGTGGTCGGCGCGCGCTCGGCGTTGTTTGCACCGGTGCAGAAGCTGGGCTTGATCATTGTCGACGAAGAACACGAGAGTTCTTTTAAGCAAGAGTCCGTGCCGCGCTACCACGCGCGCGATGTCGCGATCGAGCGTGCGCGGCTCGAAGGTGCCGTGACGGTGCTCGGCAGCGCGACTCCGTCGCTGGAGATTTGGCAGGCGACTCAAGTAGAGAAATCGATTCGCTTGCTCGAGTTGCCGGATCGAGTTGCCGGCGGCAAGTTACCGCAAGTCGAAGTTGTGGATCTGCGCAGTCAGCGACCCGAGAAAGGTCACTGGCTGATTTTGTCTTCGTCCTTGCGCACCGCCTTGGATCGCGCAATCGAACGTGGCGAAAAGGCGATTCTGTTCCTCAACCGTCGCGGCTACGCGCCGGCTTGGCAGTGCCGAGACTGCGGAACCGTGGTGCATTGCCCGACCTGTGACATCCCGATCACCTATCACAAGTGGCGCAAACGCGCGCTTTGCCACTTGTGTTTGCATGAACAACCCGAGCCGAAAGTCTGCGCGCCGTGTTCCTCGACGCGTGTGCAGCTAGTCGGCGTCGGCACGGAGCGGGCCGAAGAGGCGGTGGAGCGGCAGTTGCCCCATGCCAAGATCGCGCGCATGGACCGCGACACGATGTTGCGCCGCGAATCCTATGAGGAAGTGCTACGTGATTTTGCGGAAGGCAAATTCAATGTGCTCTTGGGCACGCAGATGGTCGCCAAGGGCTTGGACTTTCCCGATGTCACTGTTGTCGGGGTCTTGAATGCCGACACCGCCTTGCATCAACCGGATTTCCGGGCTGCAGAGCGGTGCTTCAACCTCGTTTCCCAAGTAGCTGGCCGGGCCGGCCGCAGCGATCGCGGCGGCAAAGTCGTGGTGCAGACATTCCTGCCGGAACATCCGGCGATTCGCCACGCTGCGAAACATGACTTCCGAAGTTTCGCGCGTGGTGAACTGGCTGAGCGGGCGGAGTTCGGTTATCCGCCGTTCACCGCTGCCGTCAGGATCGTGTTCGAAGCGGCCGATGCCAGCCAAGTGGAACGCTTGGCGCAGGCGGCCGCGCAAGAGTTGCGCGCGGTGCATGCACCGGGGTGCAGCATTCTCGGCCCCGCGCCACCTCCAGTTGAGAAAGTGCGCAATCGCATGCGGCGGCAATTGCTGATCAAGGCGCAACCGCCGAAGGCTTTGCAAGCTTTGCACCCGGTCCTTCAGGAGCTCTGCCAAAAGCAGGGCATCGTCGTCGACCGCTGGTAGCCGCGGGCCGGGCTACTTTTCCTCAACGTCTTCTTCGGCCTCTTCGTCTGGCACGAAGGAGGGCCGCAGGTCGACATTGGTTCCGCCATTCAGCGTGGCGATCTCGGCCAAGAAGTTGCCATCGACATCGCCAGCGACGATTGTGTGGAAACGAATCCTTCGGCTGCGATTCTGCTCGACCACCCAATCGACGATCGCGCTCTTCAGCGTCATGCCGACCGTGGGGTCGCCGTCGGTCATCAGGTAAACCTGCTGCACATCTTCCAACGTGAAAGCTTGCTGCAAGGATGCTGCAAGGTTGGTCCCGCCCCAGGGGCGCAGTCCCTTGAGGAACTTCTTCGCCGAGGCCTTATTCGCGTCATCGGCGATGACCATTTCGGTTCGCCAGGTTTGAGCGCCGCGGTTAAAAGTCACAATGTTGAAACTGTGGTCGCCGGTCAGCGATTCGATTGCAGCGCTCAGTTCGTTGATGAAGTAGGTATGGAAGAGCTGCGCGTCGGGCGTGTAGTTGAATCCCATCGAGCCGCTGATGTCCAAGATGAACAGCGTGCCGCCAGGACGAATGGCCAGGCCGTGATACTCGGCTGTGCCATATCCCTGGTCGTTCTGCGCTTTGCGCGCCGCGAGTTCGGCGAGCATCTGACGCGCTGTTCCCTCGTCGGGAAGTTCGTAGTCTTCACCGCGGTCAGCCATCCAAGCATCCCAGGCGCCTTTCGAGGGGCCAAAATCTTGGCCGGTGAGCAACTTGAGCCGCTCATAGGTTTCGTAGCGCACCAGGCCGGTTGCGTTCTGCATATGCGCGGCGAGCAAGCGCACCGCAGGAATCGAATGCATGTCGGCCAAGATCTCGACGGCGACATCTTGAACCGCCCAGTTGGAGTCTTGCAGTGCCTTCTCGAGGGTGGGCAGCGAGTCATCTGGTTGCAAAGCTGCAAGCGCCATGGTCGCGCTAATGCGCACCGCAGCATCACTGTCGGAGCAAAGGGCGAGGATACGACCAGCGAATTCCGAGGGAATCATCGAAAAGCTGCCTAGTGCGCGCACCGCGTCTGCTCGGATCAGCAGGTCTTCGTGCTCAAGCAGTTCAATCAGAGGCAGAAGTGCTGCTTCATGCGCAGTCGCTTCGATGCCGCGGATTGCGAGTTGGCGCAGCCCGGCGTCTTCTTCTTCGAGCAGCAAAACAAAGGCCGGACCGGCGATCTCTTTCTGGCGCGTGCCCGCGACAATGAGTGCCTGAGCGATCAGTCCCTTGGCGACCGGTTTGCGCGCTTTGCGCATTGCCTCAGTCAACACTTCAATCTCTTCGGCAGACTCGGCGAGCTTCATGCCGCGCTTGAAGCCCGCGCGTAGCTCCGGGGCGCCGGCATCGGCGGCTTGCTTGGTCAAGGCCTCGAAGGCATCGACGCCGCCGTACTGTCCGCAAGCAAGAGCGGCAGCCCGCTTGACCGAGTTGTTGGCATCGTTCAGTGCCTTCAGCGCGGCCTTGCGTCCTGCTGGAAGATCGAGTTCGGCTGCTTTTAATAGTGCCCGACTGCGCACTGCAGGGTTCTTGGCCTTCAATGCACTGGTCAACAGTTTCTCGTCATCGGCCCCGCCCACTAGCGAGCCAATCACCAGCGCTTGGACTTGGGAGTCCTTCAACTTCTTGTAGCGCTTCAACAACCAGGCCCGGCCTTCAGGGCTCTTGATCAGAGTGCGGCCAGCTGCAAGTCGGTCCGTCAGCTGCTTGCTCTTCTCGACGATTTTCCCAAGCAGCACGAAGCGGTTTTCGTGCTTGCAGTTGCCCAACGCGATGATGGCCGCTTCGCGGAGGGGGCCGTTGAAGTCTTCGATCCGATCGGCGATGACTTCGGCAGCGGCAGGCTCGTCAAGTCGGGCCAGCGCGATCAGGGCTTGGCCGATCTCGTATTCCTCGGCTTCCTCTTCGATGAGCAGATCGAGAGCTTCGACTCCGGCATCAAGCGAGGCCAGAGCGGGTTCCTGGGCGAAAAGCAGGGGGAGGAAGAGGAGCAGAGCGAAGCTCATGAGCGAGCAGAGGATATCTGCCTTGCCAGGATGGGTACCCGCTGGGATTTCTTTGAAAAACCGGGGGGGAAAGGCGCGACGAGCGCATTGGCCTATCGACACGGTTGGGTAAACCTTGATCTCTGCTTTGGACTGTGGACAGGACAGTTCCGGAGACTAGTAAGAGACCGAGGGGTATTCCTGGCGGGGCGTGCGGGGCTTTTATCCCGTCCGTCCCGTCGTTTTTTTGCCCCCGGATGCCGCGGATAGGCCCAGGAAAACTGGGATTCCGGCTCATCCGGGCCGAGCCCGAAACCGATGAGGGCGCGTCGGACTTCTGCCATGCGTCACTCCAAACTCATCCTATTCCTGCTGCTCCCCATCCTCACAACCTTAGGGTCTTGTGGAGGAGGCGGTGGCTCCGCTGATTCTGGTGCGAAGGGCGGCCAAGAATCTGGTAGCCCACCGGATTCGGGCAAACCGGATCTGGAAATCGACCCAGGGGTGCTCGATCCACGCGAGCGTGAACCAGAGAGCTCGGGCGGGGGTTCGTTTGAGGACGAGTTCCGAGCTGGCGAAGGGGATGAACCGAGCGAAGGCGAAGGAGTGGGATCCGGTGACGGCGAAGGAGAAGGCGCTGGCGGGTCCGGCGGCGGTTCGCATGGAAGCGGTACCGGCGGCGGCGGCTCTCTTGAGGGTGAAGGAGAGAGTGGCAGCGGCGGAGGCGGCACCGGCGATGGGAACGGCGGCGGCGAAACCGAAGGCGGTGGCGGCGGAGCCAGCAACTCGACGGCGAGCATTGCGGATTGGGAGCAAGACGGAGGCAAGCTCAAGCTGACGCTGGATGTCGCAGGGGACGGAGAAGTCACTTTGGTGGTCACGGAAGGCGACCAAAGCGAATCGGTGCTGGTGAGCAACGCGGGATCGAGTTCGCATGACTTCCGCATTCCGCGCCGTGGCGCGGCCCTCACGGAGCGAGCCATGACCATCGAAGCGTTCGACGCTTCGGGAGCGTTGCTCGCGATGCAAGAGGCTTCGGTGATTGAGCCACTGGATCTTCCGCCGCACTCGATGTTGGCGCTGAACCAGACCGACCAGACGAGTCTGCAAAGCCGCATCGTCGCGCCTGGTCGCGCCAAGCGCGTCATCGGCGACCTCTTTGATCGGGCAGATGCACGCCTTGCCGAGACCCTTTTTGTGCCAACCACGAAGGGGGAAGACGGCAACGGTTATCGCTGCCCAGATCACGGCGACGCATTGACCACCATCGACCCGGCCCATCACGAATGCCCGGTCGATGGTCACGTTTATGGCCCATCCAACACCGCGCCGGAGCTCTACAACCAGATTCTGGGTGCCTACAACAGCATCTTGCACCGTGAGCTCTCGGAAGAAGCTTTCGAGATGGGTGTTGCTTATTTGCTGTCTGGAGACACAGCCTATGCGCAACGGACCGCGGACATTCTGACGAGCTATGCCGACGCTTACCTTGGCTACACGCTGAACGACAAGAAAGGGCGCACGAACTCGCGTCAAACGGCGCGCGTTCTGAGCCAGTCGCTGGATGAAGCGCGCTGGTTGATTCATATCGCCCGCGCGACCGATTTGATTCGAGGATCGGGCACCTTGAGCTCGACCGAGCAGACCAAGGTTGCCGAGCAACTCCTTCAGCCTTCGTTGGACTTGCTACGTAGCAAGCGCGAGGCGTGGAACTATCACAACATTCAGTGCTGGCACAACTCCGCGGTGTTCCTTGCCGCGATGCTGAATCACGACTACGAAGCCGCCCGGGAAGCAATACACGGCGAATTCGGCCTGCTCGATCAGCTGAACTACGCGCAAGAGTCGGAGTTCATGTGGGCGGAAGGATCCTTCGGGTATCACTTCTTCGCGGTACGCGGCATGTTGCCGATGATGCTGGCGATGCGCCGCGCAGGAATTGCTGCCGACGGAGCTCCGCTCCGCGAAATGATGCTCGCCCCGATCAAGTTGATTCAGCCAGACGGGTCATTCCCGTTGCTGAACGACACGGCTTACAAGTCGCTCGCGACCAACGTCAAAGACATCTACGAGATGGCGGTGGCCTTGTTCAATGACAAGGATGTCGCTGCGCCGTTGATTAACTATGGCCGCGGCAACACGGTCGAAGGAATTATCTATGGGCTCAGTGATGTGCCTGCGGGTGGCTGGAAAGAGCCCGATTCTATCAACCTTCTCACGAGCGGGATCGCGGCATTGCGATCCGGGCCCTTGGTCACGCAGACGATGGCTTTGGTCGACTACGGCCCGCACGGCGGGGATCACGGTCACTACGACAAGCTGGGTCTCACGACGTGGATCGGCGGGGTGCCCTTGATCCGCGAAGGCGGCCACATTGGATACAAAGACCCTTGGTACAAGGGTTGGTACCAACGCACCCTGGCGCACAGCACCGTGCTGCGCGACGGCTTAGACCAGGATGCGATGGCCGATGCGGCGGATCTCGTGCGCTTCACGAAAGCAAGCGGCTCGACTTTGCTGGAAGTACGCACTACCGAGGCGTATCCCGGCAGCACGCTGCAGCGCTTGACCTTGACGACCGCGAACCAACGCATCGTCGACATGTTCGAAGTCACAGGAAGTGCGACGCACACTTACGATTACGTCCTGCACTTCGAGGGCTTAGCGACGACCGACTTGGCGTTGACGAACACGCCGAATGACTTGGGCTACGGCGGTGCCTATGCCTTCTTGAAGAACATGCAGACGGCGGAAACGGATCAGGACTTTGAAGTGATCATTCAGACCGCCGGTGGAACGCGCACGGTGCGCGTGCTGGGCGCCCCGGGCACGACCGTGTTTTTGGGCGAGGCGATTGGTTTCCCAAGCAACCGCAAACACCCTGTGCTGGTTCTGCGCCGCACGACCCAAAACACCGTCTTCGCGGTCGTCGCGACTGAGGGAACGGGCTTGCCCCAAGGAATGAGCATCTCCCATGTGCCGAACTCACGAGAACTGACCTTGGAAGAACCGGAGACGGGGGTCCCGGTCACGATCAGTTTGCAATAAGCGCGTTCCTAACTGCTTCGCAGGGGCTCGTTTGCGAAAAACGCGATCACAAGCGCTTATGCCCTTGAAATACCTGCCGTAGATAGGAGATTTCAAATCTATTCAGCCGTGTGCTGGGCAGTCCGAAAGGTAGTGAACCGGCGCTTATTCCGGTTTGCTGAGCATGAAGACCCCCCTCATCACGACGGCATTCCTTGCCTTCGCCGCCAGTCCGAGCGTTGCGGCGCAAGCAAAGAGCGAGATCCATGTCCTAGGTCAAGATGGCGCTGAGCTTGAGATCCTTGTCGATCACAAGGGTCTGGAGCTTGCCACGCTGCGAATTCTCGATGGCAGCGACCTGGAGCAGGTACGCATTCCGGCTGGGCGCGAGCATCGGCATCGCTATTCGATTGCGGCCCATGGTGATCCACTGCAACGGCGCAACTTGAGCCTCGAGCTGGTTGACCCACGGAGTGGCGATTTGCTGGACAGCGAACTCGCGTCGGTGATTGATCCCTTGCGTCTTCCCGCGGACGAGCCGAGCCTGACGCTGAGCACGACGGAGCTGCTTGTCCTGGCCAAGAACTGGAGGCTTGACGCTCGCATCGGTCGCGCATTGAACCAGTTGAAGTCGCGCAACGACCGGCGCCTCGGCAACCGACTCTTGGTTCCGAAGACGGGGGGCGAGTGGCCACAGCTTTACCGTTGCCCGGATACCCACGTGCGTTTGGAGATGATCGATTTCCATACGCATCGTTCGCCGAGCACGGGCAAAGAGTTCAAGGGCAGCCCGTATGACGAAGCGATTACGACCTATCGCCACAAAGCACTCGGCATTCAGGCTTTTGAGATGGGGCTGATGTATCAGCTGACCAGGAATCTCGACTATGCAAAGCGTGCCGAGGAAATCCTGCTTACTTACGCTCACCTCTATCCGCGCTATGAGTTGCACGACCGGTTTGGGACAACGCGCAAGGATGCGGGCAAAGCGTTCAGTCAAACGCTTGAGGAAGCGCAGTGGTTGATCGATCTGGTCCGCGCGCGCGATTTGCTGCGTGGCTCTGGGTTGATTGACGCGCATGAAGACCGAGCGTTGAAGACCCAGCTCTTCGACCCGGCGATTGCGGTCATCGAACGCAACAACATCGGGATCTACAACATCCAGTGCTGGCACAACACAGCGCTGTTCCTTGCTGGAATCCAGTCCGGGAACTTACAAGCTGCGCACGAGGCGAGCTTCGGTCCAACTGGAATGACGGCCCAGCTTTCCCAGGGCATCCGACCGGATGGGCTTTGGCACGAGGGATCGATTGGCTACCACTTCTTCGCAGCGCGCGGCATGCTGCCGATGGTGCATGCTGCGCGTCGTGTCGGCGTCCAGATTGACTACGCACCGCTGCAGGCGATGTTCACCTCGGCTTGGGACCTGATTCAGCCGGACTACAGTTTGCCGAGCCTCAATGATGGTGCGCGGGAGAATTTTGAGCGCACTCTCCGGGACGAGTACGAACAGGCTCTGGCGCTGTTCCCGAACGAACCGCGCATCGATGATCCGCTCGCCGTATTTGGTCGAGGAAGTAGTCTTGCCGCCGTCTTGTGGGGCCCGAAACAGATTCGCAACGAAGGCTGGAGCGATGTGGAGAGCGCGAATTTCGACGCCACTGGTTTGGCGGCTTTGCGCTCCGGTCCGGTCGATCGGCGGACCATGGCCTTGGTGGATTATGGCGACCATGGCGGCTATCACGGGCACTATGACAAGCTCGGCCTGACGCTTTGGATGCAGGGCAGCCTTGCGATTCGCGAGGCAGGAGCCGATGGCTATGGACAGGCGGTTTCCGAGGAATTCTTCCGCAGTACGCTTGCGCATAGCACCGTCGTTGTCGACGGCATCAACCAAGCGGAAGCTGGCGGGACCGCGGCCTACTTCGATACGCAAGCGGGTTCGACGATCAGCGCGAAAGTGGAGGGCACTTACCCCGGCGTCACGATGCGACGCTTGGTCCATGTGACCGAAGAAGGTCACGCCGCGGACATGTTTGAGGTCACGGGCACAGCCCAGCACACCTTTGACTATGTTCTGCACGGCAACGGATCCGTGACCACCAACCTTAGCCTGACTGGGGGCTCGACCGGCTTCGGCGGAGCCTACGGCTTTCTTCGCAACGTCCAGTCGGCGGCGACGGATGGCGATATCGAAGTCAACTTCACCTTTGAGGGCACGACGAGCCGGATCAAGGTGATTGGCGCACCGGGCACAACCGTGTTTTTGGCCGAAGCTCCAGGTGCTCCGATCGGCTCGACGCACCCCGTCTTGATTGTGCGCAGAACAGGGGATCACGCGACCTTCGCTGCGGGGTTCACGGAAGGATCGCCAAGCGGTGGCTTCCAGGTTGATTTGGATACGCAAGGATGGGAGCCCAAATTGGAAATCCAGCGTCCTGGCGCGGTGGATTTGCGGCGATTGAGCTTCGATTCACGACCAGGCATCTAGCTTCGCACCCCCCAAACGGCACTTCTATGCGGCTGGGTCATTCCTGACTCAGCCGCTTGTTTCATAAAGCGACAGAGCGCTTGATCCATATGGAGGTCGAGGGAGTTCGGATTTGCAAAAGTCGACTACAATGGCGGAGTTGAATCCAGGCGTTGTGCGTCGTGGCTTCCCTCCAATCCTCCCCACTTAAGCACGATCCACCATGGGTCTGGGCTACCACTTCCTCTCCCTCTTTCTCCTTGCTGCGCCGGCCTTGGCTCAGTCTGGCACGATCGTTCACATCGAACAGATCGAAGATCACCTCGAGGTCCTTGTGGCTCATCCTGAACAGGCCGTCGGAAGTCTGTATTTCCGGCAGAACGGGCTCGTCGAAGGCCCGATTCGCATGAAGGCGGGGGAGAACCGCTACTCCTATCGCTTGCTGCGGAGCGGTCAGCCGCTGCATCTCGGGCAAGTCGAAATCCGGCACCTCGATTCGGCAAACCATGAGCTCGATTCAGTCTTGGTCGAGGTCATTGAGCCGATTGACTTGCCGAACGAGTCATTGCTCGCGCTCACTCCGGATAACCGACGCGAAATACGCAAGCGTTGGCTGTTGGAATCGCGAGCGCAACGCGTGCTCGACAATCTCATCGTCGAAGCAGACGAGCAAGCGGCTGGCCCTTTGTACATCCCCGACAATGGCGGGACTTGGACCAATGGTTATCGCTGTCCCGACCATGGCGTCTTCCTCGAGATGGTGACGCTGCACCAGCATCGCTGCCCGGTCGATGAGAAGATCTGGACGGGCGAGGAATTCGATTCGGCGCTTGCGACCTTTTTGCACCTGGAAGCGGGACACCAAGCTTGGATCCAGGCGCTGGCGTTCGCTCTCAGTGGTGATCCAAGCTACGCCGGGCGCGTGCGCGACATCTTGTTGGGCTACTCGCAGAAGTATCCCGGCTACCCACTGCACGATGAATCGGGGCAGTACTACGCGCGCGGCGGCAAAGCCTTTGGCCAGACGCTCGATGAAGCGATTTGGTTGATCAATTTGGTGCGCGCCTACGATCTCTTGCGCGGCTCAGGGATGCTGAGCAAGGTCGAGAGTCAGCAGATCGAAGAGAACGTTTTGCGTCTGGCGATGCATGTTGTCGAAGGCAATGACCTTGGCATCAGCAACATTCAGAACTGGCACAACAGTGCGATGTTCCTCACGGCGCTGACATTGGGCGACGCGCCCATGGCAAGTCGCGTGGTGCGCGGGCCAACCGGCATTCAGGAGCAGGCTCTACTTGGCATCGACAGCGATGGGCTCTGGTATGAAGGCAGCTTCGGCTATCACTTCTATACCTTTCGCGCGATGCTGCCGATGTTGCAGGCCATGGAACGTATCGGCTTCGACCTGGATGTCACGCGTGTTGAATCCATGCTGCACATGCCGCTTCGGGCATCCTTCCCCGATGGTTCCTTGGCGATGCTCAACGATGGATCACTCCAGACATTTGCGAACAACCTGCGCAATGATTATGAGCAGGCGATTCCATTCTGGCCGCGGGCAGATTTCTGCGGCCCCTTGAATGAGTACGGGCGTGGCCAATCCTATGAATCGGTGATCTATGGTGTTGCCGACCTGCCATTCCAAGATTCACTGGATTACCCCGGGACGAACTTCGAAGACGCAGGCGTGGCCGTTTTGCGCAGCGGACCCAAGGCGGACCGCACGACCGCGACCGTCGATTACGGCGCACACGGTGGCTTTCATGGCCATTACGATAAGTTGGGGCTGAGCGTCTGGCATAAGGGCAAGCCGATCTTGATGGAGTCTGGTGCGATTGGCTACGGCACTCCCGAGAGTGATGGTTATTACACCCGTACCTTGGCGCACAACACGGTGGTGATCGACGGCGTCGATCAGGCCGAGACCGAGGGTCGACTCGAGAGCTACGATTTACTCGGTGAGAATGCTTGGATGACCGTTTCGGCTGATGATGCTTACCCCGGGATCGAGCTGCGCCGCCAGGTACTGAGTTCGGAGTGGGGTCACATCGTCGATGGGATTTCGGTGACTGCGCAGAACCCGGTTGTGATTGACTATGTCCTGCACAGCGCGGACACGATCACGCACAACTACTCGACGACTGCTGGCGATCTCGGTTATGAGGGTCCCTACGACTTTCTCACCGATGTGCAGACGGCTGTGATTGGGCATGACCTTGAGTTTCGCTTCGAAGGTCCCCAAGGTGGTGCAACGATCAACATCATTGGCGAGCCCGACACGCAAATCTTCTTGGCAAGAGCGCCCGGCTTTCCGCTCAACAGTAAGCACGATGTGCTGATCGTGCGGCGCTTAGCCTCGCATGCTGTATTCGGGACGACCATCACCGAGCATGGTTCAGCCCTCGACGGTTTCGAGATCGAACTCGATGACAAGCCCGGCGACCCAGCGCTGCGCTTGAAGGTGCTCGGCATTGGCGCCAAGCGTTTGCCGTTCTATCGATGATCGACGAGTCCAGTCGAGCCCAAGAGAAGACGGGTGGCAGGCCGAAGCTTGCCACCCGTCTTTGCGTTTGGAATCGCTAACTAGTCACGGCTTGCGCCGAGAGCCCGCAGGATCCAGAGGAACATCAGGACGAAGTCAGCGAAGATCGCTGCGGCAGCGCTTGCAGCCATATTGGACGGGTAATGCCGCACAATGTTCGAAGTGTCGTACAGCGTGAAGCCCGCCATCAGCAGAACCATCGCGGCCGCGAAGCCCGTGCTGGCCACAAGGGTCTCGCCGACGCCAAAGAAGACGCTCAGGATGATCATGCCGAAGGCAAGACCAAGAGCGATCATCAGACCACCACGCATGAAGCTAAAGTCGCGCTTGGTCAGGAGGACGTAGCCAGTGAGCCCGCCAAACACGCTCAAGGTCAAGATGAAGGCTTTGGCCACAATGAGGTAGCCGCCGAAAGCCTGCGCGTAGACCCAAACAATGGGGCCGGTCCAGGCTCCGTACAGCACGGCAAAGATGCCGAGGCCGACGAGGTTCATCGGGAAGCTCTTTGCTGTCATGCGAAGCAAGATGAAGCCGCCAATGATGAGCACGAGCAGGCCCAGCGGGTTCCCAGCGAAGACGCTTAGGACGGATTCTGCCCAGGCGTCATTGGATGCAATGACGGCTGCGGTTCCCATCCAGACAGCAATCGCAGCGCCAAACAGCGAATAGACCTTTCTTAGGAAGGCAAGACGTACAGGGACAACTTCTTGCGCGACCGCAACTTGGCCGGGCGCACCCTCAAAGGTGCCCGCGCCGCTTCGTGTTTGTTGGAATGACATCGTGTTGAGATTCTAGCAGTAAGAACTGTCTACCTTCGCTTTGGGGCGGGAAGGCAGGATCTTCAAGAGCTTACGCGCGGGGCGCGGGGCCGCCAGCAAATCAGGCGACAGCGCGGCGCCAAGCCCATTTGAGAGCGATGGCTCCGCCCGCTGCGACCGCCAGGCTGGGGCCCCAGGGGTCGCCGAGCATCCAGCGCCCAGGCAGGAAGACAAGGCCGTAGATCAGTGCCGCGCCGCCGATCCAGCCGATGATCACGGCAAGACCTTGGCCGCGCGCGCCAGTATCGAGGCCTGGATTCTCGGCCCGAGCAGCCGCAGCAATGCGTTTCCAAGCGCCGACTGGTCGGACTTTGGCGTAGAACTCCTTCAAGCGCTCGTCCGAAACCGGCTGGGTCAACAAGGTGACCGTGATCATGACGACAACCGCGCAAGCGATCGTCAGGCCATAGCTCAGTGGGTAGGCGGTCCAATCGGGGGCATCGAGACCTGCCGCGGTGTAGCTTTTCTTGTACAGCGTGATCGCGACGGTGACGGTGGTCGAAGTGACCATGGCACTGATCTCTGTCCAAGCATTGGCGCGCGACCAGAACCAGCGCAGCAGCATGGCGGGCCCAAGGCCGCCGATGAGTGACAAAGAGAAAGTGAATAGATCGGCGATGCTTCCAGCAATTAGCGCCAAGGAAGCGGCCATGATTCCGATGACGATCTCCAGGTACCGGCCTACCCAGACGTAGTGACGAGGCTTGCGATCGGGCGCCAAGAAGCGGCGGTAGCAATCGTTGACCAAGTAGGCCGAGGCCAGATTGAAGTGCGTATCCAGCGTGCTCATGAAGGCCGCCAGGAAGCTCGCGCACATCAGGCCGAACAATCCTGGGCCAAGATAGTTGGCCATCATGTAGGGATAGGCCGCTTCATGGTCCGGGGAGCCATCAACCTGCGGCAGCAGCGCAGGGTCGACCAGCACCAGCGAAGCCAAAGCGACGAAGATCCAAGGCCACGGACGCAGCGCGTAGTGCGCAATGTGGTACCAAAGAGCCGCCGCGCGCGCGTGGTGCTCGTCCTTACAAGAGGAGTAGCGCTGCACCGCGGGGCCGCCGCCATCGGCATTCTTGTTCAACCATCCTTGGATGCCCACAAAGATCAGGAAGGCACCGAAGCCGCTGCCGGTCCAAGCGGCGGCATGGAACCAACCAAGCGGATTGCCGCTCGCGTCGGTCTTTTGCGACGGAAGCAGCGCGGTGAGGTTCTCGTCAAGCGCCGCAAACGCTTCGCGTGCGGCTTCCATGCCCCCAAGTGCTTCGGAAGCGTTGTAGGCCAGCAACAACGCGCCAAACAGGGCCAAGAAGAACTGGAAGAAGTCGGTAATGACAACTCCCCAGAAACCCGACAGGAAGGAATAGCTCAGCGCCAGGACCAGGCCGCCGCCGACGATCGCGAAGTCGTAACTGTCATCCGGCAGATCGAGCACGACACGAATCACCTTCTTCATGGCGACCAAAACCCAGGTCAGCACAATCGTGTTGGTGACCAGCGCGTGGTAGGCGCCCAGGAAGCCTCGAAGCGCTTTGGCTTGCCGGCCGCCGTAACGATGCTCGATGATCTCTGCGTCGGTGGTGACTTCGAGTCGACGCCACCAAGCGGCCAGCACGATAATCGAAAGCGCCCCGCCGCTCGCCATGCCCCACCACAGCCAGTTTTGCGAGATGCCGGCACTGCGCACCCAGCCGGTCACGACCAGTGGAGTATCGGCGGCGAAGCTGGTCGCGACGATCGAGGTGCCTGCCACCCACCAAGGCAGCGAACGCCCGGCGAGGTAGAAATCCTTGGTGGAACGCGAGGCACGCTTCGCCATGAGCGTGCCGACCCCGAGCGCGAAAGCGACGTATGCGCCAATCGCGACCCAGTCCAGCCAGTGGAACACGAGGCTACTCGGCTCCTTCCTGGAGTAGCAGCGTCAACAATGCCGGCGACATGCCAGGCACAAACCAGCCGCGCGCGCTGGCGGGGGCGACGTGCACCGCATCGGGCGAGCCGGCGACATAAATCACTGGGTGCTCGTGGTGCAGCGCCTCCAGCCAGGGACCGGGCAAGTTGGGCAAACCATGTCCTTCGCGAGCGCCGCAAAGCACCAAGATGGCGCGGGGCAGCTGCGAGGGAACAGGATCATCCGGCTTGACCACGGCGACGCCGAACTCTTCCAAGAAGGCGACGGCATCCGGCGTGGACGCCAGGTTGATGGCGATGTCGGGGCGCGGGTGGCTTCGGCCGTGCGCGCCACCCGGGAGCGGACGCAGCAAGGATTTCAGCGATCCGCCGAGCACCAGCGGCTTCGGCGCAACCGGATCGGTGTCGAGCGCATGCCGAATCAGCTTCTCGACGCGGGCCGAGGCTTCGCGCACGCGCGATTCATCGAGGTCGCCGCGATTCAGAGCATCGCGCAGGCCGACCGCGAGCGCGACGGGGTCGTCCGGGTAGAGCATCAAATCGCAACCGGCGTGAATCGACTGCACGGCGAGCTCTTCGACGGGCTCGCTTCCGAAGCCAGCCATATTGAGCGCATCGGTGACCACACAACCGTCGTAGCCGATGTCATTGCGCAGAATGTCCATCAGCTTCTTCGAGCGCGTCGCTGGCAAGCCCTCTTCATCGACCATCGGGAATTCGATGTGTCCAGCCATGATCGACGGGCAGTTCTTGGCGAGCGCACGGTAGGGCTCGAGGTGCACGGCGATGTCGTCGAAGGCGACCGCGGCCTCGGTGTGACTATCTTGGCTGCAGGCGCCATGGCCCGGGAAGTGCTTGGCGCATGGGATGCCGCCAGCATCGAGAATGCCTTGAATGAAGGCGCCGCCGCATTCGATCACGCGCTGCAACTCGGGGCCGAATGCGCGGTTGCCGACGATCGGTGAACTGATCGCGTCTTCGCCAAGACGGTGCAGGTCGAGCACGGGCGCGTAGATCCAGCGGACCCCCGCTTGCGCCGCTTCTGCAGCGGTGCGGTGGCCGGCGTCATAGCAAGCCTCGGCACCCAAAATGCCCAAGGCCCAAGCATCGGGGAGGGGAGTGAGCCCCTCAAACTGTTGACCGGCACCCCGTTCGAGGTCGGCTGCGAACAAGATCGGATGCCCCGCTTGTTCTTCGAGGATCTCATGCAGCCACGAGACGTCTTCAGCGTCTCCGCCAAAGATCAGGAAGACCCGAGGGTCAAATTCACGCAGGCAACGCAGGGCCTCGGCTAGGCCTTCGCCTTTGTCGAGTCGCAGCGCCGGAGCGACGAGAGTATCGGTGATGCGGACGGACACGGGGGAGTGGGAACGCGGCCCAAATCGAGGGTAGGAGTCTGCCCGGTCTGAGTCCATGACCGCGGGTAGAATCCCGCATAGTGACTGTTCCGATGATCCTGGTTCATGGCGGTGCGGGTGATGTGCCTGCCGCTTCGCGTGCTGCCCATGAAGGCGGTTGCTTGCAAGCAGTGCGCGCAGGTGGAGCAGTATTGGCCGACGGCGGCAGCTCTGTTGAGGCAGTTTGTGCTGCAGTCGAGGTGCTGGAAGACCTGCCGCAGTACAACGCCGGAGTCGGCTGCGCACTGACTCGAGATGGCCGTGTTTCGCTGGATGTCGCGATTATGGACGGCAAGACCATGCAGGCGGGCGGCCTGGCCTGTTTGGGGGCCTTTCCTCACCCCATTCGGATCGCTCAGCGCCTGCTTTCTGAGAAAGAAGTCTTGTTAGTCGGCCCGCCGGCAGAGGAATGGGCCCGCCACCACGGGTTTTCGATGATTCCAGAGAGCCGTTTGATCACCGAAGCGGTGCGCAAGACCTGGCGCGAGGTGGTCGAAAACGGTGGCTCGGGCAATTTCGCGGGTGGAACCGTGGGCGCGGTTTGCCGCGACGCCGAGGGCAATATGGCGGCCGGGACCTCGACCGGAGGAACCATGGGCAAGCCCGCCGGGCGGGTGGGCGATTCGCCCTTGGTGGGTGCCGGCACCTACGCCGACGAAACCTGCGCGATTTCGGCAACTGGCGAAGGCGAGTCCTTTATTCGAGCCTGTTTTGCCGGGCAAGTAGCCGAAGCCCTGCGCGATGGCATGAAGCCGGAAGCGGCTTTGTATTCCCAGCTGGAACGAGTGCGCGACCGCTACGACGGGATTGGCGGCGCGATTCTGTTGACCCCCGAAGGCCCGCCGATCGCGCTACGCACGACCGAGACCATGTCATGGGCCTGGTGGTCACCCGAAGGCGAAGGCTCGGGGATTTGAGTTGTCAATGAGCGCTTGGCCCTCGTAAAGAAGACGGGGAGCCCCGCTCAAGGTGACAACTTTTCTGAACCCAACCGGTCGATTCAGCGAATCCTGGATCCTACTCCTTCAAGAACAAGTAGTACATCCGGCCGCGCGACATGAAAGGGTGAGCACATTCTGACCATCTCTCTCGGCCAGCCATTCACGCCGTGCACGATTGAAGGTCTGTTCGAGTTCAGTTCATCCGCTGCAATTCGAGAAATAACTTCCTTGCTTAGCGGTTCGCCGGACTAGAAACGCGCCTGAATTCCTGCCGTAATCAGACTAGGGAGTTCGGGGTCTGAAACTATTTCCACTTTGACCGAGACATAGGAATCAAGGTCGAAGATCGCTTCTGATGACCACCCAAATCCAGAATGTGAGTTTGATGAGACGGTCCCTGCAAGGCTGAGCCGGTGGAAACTAAAATGGGTCGTCATGCCAGGGCCAATTTGAACTTGGGCTCGATCCTGAATTTCGGAAAGGGAACCCGTGAGTCTGGCGCCGATCCAGAACCCTTCGAACTCGAAGCTTGGGCCGATCCAAGCTGAGGTCTGTAGGCCTCGAACGCCCGTCGGGTTGGGCAATCCGGAATAACTCAGGGCGAGCCCATTCGAGATTTCTCCATGCAGGTGGTTTACCGCTCTCTCGGTTTCAAGTTCCGCAAGTGTGAACGTGCCCTGGACCGAATTATCAAGATGCATTAGTTCGGTGGCAAGAAAATGAGTTGAACGTAACGTCCTGTAATCACGAGGTTGCGAATGCCAATCACGGATCCCAGCTTCGAGACGAAAGTGAGTGCCGCTCGTTTGTGAGCCAGCAGAAAAAACGGAGCCGATCTGAATCGCGGGACCCTCTTGCATTCTGAGCCACGTGGCTTGCGAAGGAGAAAAAAGGCCCATTTCGAATCGAACAAGCCTCTCCGCGGCCTCGCTTCCGCTTGGTGATCGCAATGCTTCTGTAAGTTGATGGCGGATACTCTCAAACTCGTCTGCTTCGACGTGGTTCATTCGCAGGCGGAGAATCAAGAGGCGAAGTGCGAGGTCCGAAGATGCAAAGTCCTCCAATTGTTCGTTTGAGAGTCGAGGAGCGTATCGAATACCGGTCTCATTTCTTAGGTATTGAGTGATCAAGCTTGTCCCCGAGTGGAACGTTCGCATTGCGACCGGTGGCATCCCTAAGAGGATCTGAGAAACGGCCTCACGCGGAGTGAAGTAAAGAAGCGAGGGTTCAAGAAAGTCCAACCCACTGAGCCAGGCGAAAATGTAATGGCCGCAATTCCGACGAAAAAAATCATACCTGTACTCCTTGCCCAGTCTTGACACAAGACCGAGTCGAAGTGCTTCTCTACTTTCTTTGGTTGTCGGAAGCTCGAAGAATTGCACGGTACGATCTTCGAATAACGCATTCTTGCGAAGTAATTGGTGGGTAGTTTGGACCTTAAACTCACCCACCCACATACCCTTGCCCAAAATGCCGATATCCGCCCCGAAATTTAGAGCGGGAGCGTTTAGAAGATCGATTGCAGACTCTACCGGGCCCTGGGGGAGGCATACGAATACGTGCCCGAACCCCGAGATCACGGCAGTCGAATGCTCCTCCGCAAAGGCGAGATGTACGGAATCGAAGTGAGGGATTCCCTCATGCGGGATGGCCTGAGGGAACTGCAAGAGCGCAAGGAGTGCGAACACGAGCGCGAGTGCCCGGATGAAATTTAGTCAGTTGCCACAATAAAGGCAGCCAACTCCTCACCGAATCGAACAGCACTTTCAGTATCGAGTCGCTTGATCTCAGTCAAAAGCTGAGCTTCCGAAATATAAGGTACGAACTCTGCGCGGAGCGAGCTTAGGCGGGGACCCCCGCCGGCTGCTAAGTCAATCATCAACTCCGGATAATAGGTCATGGCAAACGCTTTCAGGCTCGATTCATTCTTGAAGCTCGCGTCAGCAGTTCCAGCTTGTTTCAGGTTCACGTAATAGGAGTTCGGTGCGTACTCCCAGATCGCTCCTGTTAAGAAGTCCGTCGTAGACCAATCCCAAAGGATGCTCAGGATTGCGACGGGATTGTAAGAAGAAGTGAGAGCAATGGACTGAGAAACATGACCGTCAGCGGACACGATCGCAACCGCCTCTCTTTGTCGCTTGATCTTTCCCGAATAAGGGGTCACTCCAACAAGATTCCCCTCAATCATCACATCGGCACCCGGCACATTGCTGTCGATGGTCACGGCTTGCGAAGTTCCGCTGACAATAGTGGCACAACTCGGAATGAGAAAGAGGGCAATCGTTGAAAAGAACAAATGGGGGGAAGTTTTGATTTGCATCTCTTGGGTATAAGGAAATTTGCCCATATCCGCAAGTCTGCGAAGTTCGATCACAGCGGCAGTTCAGCCTAGCTATGCGTGGTCGTGAACTTCGAGCGAATGAGTACCACTACTCCTTCAAGAACAAGTAGTACATCCGGCCGCGCGACATCACATGGCCGGCGCGTTCCATCGCATCATCGCCCAGACCCATCCAGACATCGCAGCGCCCGGCGGATCGAATTGCGCCGCCGCGGTCCTGATCGAAAGCGAAGAAACGCTCGGGGCGTTGCACCAAGCCACCGGTCGAATCGAAATCGGGCAAGCGCACTTCGACGAACATCAAACCGGCGCGCGGGAAGACATCCTTATCGGTGGCG
Organism: Planctomycetota bacterium; assembly: GCA_040264055.1. GTDB lineage: Bacteria > Planctomycetota > UBA1135 > UBA1135 > UBA1135. Next base: position 32,117 of record JBDQJC010000026.1, read on the forward strand.
ACCGAACGCATTTCGGTCACCGGCTGGCCTAAACAGCCATAGGGGCCACCCGGGGTTTCTTGAAAGAACACAAAACTCGGGTTCTGCGGCAGGACGCGCTGAATCTCAGACGGATTTTCGCGGAAGTAGCGGCGCAGCCGCGCCAGCGACAGCTCGGACTTTTGCAGCGAGCCTTCCTCGATCAAGAACCCACCGATCGACTTGTAGTCGTAGCCATTCTTGCCGGCGTAGCCGATTTCGAGCCGGGTGCCATCTTGCAAATCGATCATCGCTGATCCCTGGACCTGCGCGGTGTAGGTATCGAAGGCATCGCTGAGCCAAACGAGTTCCTGACCATCGAGGTGGTTGCCTTCCACCAGTTCGCGGTGGGTGTAGTAGGGCACCAAATCACCCGAAGCAGTGCGGCGGCCAAGAATCTCACCGCCATCGCCTTTGACGAGGTCATCCGGCAGCTTGTACAGCGGGTATTTGTACATCGCTGTTTGCGTACGCGATCCCTTGTAGATCGGCGTTCCGTAACCGGTAAACAAGACATCGCCCGTGTTCGAGCGCCCGCGCGCGACCCAAACTTCAAACTCGTCGCGCAGCGATTCCAAGAACGCCTCGCCGGACTCGCTACTTTCCAGCAGCCCGCGGAAGCGTTCCAGCGAGCGCACCATGCGGTCGTGGTCGACCGGCCCATAAGGGAAGTAGCCCTTCGAGCTTGGCTTCGACAAGTACGCCAAAGAAGCGTCGGTCGCGTCGATCATGTGTTCGCGAATCGGCCAACCGATCGAGAAATCCGGCCAATCCGACCCGTGCGGCAGCGGCACCAAGCCCAATTCACCCGGCTGCAGCTCGAGCGTGTATTCATCGAGCGCCGCAGTTTCTTGTTGCGTGGTCGCGCAAGAACCCAGCGCGGCGACCAAACCGAGTAGGGCGGGGGCGAGGGGAGCGCGCACGATGGCAAGGACCGACATGCGAGCAGCCTAAGAAGGGAAGGGGAGTCGGTTCAAGTTATCCTTTGCGGATGGAGTTCGATTACCGGCGAGAACTTGCGGGCGGTGCCACGCTGAGCACCTTCACCTTCACGAGCAAGGTGCTCGAAGGCAATGCGCTCGGCGATCCCGTGCGGCGTTCCCACCCGATCTTGCTGCCGGCGGGCGGCGGCGCCGGCCTGCCGCTGGTGGTGGTTTTGGTGGGGTACACCGGATTCAACCACAAGGTGATTTCCAAGACGTCCATGTGGGCCGAAACTCTGCCTGAGCGATTTGCTCGTTGTATGGCAAACGGTTCGATTCCGCCGGCGGTCTACCTGTGGCCATCTTGCGAAACGCGCTTGGGCGGATCGCAATACATGAACTCGCCGGGAACCGGCCGCTACGAAGATTTCTTGATCGACGAGCTCGTGCCTGCGGTCGAATCCGCGCACAGCTGCGGCGGCGAGGGCCAGCGCGTGGTCGCGGGAAAATCGAGCGGGGGTTACGGCGCACTGCGTTTGGTCATGCAACGCCCCGGCTTTTTCGACGCCGCCGCTTCGCATTGCGGCGACATGGGCTTTGATATGAGCCATTTTCGCGGTTTCGCCGATGCCCTGACCTGCTGGGAAAAGCACGGCGGCCCGGCGGCATTCCTCGAGGCTCTGCCCAAGCTGCAGCTGGGCCACGCCGAACACGCCGGCATCGAGTGCCTGGCCATGGCGAGCTGCTATTCGCCCAACCCCGATGGCCCGCTCGGCGTGGACCTGCCGATGGACCCGGCCAGCGGCGAACTTTACCCCGAAGTCTTCGCGCAATGGCTGCAGCACGACCCCTTGCGCATGGTCGAAAACGAGCCGCACGCAAATGCCCTACGCGGCCTGCATACGCTTTGGTTGGACGCCGGCCATACCGACGAATTCGCGCTACAGTGGGGTCTTAAACGGTTTTCGAAGCGTCTGACTGAACTCAACATCCCTGCCGAAGTCGAGTTCTTTCCCGGCGGCCACTTCGATACCGACGCGCGTTACGAACGAAGTTTGCCGCGCTTACTCGCGACCTAGCGCGACCAGGCTCGGATATTCTGCAGGGCTGTTCCGCATCCAACTGGCCCATGCTTTCAACCCTCCTTCTGACCTTTGCCTGTGCGGCCCCGGCTCAAGAGCCGGTCGCGCCTCTTATTGATTCCTTTCCGGCCGATAGTTTGATCACGGTCGAACTGAGCTTGGAACCTTGGGATCGGCTGCGTAAGCAGACTGCGGCGCATGTGCTGTTTCGTGGCCGCAACATGCTGAAGAATGCGATTGCGATTGCCGCGCCGCTTGGGAATGAGGATGCCGCAAATGAAATGCGTGCGGTGCTTGGATCGGCGCGCTTCCTGGTTGCCATCACCCCCGAAAGCCTTGGTATGGGCGGTCTGTTGCTCGCGGTCGAACCGATCAACTTTGGCGCGGCCGCATTCGATTGGCCCGCGCACCTGCTGAAGCTCACCGGAGTGCCCGCTCAGAAGTTGGGCAGTGGCTTTGTCACAGTCTTGCAGGCGCCAGATGCCTTCGATGCCGAAGCCGCGACCGCGTACCTGAGTCAACTCAGCAAGGCCGCAGCCACTGGTGAAAATAGCTTGGGTATGCATGCCGGCTGGAAATCATTGCATCGTGCACAGATGACGCGCGACGATCTACTTCGCGTGACCATTCCCGGTTGGAATTGGAACGAGCAAAGCATGTTCTCGATCGCAAAGGCAGTCGAGCCCGGACAGGCTGGCCTGATGAGTAGCATGCTGGTTTCGATGGCGGAGTTAATGGGGCTGCAGCATGGGCTCGCTTTGAATACCTCGATCCGCGGATCAGAGATCATCGATGCGTACTACCTGCCACGCCCTGTCGGCGCGCCGTCGATGTTGGCCTCGATCGGCAAGAAGAAAAAGGCCTTCGCGCGCTTTGAGTCCTTGCCTGTGATCGACGGCACCGTCTACCTGCAAGGAGTCGACGCAACTCAGTTTGTCGCATCGTTTCAAACGATGGCCAGTTCGCTGATGGCTCAATTGGGAATGGAAATCGAAGACGAGCCAATCGTTGCGCAGACTTTTGAGTCGCTGCGTGCCTGCGCCGCGCAACTTGGTCCCGAGGTCTTGAGCTTCACATCGCTGGAATCGATGCAGGCAACCAAGATCGGCGCTGTGCGCCTTGCGGTGCGCGATCGTGCAGCCCTCGAAGCTGCATGGGAATCGATGCCAACGGAAATCACGTCGGTAATCCCGGGACTCATCGCAGCGTCGGGCGGGGCGACCAACGCGCTTGCCCTTGAAGATGCTTGGCTTGAGTTGAACGCAGGGTCCATCCCAAAGGGCACAAAGCCGCTCGCGGAATGGGAGGAGTACCTCGCAATCCGAGATCAAGCGATGCAGTACGTGCAACCAGGCGAAGATGTCTTGTCGATCTCGTTTGCGACGACGGGTTTTGCTGAGCTGACCTGGGAAATGGCGAATGAAGCGCTCGCTGAGCTCGGTGACCAGTTCGGATTTGAATACCTACTTGGCCCGACGCGACCCAACGACAGCAAGGCCTTTCGCCCGACCTGGAGCATCATGAAGCGCAGTGCTCGCGGCATTGAAGGCGAGGCTCATTCCAGCTTTGGCAGCTTCCTGTTCGGCGGACTCGCCGCGACCAAGGCCATGATGGATTCGCAAAATGCGGGCGTGATTCCTGATCTTGATGAAGAGGAGTTCTAACCCTTCGCTCGTTCGCCCGTAGATGACCTGCCGCGCAATCGGCACCCCCTTCCCCGACCCATGATTTCTCTCCTCGCGCTCCTTCCCCTGCTCGCCCCAGCTCAGTCCGCCCCGCAAGCGGTCGACTATCTGCCGGCAGATACTTTTGCCGCCCTCGAAGTCTCGATTGAACCTTGGCAACGCCTAGGCGATCGAACCATCTTGTCGCAAATGATGCAGCAAGATTCGATGGCCCAGCTCGTCACACCGATGGCCGAGCAACTCGATATGGTCATGGCCCAGGCCACCGCTCAGCTTGGGTTTGACTTGGCTTCGCTGCTGGCCGGCAGCCGCATGTACGTGGCGGTTCCCTTCTCGGTCCTTGAAAACGAAGGCGGTCAGATCGTCTTCGCGGTTGACCTTGAAGCGAACATCGCGAATGGCGTCGAACTCGGCAAAATGATCAGCTCGTTTGGTCAGGGCGCCTGGTCGCAGACCGGCACAGTCTTAGTGGGCACGATGCACACCGATGAAATGGAGTCGATGGATCAGCGCATGCAGACCGGCTTCGAAGAGGGCGTGTTTATGCCCAGCCCGATGCGCGACGGCGACACCGCCTACTTGAATGGTCTGCTCGATGCCGGCCGCAAGGGCGCCGGCTTCAGCGGCACCACGACTTACCGCAACATGGCGGCCAAGGCGCGCACCGGCAACGACCTGATGGCGATTTGGATCGTGCTCGAACAGATCGATCGCGCGTTCATCGAGAACGCATCCGGTGAAGCTCTTCCAGAAGGCGTGGAAGAGCTGGCCGCGCAATCGGGTATCAGTCAGTTGAATGGCGTCGGCTATTCCTTCTCGATTGCCGGTCCCATGTTTGAAGACCGCATGGTGCTATCCGGCCCTGATTTTGGTGCCGAGCTATTCGCCGGCGACATGCTTGAACTGGTCAACTTGCCGCAGCTGCTGGCCGCCATGCCGCACGACGCGGTGCAGGTTCAGTTGATGGCCATGGATTTCGCGGTGCTCGGCAACATGCTCGAAGGCATGTTGAACTTGGGCATGCAAATTTCCGGCGAAGATGTCCCGGCCGAAGCCGAACCTTTCTTGGCGGCCGTCTGGCAAGCACTTGATTCGGTCGGCCCTGTGTCGGCTGGCATCATGCGCGTCGACGATTTCGACCGCGGTCAAGCCGGCGATGTTTGGGTGCAAGTGCAAAATCAAGCTGGCCTGCAAGAAGCTCTGTCGGTGATCCCGGCCGAAGTCTTTGACGGCATTCAGTCGGCCATGGCGATGAACGCCGGCGCACCGAAACTTAAGATGCAAATCGAAGGCAGTCGCTTCGTCTTCCTTGAGTCGCTTGGTCAGCCCACCACTGAACGATTGCTTACCCAGGGCGAGTTCCAACCTTCGGCAGATTGGTTGCGCAAGTTCCCGTCTGGCCAGGTATTTGGCATTGAGTTCGTCCACCGCGACTTGATCGTCGAAGGCTTCAAGCTCATGCGCGATCGTGGCGACGAACTGCTTAGCCTGATGGGTGGCGACATTCCGGTCAGCTTCGAAGTGCTGCCGGAACCGATTGTCATGCAGTCGATCCTGCGCCCGATGACCGGCGTTTGGCTGGCCGATGCAAACGGCGTGTCAAACGTGACGCGTTCGCCGCTCGGCGCCATGCCAACCCGCATGCTGGTGGCGCTGCCGACCATGATGAACCTCATGGAAACCATGGGTCTGGGCGTCTTGGATCAGCTCGACGAAGACGAGTTCTAAACCACACGGCGACGAGCAAGGCTCGTCACTCACTTGCAGCGCGCGCCATCACGGCGCGCGCTGCTTGCGTTCCGGCCAGCTTGGCGGTGACCCAAGCCCACAAGAAGTTATGCCCACCAATCCGGCCGATGCAGTCGAGGATTTCGCCGCCGAGGTAAAGGCCGGGTTGTGCTCGGCTTTCC
>JBDQJC010000027.1:0-37587 GCA_040264055.1 Planctomycetota bacterium
CTTCATGAAGGAACGCGGGATCGAGCTCCCTTCGCGTTCGGCCAAGCGCCGCGCCAAGAAGAAGGCCGCTCAGTAAGGCAGATCGCGCCCGATGGCAGCCTCCCGCCAGGTGGCCGATTTGCGCACTTGCCTCGACAAGCTCGACGCGGATCTGTTCAAGCTTGGGCCTCGGCCCGAGGAAATGACCGCTCTTGAGCGGTTGCTCTGCCTTTGTTTGCAGGGAGATGCCGCGCTTTCCGTCGCCGAGAAGGCGGTCCGCACTTTGCGGAACCGCTATGGCAACTGGAGCGAAGTTCGAGTCGCACGCCATTTCGAGATCCGCGACGTTCTGAAAGCCGGCCGTGTCGCCGAAGCCGAAGAACGCGCCACGCGCGCGCAGGAATACCTGCGTCGCGTATTCGGCTTGCAGAATCACCTTGAACTCGACTGGCTCTACGATGCCACGTCCGAGCGCAGGGCCCGCATGTTGAACCAACTGACGATGGCTCCGCTGCATTCCGCTGCGGTGCTTGACCTCGACGCCTGGGAGCGAGACGAACCGCTGCCCATCGACAAAGACCTCAAGCGTGTGCTCGGCCGATTGGGATTGGTGAAAGCCAACCCGAAAGAGGCAGAGGTGCGCGAGCTACTCGAGCCGATCTTCGAGGGCGACGGTCTTTACACCAACTTCGTCAAGCTTCGCGTGCTCGCCGACCTGGGTGCCGATCCGCGCAATCCTCAAAGTCGTGGTGCGCAAGCTCTGCAAACTTTGTGGGAGGAACGCAAGTCGCGCGCACAGAAGGCATTTGCTCAGGCTGCTGCCGAGTTGGGGCTGCCACTCAGCCCGGCGATGGCGAAAATGGCCGGCAAACTCGCGCCTTCCCAACCGGAATCGAAGCCTGCCGCGAAAGCGGCGAAGAAGAAGGCTGTGAGCAAGGCCAAAGCCGCGCCGGCGAACGCGGAAAAAGCTCCCGCTGAACAAGCCGAGCCTGCCAAGAAAGCTCCGGTGAAGAAGGCGGCGAAGAAGAAAGCGGCGAAGAAGAAGGTCGCGAAGAAGGCGAGCAAGAAGAAGGCCAGTACCAAGTAGCGAGCTTGACCGACTTCGTTTTAGCCAGCACCTCGCCGCGACGCCTCGCGCTGCTTCGAGAGGCTGGCTATCTCTTTACGGCGGTCGATCCGGGCGAGGACGGCCCGGGGATTTCACCCGACCCCGCCACGCGAGTGTTGGAGCACGCGGAATACAAAGCGCGCTCAGGCGCTCGTCAAGCGCCGGATCGGCTGGTCCTGGCTTCTGACACCTTGGTTTGGTGTGCCGACGAGTTTCTTCCGAAGCCCGTCGACCGTGCCGACGCAGACCGCATGTTGAGCCTGCTGGAATCGCGCGAGCATCAGGTCTGGACCGGAGTCTGTCTGTTGCAGGCCGTGGGTGGCCAGATGTGGTCCGAAGCCACATCAGCTCGGGTTCGCTTTGGACAGATCCCCTCCGCGGAACGCGAGGCCTATCTGGTCGGATCGGAATGGAGCGATAAGGCGGGGGCGTATGCCATCCAGGGCACTGCCGGCCGCTGGTGCGAGCTGATCGAGGGCGATTACAACACCGTTGTCGGATTGCCCCTTGAGCTCGTCTCTCGCTTGCTTGAGCAAGCTAGGGCTTGTTCAGAACCAAATGAGCGGTAGAATCTGCGGTCCGGCATTTCCGGCCGCCATCGGAAAGATGAAAGAAGGCATTCACCCTGAAAATTACCGCACTGTGGTCTTCCGCGACCGCAACGCTGGTTTCTCTTTCCTCTCCAAGTCGACGGTTCGTACTGACGAAACGGTCACTTGGGAGGACGGCAACGAGTACCCGGTTTACAACGTCGAAATCAGCTCCGCTTCGCATCCGTTTTATACGGGCAAGCAGACCTTCGTCGATGCATCCGGCCGCGTTGATCGCTTCAACAAGCGTTACGGCAAGAAGTAAGCTGTTGCTGGCCCGCGGCATTTGTCGCGGGCCCTCACGTCCATGAACTTGGTCGACATTCTTCGCGGGCGCGTCCGCGTCTTCGAAGAGCGCCGTGCGGAGCTCGAAAAGGCCGCGTCTGATCCAGAGCGAGCCGGCAAGCCGGATTTCCCGCGCATTCTGCAAGAGCTCGGCTCTTTGCAGAAGGTTCTCGGACCTTGGGAACAATACCTCAGCACTCATGAGACTCTGACCGAGGCTCAAGAAATGGTGCGCGGTGACGATCCCGAGATGGCCGAGCTGGCCCAGGAAGAGTTGCCCGAACTCGAGCGCAAGTACGCCGAGTTGGAAGAGGAGATCCTCGATCGGGTGCTTGAAGACGACGAAGACGCCGACAAGCCGGCCATCGTCGAGATTCGTGCCGGCGCGGGCGGCGACGAAGCCGCGATCTTTGCTGGCGATTTGTTGCGCATCTATTTGCGCTACGCCGATCTGTGTGGTTGGAAGCACGAGATCATCGATGCGTCGGAAAGCGAGATGGGGGGCTTCAAAGAAGTGTCCTTCAAGCTGACCGGCGAAGACTGTTTCCGTTTGATGCGCTTTGAATCTGGCGGCCATCGTGTGCAACGTGTGCCGGCGACCGAAACGCAAGGACGCATTCACACTTCGGCCGCAACCGTCGCGGTGATGCCCGAAGCGGAAGAAGTGGACCTTGAAGTGCGCGATGACGAACTGGAATGGACGGCGATGCGTGCGGGTGGCCCCGGTGGCCAAAACGTCAACAAGGTCGCCTCGGCGGTCCGCGTGGTGCACAAACCCACCGGAATCGCCGTCAAATGCCAAGTCGAGAAGTCGCAGATTCGCAACAAGGAACTCGCCTTGAAGCTGCTGCGCGCCCGTCTTTACGAGATCGAACGCGAAAAGCGCGAATCCGAGCGCTCGAACCTGCGTAAAACGCAAGTGGGCTCGGGCGACCGTAGCCAGCGGGTCCGTACCTACAACTGGCCGCAAAACCGCGTGACCGACCACCGTATCGGCGAGAACTACAGCCTGGAGCAAGTCCTCGAAGGCAAACTCGACGCTATCTTGGCCGCCCTGCAAAAGGCCAAGCGCGAAGAGCTGCTCGCCGCCCTTTAACCCGTCTGTTCCCCCGACCATGACTGCGAATCAAGACAAGCCGGTTTCCTCACTCGGCTCCGACTTTGAGGTGATCGAAGATGCTGCGCCAGCCGCAGCTCCTGCCACCGACGCGCCTGCTGGCGCAGCTCCCGCGGCTGCCGCTCCGGCATCCGGTGCGTCGCCTTACGATCCTCCCTTTGGCCCGATTCGAAGTGCAAACGCTTGGGGCAGCATGGGTTTGGTCATCGCGGTCGCTGGTTTGCTTGGCCCTTGGGCTGACACCGGAGGCAACTTCGTCCACGGTCTTCTGCTGGCCTTTTCGGTTTGGTTCCTGATTCGCGGCGGCTTCCTCGCCGTGCAGCGAACCGGAGTCACGATGCCGGTCATCCTTCCCGTCGCGATGATCGCCTATGGCGCCGTGCGCTTAGCACTCGCAGATGGACTCGCCGCTTTCGGCTGGCTGGAATCAGATGGCCTGATGGCCGTTTCCGGCGCACTCTTTTCGGTGTTGGGTGGAGTGATCGCGGTCGTGATGCCGCGCACCGTCGCCAAGAAGAAAGATGCCAAGCTGCCGCCCGCCGGCGCGCCCTTGCAAGTTGACTCGCAGTTCAGCCGTTCGCTGCTGGCCTACTTGATGATCTTCTTCGGTCTGCAAATGAGCTGGACCGACCAATCCACCGGTACGGATTCCCTAGGCGGCCTGATCACCTTGCTGCTTGCCATGCTGATGGTCTGGGCATCTTGGGTCGCGATGTGGCAACTGTGGCAAAAGCCGTTGGTTGTCGGCAAGCTGGGTGTTCTGTTGTTCTTGGCTCCGATGGAAGCCTTGGGCATGGGCATTGCTGGTTTGGTCCGCGTTGGTATGCCTGGCAAGGCAGCATTCCTCGATAACGCTTACCCGGCGTCGGATGGTTTCGAAGCAAGCTTCCTGGCGCACGGCGGTGGCCCGCTGTTGATTGCCTTGGCTTCGTGCTATGCGATCTACCTGATTGCGGTCGGCGCAAAGGAAGCCGGCGAGATGGTCAAGCAGCGCAAAGCACAAGAGATCGAAGCTCGCAAGAGCGCGCGTTCCAAGAAGAAGTCTGGCGCAACGAGCTAGACCGGCTGTGGCCGAGGAAACAAGCCGCCCGCAAGACCTGAAGAAGGTGTTGCGGGCGGCTTTCGTTCGGCTCCGCGAAGCGGGTTGCGAAGACGCACGGCTCGAAGCCGAGATGCTGCTTGCGCATGTGCACGGTTGCGAACGCAAGGCTCTGTGGGGGAGCGATCTATCTCTGAGCGCGGAGCAGGCAGAAAAATTCGAGGGCCTCTTGCAGCGCCGCGTTGCAGGCGAACCGGTCGCCTATCTCGAAGGCAGTCGCGGTTTCTGGGGCCTGGAGTTTGAGGTGGATGCGCGCGTATTGATTCCGCGCCCGGATAGCGAAACCTTAGTCGAACGAGCGGTTGCCGCCGTGCAGGATCGTGCCTGTCGCGTGCTCGATCTTGGAACCGGCTCCGGCGCACTCTTGCTCTCGGTCTTGCACAGTTGTCCCCATGCACGTGGCATCGGGGTGGATCGATCCTGGGGCGCGCTTCAAGTCGCCTCGGCGAACGCAGCGCGGCTCGGGCTCGCCACGCGATCCCACTTCGTGCAATCTTCGTGGAGCCGAAGCTGTGCACCGACGAGCTTCGACATTGTGCTCTGCAACCCTCCGTACATTGAGCCGAACGAAGAACTCGGTCCGGGAGTGCTCGAACACGAACCCGCGCTCGCATTATTTACTCCGCCCGGCCGTCCCTTCGCTGCCTACGAGGCCGTGATCGAAGATTTGCCGCGGATTCTGCGCCCTTCCGGCCAAGTATTTTTTGAGGTCGGACGCGCTCGGGCAGCGGGGCTGCAGCGCCGTTGCACGGAAATCGGACTGACGCAAGCCCGGATCACGCGCGATCTCGGCGGGATCGAGCGTGTCTTGGAAGCCCGATTCGAACCGGGCATTCTCAATCAGTGAGCCGAGCGGATACCGAGCCCGCGCCGGCACAATCGCTTATCCGCCGAGTTGGGCGAGGTAATCCTTGAGCAGCATCAGGCTGTTGCCCTGCAGATGCTGGAAGAACACGGCAACCTCGTAATGACCTAAAGCCGGTGACAGGCGCTCACAACGCACGACGGCACCTTCGCCGGCAACCGCGGCCGGGCTGCCGTCTTCACTCGGAAGTTCGATTTCGAACTTCACGCGAGTCATCAGGGCGACGGGGCTGTCGGCAAAGAATGCGACCCCCGATTGAGAAATATCGCGCACGCGCAGGGGCGAACCAGAGCCCGCCAACTTGAGGGGCAAGTCGGGTGCCGCCACTCGTGGGTGGGCGCGACGTTCTTGTTTGAGATTGGACAAAACAGTGCGGAGGTTAAGGGGGAGGCAGAGAGGGCTTGGGAAGGTCGACTCCGCCGTTTAGAATGGCCCCGTCGGGCCTGCTTTGTCCAGAAGAACCCCGACTCCTGCACATGGCATCCTTCAACCGAGTGATTTTGATGGGGAATCTGACCCGAGACCCCGAGGTCCGTCAGGCCCAAAACGGGACGTACATCGTCAAGGCCGGCATTGCCGTCAACGAGCGGATGCCCGATGGCCAGGGCGGATGGAAGGACGAACCGAGCTTCTTTGATGTCGTGATTTTCGGCAAGCGGGGCGAGGCATTTAGCCGTTTCATGCGCAAAGGCAGCTCTGTGCTGATCGAAGGCAAACTGCGCCAGGGCCGTTGGCAGGATCGCGAAACCGGCCAAAACCGATCGAAGATCGAGGTTATCGCGGACAACTGGGAATTCGCCGGCGGCGGCCGAGAAGGCGGCCAAGGCGGCGGCCAGGCTCCGGGCCAAATGGCGCCGGCGGCAGCACCGGAGTTCCCCGGACCGAGCGATTTCGGTGGCGGTGCTCCCCCTCAACAAGGTGGCGGCGGCGCGTCCTTCCCGGACGACGTCCCGTTCTAAACGGTCCATTCGACGATGCACATCTCGCTCTTCGCCGGATTGGCGGAAGCAGCCGGGCAGCGTAGTCTCGATCTTGATCCACCGCTTCCTGTCACGGCGCAGGAACTGTTGGAACGACTTCGCTTGAGCTTCCCGGAACTGCCCTGGGATGGGGTGCGCCTCGCGATGGATCAGACTTATGTGGCGAACGATGCGCCATTGCGCGCCAATGCCGAGCTCGCGTTGATTCCACCGGTATCGGGTGGCTAAGCATGTCGGGGGTTCTGGTTTGGTTTGCGATGCAGCAGGGGCCCTTGCAGGGCGACAGCTTGCGTGCGCGCGTTGCTGGGCACGACGCCGGTTGCGTGGTCGAGTTTCGCGGCACGGTGCGCGGCACCGCGCGTGGGCTTGAGGTCGTGCGTCTCGAATACGAAGCCTATCCCGAGATGGTGGAAGCCGAACTACAGCGCATCGCCAGCGAGGTCGCCGCGCAACACGACATCCTGCGCATGGCGATCGAACACAGCGTCGGCATCGTGCCGGTCGGAGGCTGTTCTGTGCATCTCGCGATCGCTGCTGCTCATCGCGCAACCGCCTTCGCGGCAGCCGCTGCCCTGATGGATCAGCTCAAAGTTCGCGTTCCGATTTGGAAAAAGGAAGTCGACTCCGAAGGGGGAGTTTGGCTCGGACGAGGTTCCTGACATGCTCGAAGTCATCGAGATTCCCGTGACACCGTTTCAGCAGAATTGCACTCTGCTGATCTGCACGACAACTGGCAAGGCTGCGGTCTGCGACTGCGGCGACGCTGCTCCGGTGCTCGCCGAGATAGCCGCGCGCCAGCTCGAGGTCGAGCTGATCTTGGCGACCCATGGTCACCTGGATCACATCGGGGGCACCGCCGAATTGAAACAGGCGCTTGGCGTGCCCTTCCTGTTTCATCGCGGGGATGACTTCTGGCGTCTTTCATTGACCGAGCAGGCCGCGCAATATGGATTCCCGGGAATTCCGATTCCCGAGCCAGACGACGAGTTGGTGCATGGTCAGCGCGTGACGATCGGCGAAGTGGAGCTCGAGGTGCGCCACTGCCCGGGCCATACTCCGGGGCACGTGGTCTTTTACGATGCTCAAAGCGGCACCTTGATTGCCGGGGATGTGATCTTTCAAGGCTCCGTGGGTCGCACCGACTTCCCGCGGGGTTCCTGGCCCGACCTGGAGCGCTCGATCAAAGAGCAGGTCTATACGCTGCCCGGCGAGACCTTGATTCACTGCGGTCACGGTCCGACCACAACCGTCGCGCAGGAAGCCCGCTCGAACCCCTTCGTCCGGGCCTAACGCGGGGCTATGATCCGGGGTCATGGAGCGGGAAACCCTCGAAGTGGACGTACTTGTGGTCGGCGCAGGGCCGGCTGGCTTGGCCTTTGCCATTCAACTCGCACGCTCCTGCAAAGAAGCCGGGATCGAAAAGGCGATCCTGGTTCTCGATAAAGCCGAAGAGCTGGGGCGCCACACCCTGAGCGGCGCGGTCATGGACCCGCGTGGCATTCTCGAACTGTTTCCGCACGCAGAATCGGAAGGTTTTCCGATTGAAGCTAAGGTCACCGAAGACGCACTTTGGTGGTTCTCCGAAAAGAACAAGCGCACCTTCAAGGGCGCACTTTGCCCACCTCCGTTCAAGAACCACGGCAACTGGATCATTCACGCAAGTGCGATGGTTACTTGGCTCGCCGAAAAGGCCGAAGCCGAGGGCGTCGAGGTTTATGCCGGCTTTAGCGCCGATCAGGTCTTGTACGGTGACAAGGGCGAAGTCATTGGCGTACGTACTGTGGACCGCGGGCGTTCCAAGTCGGGCGAGCAAAAAGGCAACTTTGAGCCGGGCTATGACATCAAGGCCGAGCTCACGGTGTTTGCCGAAGGCACGCGAGGCTCATGCACCAAGAAGCTGATCGCGGAAAAGAATCTGCGCGAAGGCAAAAACGAGCAGATCTGGAGTGTGGGCGTCAAGGAAATCTGGAAGGTCAAGCAAGACCTCACCGGCCACGTCTACCACACCGGTGGCTGGCCATTAGGCAAGTCCGCCTACGGTGGTGGTTGGGTCTACGGTTTGCCGGGCAATTTGCTATCGATTGGCTTTGTGGTCGGCATGGATCACGGCGATCCCAGCTACGACTATCACGCGAAAATGCAGGAATGGAAGACCCATCCGCATCTGCGCAAGTTGCTCGAAGGCGGAGAACTCGTGAAGTATGGCGCGAAGACGATTCCCGAAGGGGGCTTGTTCTCGCTGCCACGCCTCTGGGGCGATGGCTTCCTGCTCGTCGGCGATAGCGCTGGCTTCATGAATACCCAACGGTTAAAGGGCATTCACTTGTCGTTGAAGTCCGGCATGCTGGCTGCACAAGCGGCAGCGAGCGCATTGGCCAAAGGCAGCACCTCGGGCGCCGAACTAAGTCGGGTCGACCAACTGTTTGAAGCATCTTGGGCCTACGACGAGTTGTACAAAGTGCGCAACTTCCGGCAGGCCTTTCAAAAGAGTTTCACCTATGGCTTCCTGCGCGCGGGAGTGGACACTTTGTTGGGCGGTCGCTTGCCAGGCAAGTTACCGATGCAAAGCGACCATGCGCGCTACCAGAAGACCGGCACCACGATCAAAGAAACGCGCCCGGCATTCGATGGCAAATTGACCTTCGATAAGCTGACCGACGTCTACTATTCCGGTACGACGCACGAAGAAGACCAACCCTGTCACCTGGTGGTCACAGATCCGGACATTTGCACCTCGCGGTGCACCGAAGAATACGGCAACCCTTGCCAGCATTTCTGTCCGGCCGCGGTGTATGAATGGAAGGCCGAAAGCGAAGGCGAGAAGCCGGGCCTGCTCATCAACGCGAGTAACTGCGTGCACTGCAAGACTTGCGATATCGCAGATCCTTACCAGGTGATCGACTGGGTCGTGCCCGAAAGCGGCGGCCCGGTTTACAGCGGCATGTAGCCGCCCCGCGCTGCGGCCGCGTCATGCCGCGCTCCTCGATTCAATGCGAACCGTCCTGAAAGAAGCAGCGGCTGCCAGCCGTTCCGAACTCGTTGCTGTGCTCGTGCCGGAAGGCGCCCGTGCGGTATTGCCCGATACCGCTCCGTCGGCCGGCACTTGGAAGCCGGACTTTGGCGAGAAAACCGGTGCCACCTTGGTGGTGCGCGGCGAGCGTGGTTTGCGCTGGGTCTTGGTCCGCGTACCCGCGCGCGGCAAGCTCGATACGGAAGCGGTTCGCGTGGGTGCGGCTCATGGTCGCCTCGCGGCGGAAGAGCTCAAGCGCACCGGGCTGATCATCGATCTAAGCCAAGCCAAGCAGGGTGCCGAGTACGTGCAAGCGGCTGCCGAAGGCGCAGGTATGGCCGGTTACGACCACGCGATCATGAAAGCCACTCGCAAGACGGCCCAGGTCAAGAAGATCACGATCACCGGAGTTGCCGTGAACGCGGAAGCGCGCCGCGCCGCCAAGCAAGGCAGTGTGGCAGCCGAGGCCAACCTCTATGCACGCGAGTTGCAGAATGCGCCGGCCAATATTTTGACTCCGAAAGAGTTTGCCACTCGTGCTCGCAAGGTCTGTCGCGGCAACGCGAAGCTAAGTATCAAGGTCATGGGCCGCAAGCAGCTTGCAGAACTCGGAGCTGGGTCGATGCTTGGCGTTGCACAAGCAGCGGCGAATGAGCCGCAGTTGGTGCATATGGTCTACAAGCCAGGCAAGAAGTCGAAGGGCAAGATTGCTTTGGTCGGCAAGGGCCTGACTTTTGACACCGGTGGCGTCAGCTTGAAGCCGAGCGCAGGCATGGAGGACATGAAGTTCGATATGTCGGGTGCAGCAGCCGTGCTAGGAGCTTTCCAAGGCTTGGCGAATGGTGCCGAATGTGACTACGAGGTGCACGGCATTCTTGGTTGCGTCGAGAACGCGATCGGTGGCAATGCGCAGCGTCCTGGCGACATCGTTACGGCGATGAATGGTCTGACGATCGAAGTACTGAACACCGACGCCGAAGGCCGCTTGGTACTTGCGGATTGCTTGGCCTATGTCGATAAGAAGGTCAAGCCGGAGCGCATCTACGACATCGCGACCTTGACTGGTGCTGCGATTCACGCATTGGGCCACATCAATTCGGCGGTCATCAGTAACAATGACAAGCTTGCCAAGGAACTGATGCAGATTGGTTCGCGGGCCGGCGAGTCGTACTGGCAGTTGCCGTTCACCGAGGAATACCGCGATCTGACTCGCGGCCAATACGCCGATCTTCAGAACATCTACAACCCGGGCCAAGGCGCGGGCACGATAGCCGGCGGTTGCTTCCTGTCCTTCTTCATCGGCGATCGCGATTGGGTCCACTTGGACATCGCGGCCACCGCATGGAAAGCTCCGGCGCGGCCTTATCTGGCCAAAGGCGGTGGCTCGGGCGTGGGCGCGCGCACCTTCTTGGAACTGTTGCGTTCCTAAGCATGCGTCCGTTTGGGCCGTCCGTCGCGGGCGGCCCGAACAAACCGGTTGGCCAAGCCGGTGGTAGGGGAGACGGGACTCGAACCCGTACTGGAAGGATTTTAAGTCCTTTGCCTCTGCCGATTGGGCTACTCCCCCAAGCCGGAGAGTATTTTAGGACTTCGCCGCTCGCTTCTCATGCAAGCATTCGCACGCTTCTTCCGAGTTTTTGGCCCAGTCGCTCTCGCTGCCGCTGTGGGCCTCGATGCTTGGCATGCTCACGGCTTGAAAACGAGCCTCGATGCCGATGCCTATGCGTCCTTTGGCCGCGCTCTGGATCAGCAGTACATCTTGGGTCTGGCCCTTTGCTTGGCCGGATGGCGACTGGACTCGGCGGCCGGGAATCGCGGGCACGCCTTGGCAGGATTGCTGTTCCTGTTCGGCTTGCTCGCCTTCTGTGGCGATGTCTACCTAGGCGCGCTGGGATATCGGCACCCCGGCATTGCGCCGCAAGGCGGCAGTGCTCATATCCTGGCCTGGTTGATCTTCGCTGGGGCAGAAGCCCGCGCAGCGCGCTCAAACTAGGCCGCCAGGAGGTTGGAGGCGGCGCCCAGACTCGAACTGGGGGTGATGGATTTGCAATCCATTGCCTTACCACTTGGCCACGCCGCCCTCCTGGACCGGGAATGATAGTCCGCCCTGGCGGGAGTGTCCAGCCTCGGCAGAAGCCGTGCTGGAGCTAGCCGGGTGGGAAACGCTAAGCTGGAATCCGGCCCCGAGGGCCACGCCATGAAGCGCAAGATCTTCTGCACCTTTCCACAAGCTCTGATTAAAGAGCCTCTCCTGTTCACCCTGGGTACTCGCTTCCAGGTGGTGCCCAACATTCGTGGCGCCAGCGTCACGGAAGAGATGGCGATTCTTTCGCTCGAGCTCGAGGGCGAGTCCGCTTCGATTCAAGCTGCTGTGGATTACCTCAGCGAATCGGGCGTCAAGGTCGAGGAAATGGAAGACGACGCGGAGGTCTAAACCTCCGCGCCGTCTCGTCGACATCGCTCTGGCTTATTCGCCTTCTTTGGGCGCCGTCTTGGTAATCCAGTTTTCCCAAGCTTTGTCGTCACTCGAGAGCTGGTTGACCCAGTAGCGCTGCATCGTTCCGACGATCTTCTTGTTCAAGAGCGCCGCGTCATTGAACTCCTTGCCGCCGACTTCGAAGAGCTGGGTTGAATTCCAAGCGAAGTTCTTGTTCTCGTTGCCAGCTTGATAGAGCAGCGTGTTCAAGGTTCCGCCGGTGTAGTTGCCTTCTTGGCTTGAGTAATCCAAGCGAAGCATGGCGTTCAAGATCACAGGGAAAGCTGCACGGCCAGACTCGACGACTCGCTTGCCGGCACGATTGGACTGTGCACCGCCGTCCTCGAGGTAGATCTCAAGATCTTCCACCATCTCGGCGAACTCCTCATCAGACGAACCCGAGAACTTGGGCAACAGCGGGACGGCCATCAGATCGAGGACATTGACATCGGTGATGCCACGCGTCTCGATCGGCTCGCCGACACCGGGGACTACGAATTCCGCCGAAGGAGGCGTGTTGGCAGCCGGAGGAGGCGTCGTGGTTTCGCCCGGATCGCTCTCGCCCGCACCGGTGTCCGCCGGTGGGGTAGCAGCATCAGATCCGCCGCTGTTCGCAGCTGGATCTTCAGGAGCCGCACCTGCTTCGCCATCGCCCGCAGGCAGATTGGTCAGAGGCTTGGTGGGAGGCGGCGCGTCATCGACTACGGGAGCTGCTGTGCTGCCACCTTCGCCAGGAGTCTGCGGCCCGGTTGCCTCGGTGTTCTCCGGGGTACCTTCTTCGTCCTGTTGGCCTTGCCACCAGAAAAAGCCTCCGGCAATCGCAGCGAGTCCGACCAAACTGAAGACCAGCAAGCCCATCGGAGGGCCGCTCTTCTTTGCCGCGCGTGAACCGCGGCGGCCACCCTCTTCTTCGTCTGCATCGCGACGAGACGTGCGTTGCGTCGAGGGCTTGCGCGTGCCGCCGGCCGCTGCAGCCTTCTTCTTTGCAGCAGGGCGTGGTGCACCGGATGACTTCTTGGCTGCCGGCTTGGCGGCGGCTGCCGGTTTGGCGGCTTCACCCCCTGCCTCGCGCTTGGCCTTCAAGGCTGCAAGAACATCGGCTCCGCTTTTCTTCTCCTTGGGAGCAGCACCTTCTTCCTGAGCACGCTTCGCTTTGGCCTTGGCGATGATCGCTGCTGCGCGCGCTTTCTTGGCTGCCTCCTCGTCAGCCGCGGAGGCGGCGGGTTTCGCAGGCGCAGTTGGCTTCTTGGCGGCCACGGGCTTCGCCGGAGCGGCGGGCTTCTTGGCGACCGGCTTGACGGGGGCGACAGGAGTGACCGGCTTCTTTGCGATTGGCTTCACCGGAGCAACCGGCTTCTTCGCAATCGGTTTAACCGGTTTGATCGGTTTGGCGGGTTTTGCCGGCTTCTTGGGCGCGAACAAAGGCTTGTCCGGGGCGGCCGGCTTCTTTGCCTCTGGGGCTTTGGCAGCTCCTTTCTTGGCTGGACGAGCCACTTCACGATCGACCGGCGTGGCTGCGGTCGGCCGCTTGGGCTTCTTTGCGGATTCTCCGACCGGCGTTGCTGCGAGACCGCCGCCCGCGGCGGGGTTTGCCGGAGCGGCCGGGCTTGCCGGAGCCACGGGGGCTGCTTCCGGCGTTTCGGCCGGAGGCGCTGCTGCCGCCAAAGGCGGAATGACGACCGTGCCGCTGCATTCTTTGCAGCGAACTTTGGTCGCGGTCACAGTGTCGGGGATGCCGCCGTAGCGTTGCCCACAATCCTGACAGATTCCGATGCGTTCACTCATGAGGGTCTCTTCCAGAGAGATCGGCGCGCCTCTGCCCAAAGGGGGATTCGAGGGCGGCACGCGAGGGTCCTAGAATAGAAAAGTTCTTCGCAAGAGGCGCCAGGTGTCCAGGAACTTCCAGCTCGTCAGCGATTTCGAGCCGCGCGGCGACCAGCCGGCAGCGATCCAAGCCCTTGTTCAGGGTCTCATGGACCCAGAATCGCGCCAGATTCTGCTCGGAGTGACCGGGTCGGGGAAGACCTTCACGCTCGCCCAGACCATTCAGCGGCTTCAGGTCCCGACTTTGGTGATCGCGCCGAACAAGACGCTGGCTGCCCAGCTTTATCAGGAATTCCGCGATCTCTTTCCGCACAACGCGGTCGAGTATTTCGTCTCGTATTACGACTACTACCAGCCCGAGGCCTACATTCCGTCCTCGGACACCTTCATCGAGAAGGATGCACGGATCAACGAGCAGATTGACCGGATGCGCAATGCCACGACCGCTTCGCTGCTCGCGCGGCGGGATGTCATTGTCATCGCGAGTGTGTCCTGCATCTATGGACTAGGCGATCCGGGGACCTACCAAGCCCTCTCGACGACGCTGGTGGTCGGCGGAAAGATGCGCCGCGAAGAGCTGTTGCGGGCCCTTGTTCGGACTCAGCACACGCGGTCGGATGTCGATTTCCGACCCGGAAGTTTTCGGGTGCGCGGCACCGGCGTCGAGATCTGGCCGATCCACGAACGCGACCGAGTATGGCGCATGGAACTCGATGGCGATCGCATTGACGAGATTCTGGTGCTCGACCCTCTGACCGGCGAAATTCTCGACGAGCCGAAACAGGTCACGGTTTACCCGGTCGGGCACTATGTGCAACCCGAGGAGAAGCTACCGGCAGCGATCCTGAGCATCCGCGCCGAGATGGAAGAGCGGGTGCGCTGGATGCGCAAGAACGGCTTGGAGCTCGAGGCCGAGCGCATGGAACGGCGCACGCTGTCCGATCTCGAAGACATCGAAGAGATGGGATTCTGTAGTGGCATCGAGAACTACTCGCGGCATCTCGACGGACGGGAACCCGGGCAGGCTCCCTTCACGCTGCTGAATTACTTCCCGAAGGACTTCTTGTGCGTGCTCGACGAGAGTCATGTCGCCTTGCCGCAGTGCTACTCGATGGTGATTGGGGATCAAGCCCGCAAGAAGTCGCTGGTCGAGTATGGATTCCGGCTTCCCAGCGCGATTGATAATCGTCCCTTGGCCGAGCCGGAGTTTGAAGCCTTGATCGCCCGCGCTCTGTACGTGTCGGCGACGCCCGGGCATCGCGAGCGTCGACTCGCTGGCGACCGCATTGTCGAACAGGTCGTGCGACCAACGGGACTGGTCGATCCGATCGTGGAAGTCAAGCCGGCAGGAGCCCAGGTGGAAGACGCCTTGCAGGAGGCCAAGCGCACCGTGGCAAGGGGTGATCGTGTGCTGGTCACGACGTTGACCAAACGCAGCTCCGAGGATCTCACCGAGTTCTTCCAGGATTCTGGAGTGCGTGCGCGCTATCTGCATTCGGATATTGACACCCTTGAGCGCTCGGAACTGCTGCGCGATTTGCGTCTGGGGGTCTACGATGTTTTGGTCGGAATCAACCTGCTGCGAGAAGGACTGGACCTACCGGAGGTCGCATTGGTGCTGGTCTTGGATGCAGACCAAGAGGGATTCTTGCGGTCCACGACCTCGTTGATTCAAACCATCGGCCGGGCCGCGCGTAATGTCGAAGGACGTGTGGTCCTGTATGCCGACCGCGAGACGAATTCGATTCGCCAAACCATCGAAGAATCGGAACGCCGGCGCACCATTCAACTGGCCTACAACGAAAAGCACGGCATCGTGCCGCAGACGATTCGCAAGAAGGTGGCCGATTCCCTGGCGGGCATTCTGGCGGGTGAAGATGCCAAGCAGAGCGGCGAGCCGGCGGAGTTACTGGATCGCGAAGCCCTGGAAAAGCGCCGGCATGTCACCGAACGCAGCATGCTGCAAGCAGCCAGCGAGCTCGATTTTGAAAACGCAGTCAAGTTGCGCGATGAGATGCGCCGCTTGGAAGCACTGTTGCTTGAGGTGGAAGTTTGAACGACGAGCGAGAAACGGCGTTTCAAGCTGCCTTGCGCCGAGCACCTGCGCGCTCGGGCTGCTACCTCTTCTATGATGCGAATGGCGAAGTGCTTTATGTGGGTAAGGCGAAGAACCTACGCAATCGCGTGCAGGTTTATCGTCGCGATGGAGCCGATGGCCGCATGCGATTTGCCGAACTGTTGCAACAAGCCGATCGCGCCGAGTTTCGCATCACGGACACCGAGGTCGAAGCCGTCTTGCTTGAAGATCGCTTGGTCAAGTTGCACATGCCGCCTTTGAACGTGTTGCTCAAAGACGACAAGTCCTTTTTGCTCGTTCATCTTGATACCGAGCACACTTGGCCGCGACTTGGCTTGGCGCGCAAGCGTCGACGCGGCAAAGGCGAGTTTTATGGGCCTTATCCCAATGGCGGCGCGGCGCGCAGGGCAAAGCGATTGCTGCAGAAGGCATTCGGATTGCGAGATTGCAGCGACCACACCCTGGCCAATCGTCGTCGACCCTGTTTAAAGCACGAGGTCGGCTTGTGCAGCGCGCCATGCGTGGATCGTGTCAGCCCAGCCGACTACCGCGAGGCCCTCGATGGCGCGCGTGAAGTTCTGAGCGGTCAAGTCCAGGAGCGCTTGCGAATCGAAGAAGTGCGCATGATCGAAGCGAGCGCGAACATGGAATACGAGATTGCGCTGCGCGCGCGGGATCGCAGCCGGGCCTTGCAGGCGTTGGCCGCGCCGCAGCGGGTGCGTTTGCAAGCCGACCGCGATTTCGATGTGCTTGGGATCGATGAGCGTGGCCACTTCGCCCTGCTCGAGTATCGCGACGGCGACTGGGTGGGGACCCGGCACGGGCGGGTTCCGGTTGTCGAGGCTCCGGCCGAGATGGTTTCGGAACTTCTCCCGGCGCTCTACCGCGGCGGGGCGGAGGTTCCCCCCGAGATTTTGGTGCCCGCACTCCCCGAAGAAGCCGAGGCGATTCGCGCCTGGTTGCGCGAGCGTGCCGGACGCGCAGTCAGCTTGCATGCTCCGGCGCGAGGCGAAAAGCGTGCACTGGTCCGCCTTGCCGAGAGCAACGCGCGCGCGCGACAGGGCGAGGTGGGGCGTGCCCCCTGGCCGACAGTCGCGCAGCGCATTTCTGATTTGACCCACTTGCCGGTTCCCGCCGTCATCGATTGCATCGACGTCAGTCATTTGCAGGGCAAGGAGCGCGTGGCGAGCAAGGTGCGGTTTGTCGAGGGCAAACCGGATCGCGCGTCCTACCGCCGCTACATCGTCGGCGATGGCGAAGGCAATGATGATTTTGCCGCGATGCATGAGATCGTCACGCGCGTGTTAGCACGACGGGGCGAGGACGGGATCGCCGATTTGATCGTGCTCGACGGAGGCAAGGGGCAGTTGAACGCCGGATTGGATGCCGCGCGCGAAGATGGAAGCCAAGATGCACCGCTCATTGCGCTCGCCAAAGCACGCAAAGGACGCGGGCCGGTCGCCGCCGAAGAACGCATTTTTCTTCCAGGTCGACCCGACGCGATCATTCTCGAGCCGCGCACCCCCGAACGCCTGTTCTTTGAGCGGATCCGTGATGAAGCGCACCGCTTTGCGATCACGCATCACCGCAAACGTCGTGAGAATCTGCGACTCGTCTTGGAACAGATCCCCGGGGTGGGTCCGGTACGACGCAAGGCCCTGCTCGATTGGTGCGCTGGTGATCTCGCGAAGTTGCGCGATGCACCGCGCGAACTCTTGCTTGAACTCCCTGGTATGACGGCGGACATGATCGACAGTCTGCAACTGCACTTGCATGAAGTGCTGCCCTAAGTGGGTCTAACCGCGCGGGTGGTGCAACTTATGCAAGGCCTGCAACTCGTCGACCTCCACGTGGGTGTAGCGTTCTGTGGTGCGTAGGTCGGCGTGGCCTAGGAACTCCTGGACCATGCGCAGATCGCCGCCTCCAGCCAACAGGTGGGTCGCGCAAGAGTGGCGCAGCGTATGGGGATGCACCCGCTTGGAAATTCCAGCCTCGCGCGCCCAATCGCGAACCAGACCCCATGCGCGGCTGCGTTCCAAGGGGCGTCCGCGCTGACTCAGTAGGACGACTTGGGTCTCGGGGCCACGGCTCGCGCGACCTTCATCGATCCATTGCTGCAGTCGGCGCAAGGCCTCGCCACCGCAGGGAACCAAGCGCTCCTTTCCACCTTTGCCGAGCACGCGCAGAATCGCCGGATCCATGTCCAGCGAGAGGTCTCCGAGGCGCAGTCCGCAGGCCTCGCTGACACGCAAGCCGCTGCCGTAGAGCAAGGCCAACAGAGCTCGGTCGCGCAGCCCTTTCCATCCTGATTCGGGCGGGGCATCGAGCAGCGCGCGGCACTCCTCGGGAGCCAGGACCTCGGGCAATCGCTTCCACAGATGAACCTTGCCGGCTAAGCGGGTCGGATCGCGTTCCGGGCCACGTCGCTCGGCAAGCAGGAAGCGATAAAAGCCGCGTAAGGCCGAGAGAAGCCGCATTTGGCTTGCCGGGGCCAAGCCCTCGGCGCGCCGATCGGCCAGCAATTGGGCCAAATCTTCGGGTTCGACGGCGCTCCATTCGCGCAGCCCGCGTTCGGCCAGAATCCTGGCCGCGCCCTCGAGATCACGTCGGTAAGCCGCCAAAGTATTCGGGGCGAGGCCTGATTCCGCCGCAAGAGCAGCGCCATACTCGCGCAAATCTGCGCGGAGACTGTCTGGCAGCGATTGACCGGCGCTTTCCACGCCAAGTAGACTACTGGACCGTCTCGGCAACCCCGAACCCTAAATCCCGTGGCCAAGCTCACGAAATCTCAGCTTAAGCAGTTCAAGTCCATGCTGGTCCAGTACCTCCAACACCTGGGAGTCAAGCTGGAAAACATGGAGGAATCCGTGCTTCGTGGTGAAGCCGAAAGCGGCCCGGAAGACGGCGACGATTTCGGATCGGGCGGGGGTGTGCGCGAGTTTCAGATCGGTCTCATTGAAAATGAGAACGAGATTTTGCTCGAAGTCCGCGAAGCGCTAACGCGGATTGAGAACGGAGAGTTCGGCTTGTGCATGTTTTGCAACGAGGCGATTCCGATGGGCCGTCTCGAAGTTCGGCCCTACGCTCGATTCTGTTTAGAACATCAGCGTCAATTTGAGCTCGGACAGCTCGACGTGGACTGAGGATGTCTGAAACGATCGCGTCGACCGAGTTCACTGGCTTCAAGAGTCGTCCGTACTGGATCATGGTTATCACCTTGGTGGTGGCGGATCTTTGGACCAAGTCCTGGGCGTTTGCGACGCTCGACGAACGAGAGATTCACTGGGTCGCGGGCAGCTGGCTCGGATTTCAGCGCTTGTTGAACCCGGGCGGCGTGTTTGGCATCGCACAAGGCGCGACCACGATCTTGACCGTCATTCGCATCTTTGCGGTGGGTCTACTGATTTGGTTGGCAGCGCGTCAGTTGCGCAGCAACCGACGCGGCGTGTTTACGATCGGATTGTTGACTGCCGGCGCCGTGGGAAACCTCTACGACAACCTGGGCGCCGTCACCGGCTGGGCCGATGGCAGTGGACATGTGCGCGACTTTGTGCGTTTTGATTTAGGCCCGGCGCCCAGTTGGATCCCCGAGAAGATTTGGCTGTTTGATCCTTGGCCGATTTTCAACTTCGCGGATTCGTGCATCACGGTCGGTTTTGTCCTGCTGCTGACGGGCTTGGGTCGCGTAGATTGGCCGAATCGCGCCGAAGCCAGCACGGAACGGGAAGCGAAGCCAAAGGGGGAACAAAGTTGAACTCTCTTGCGACAAAAGTGGGGAGTCTGGAGTTGTGTAGCCCATTGTTGACGGCTTCCGGCACCTTTGGTCATGACCCGGCGGCCTTGGCCTTCTTGGAAACCGGTGACTTGGGAGCTTTGGTGCTCAAGACAGTCACGCCCGAGCCGCGCGTCGGCAATCAGAACCCACGCATGTGTGAATGGCCTGCGGGCGTCATGAACTCGATTGGCCTCGAGAACAAGGGCCTGGAGTATTGGCGCGAACATGTCGCGCCACGGCTTGCCGAGACCCCGGTGCCTGTGGTTGCCAATGCAGGCGGTCACGATCGTGACGAATACGGCGTCATGACCGCTGCATTCGACGCGATGCAGGGTGTCGCGGCGATTGAGCTCAATTTGTCTTGCCCGAACGTGAAGGGCGGGACTCAGTTCTCGACCGATCCGGACGCTCTGCTGGACGTCGTGCGGCTTTGTCGCGCGCAGACTCGCAAGCCTCTTTGGGTCAAGCTTTCGCCGAATGTGGCGTCGATCCGACCCCTGGCCCAAGCCGCCGAGGAAGCCGGAGCCGACGGCCTCGTGGTTTGCAATACCGTGCTCGGCCTGCTGGTCGATTGGCGCACGCGGAAACCAAGGCTCGGCAATGGCTATGGCGGCATGTCCGGTGCCGCGGTGCGCCCGGTTGCCTTGCGCATGGTTTGGGAGTGCTTCCAAGCGTGCCGACTGCCGATCGTGGCCTCAGGCGGCGCGAGTTCCGCCGACGATGTGCTCGATTTCATCGTCGCCGGAGCACACGCAGTGCAGATTGGCACGGCTTCCTTCCGTCGACCCGATGCGATTTCGCGGATTGCCCGCGAACTCAGGCAAATTCTGGCCGACAACGAATTCTCGCTTGAGGCGCTGCGGGGCAGTCTTGAGTGGCCCACGCCCGTATCCTGTGCGGGCGCATCCTCGCGCAGCTCCTAAACGGCCCGCCGGCACCTGGCGGGCCTTACGAACGCAAGATGGTCGATTTCGACAAGATTGGCGACAACATCACCAGCTTCGGGCACGGTTTCGGCCGCGCCATGCAGAAGGTTTTCGGATCGCGCAACGCGCGTGTGGTCAAGAAGATGGCCGCGCGTATTCCACAAATCAACCAGCACGAAGAGTGGGCGAAAGGGCTCAGCCAGGAAGACATGGCTGCGCAGACCGCCGCCTGGAAAGAGGAGGTCCGCGCCGGCAAGACGCTTGACGCGCTGTTGCCACAGGCATTCGCGATGGTTCGCGAGGCCGCTACGCGCACGCTGGGGCTGCGGCATTACGACGTTCAGTTCATTGGCGGCATGGTCCTGCACAACTCGGGCATCGCTGAAATGGCGACCGGTGAGGGCAAGACTTTGGTGGCCACGTTGCCGGCTTATTTGAATGCGCTCGAGAACACCGTGTTCGTGGTCACGGTAAACGATTACTTGGCGCGCCGCGACTGCGAATGGATGCAGCCGGTCTATGAGTACCTGGGATTGACCGTGGGTGCGATTCAGTCGTACATGTCGCCGCAAGAACGGCACCCGGTCTACGCATCGGACATCGTTTACGGCACCAACAACGAGTTCGGCTTTGACTACTTGCGCGACAACATGAAGTCGCGCGCGACGGACCAAGTGCAGAAGGTCCTGTCCTTCGCGATCATCGACGAAGTCGACTCGATTCTGATCGACGAAGCGCGAACTCCGCTGATCATCAGCGGACCGGCTCAAGGAGATGCCGAAAAGTACCGAGTCGGCATGGCGGTGGCACGCAAGCTGGTCCCCGATGAACATTGCGAGCTCAAGGAAAAGGAGAAGCAAGCGATCCTGACCGAGGATGGCATCGTCGAAGCGCAGAAGCAGCTTGACGTCGAGGACTTCTATTCGAGTGCACAGCACATGGAATGGCCACACGTGCTCGAGCAGTGCTTGCGCGCTTTGCACCTTTATCAAGGCGACACGGATTATGTCGTCAAGGACGGCCGCGTCGTCATTGTCGATGAGTTCACCGGTCGATTGATGGACGGCCGCCGCTGGGGCGATGGTCTGCACCAAGCGGTCGAGGCCAAAGAAGGCCTGCGGCCGAAAGCGGAAAACCAAACTCTGGCGACGATCACTTTCCAGAACTACTTCCGGATGTTCAACAAGCTGGCTGGCATGACCGGCACCGCACTCACCGAAGCGGGTGAGTTCGCGAACATCTACGATCTCGATGTCGTGGCGATCCCGACCAACCGGCCGATCACGCGCAAGGACGACGCGGATGTCATCTACTTGGAAGAAAATGACAAGTGGAAGGCCATCGTCGACGAGATCGAAGAGGTCACCGGAGCCGGTCAGCCGGTCCTGGTCGGCACGACCAGCATCGAGAATTCGGAAAAGATCTCGAACGCGCTGAAGCGGCGTGGTGTCCGCCACGAAGTGCTGAACGCAAAGCACCACGAGCGCGAGGCGGACATCATCGCGCAGGCTGGCCGCAAGGGTTCAGTGACGGTTGCAACCAACATGGCCGGACGTGGCACCGACATCGTGCTCGGCGGCAATGTGGACGGCTTGCTTGAAGAGCAAGTCAAGCTGCGCAAACTCAATGTCGAAGAAGCCAGCGCCGAGGTGGAGTCCTTGCGCCAAGAGCTCGAGGCTGCGTGCACGACCGAGAAGCAGGAGGTTCTGAGTGCTGGTGGTTTGTACGTGCTCGGCACCGAACGCCACGAGTCCCGCCGCATCGATAACCAGCTACGCGGGCGCGCGGGTCGTCAAGGCGACCCGGGCCGCACCCGCTTTTTCCTTTCCTTGGATGACCCGCTGATGCGGCGCTTCTACAAGGATTGGGTCAAGAACTTCTTGTCCCGCGCCGGCATGGGCGGCGGCGAGCCGGTTGAGTCGCGCATGGTCTCCAACGCGATTCGCAAAGCACAGAAGAAGGTCGAGAACTACCACTTCGAGATTCGCAAGAACCTGCTCGAGTACGACGAGGTGATGGACAAGCAGCGCCACCTCATCTATGAGCACCGCCAGTTTGCCCTGAATTCGGAAGGACTATCGGAGCGCATCTTTGCGATGTTCGACGAAGTCTTGAATACCACGATCGAAACCTACCGTGGGGATGGACGTGAGATTCCAACCGACTACGAGGCCATCGCAGTCTGGGCGCAACGCAAGTGGTCGTCCGAGTTGACCGCGGAAGACCTCGAAAGCATCGGCATCGACGCGGTCTATGACAAGTGCATGGAAGAGATCCAGACGCTTTACGATCAGCGCCGCGAACAGTTCGGCGAAGAACTGCTGGGTGAGCTTGAGCGCTTCTTGATGCTGAATGCGATCGATAGCAAGTGGAAAGACCACCTGTATACGATGGACGCCTTGCGCGCCGGGATCGGCTTGCGTGGCTACGCGCAAGTTGACCCGAAGACGGAATACAAGCGCGAAGGACTGGACCGATTCCAGGAGCTTCTTTTCGCTGTGGCCGACGAGGTCACCGGCTTTGTGCTGCGCATGCAGTTGAAAGCCCGTGATGATGCAGCACTCGAGCGGAACTACCAAGGTGCGCGTGCGAGTCATCCGAGTTTCTCCGCAACGGGTGGACCTTCCGGAGGAGGGGCTGCGGCACCGGCGCAGCGACCCAAGCAACGCGTTGCAGTCGGTTATTCCGCGCCCGCTTCGGCAGCACAGAAAGAGACGGAGCGCATGAAGGCGCGCCAGGCTCAAGAGGAAGCCGCTGCGGCGGCGGCCGCGCAAGAAGGTGCGGCCAGCCCGTCGGCTGCAACTTCCACCGTCGATCAAAGCGAAGACAGTGCCTTCGCCAAAGTCGGTCGCAACGAGCCCTGCCCTTGCGGCTCGGGTAAGAAGTTCAAGCAGTGTCACGGCAAGGCCTAGGGCCCACAAGCGGGCAAGGATGACCGAACGTCGCCGCGGCGTTTACTTGGTCTACCAACTCCTGCTGGGGGTCGGCACGATCGTGCTGGCCCCTTGGGCGTTCTTCCGCCTGCTCTTACAAGCGGATTTTCGCCGCGGCTTGCCTGGCCGTTTAGGTTTCATCAAGCGGCTTGCCCCGGCACCGAAGCGTGTGCTGTTGCACGGGGTCAGCGTTGGCGAAGTCAAAGCGCTCCGGCCGCTCGTGCGTCACATTCAAACGCGGCTTCCTGATCACGCGGTGGTCGTTTCGGCTTCGACGCCCTCGGGTCTCGCGACAGCACGTCAGGCATTTCCGAACTTGGACGTGGTGCCGTTCCCCTTGGACTACGCCGGCGCGGTACGACGCTTCCTCTCAAGGGTGCGGCCCAGCACCGTAGTGCTTGCCGAACTCGAAATCTGGCCGAACTTCCTGCGTGCCTGCTCACGGCGAGAAATTTCGGTCGCGATTGTGAACGGCCGGATCACCGAACGCTCGATGGTGGGCTACCGCAAAGTCCAGCGATTGCTTCCTCAGTTCGACCGCATCGCGATGTATTGCGTGCAGAATCAGCGCTATGCCGATCGCTTCTTAGCACTGCAAGTGCCGCCGACCAGTGTGGTCGTGACCGGAAATATGAAATTTGATTCCTTGCCTCAAGGCGGGGGGCAGGCCGGTGCACCGTGGACCGATTGGCTGCAGGGTCAGTCGTCTTGGGTCCTCGCTTCGACCCATGAACCAGAAGAATCGATGCTGCTGCGTGCAGCCGCGGAAGCCGGCTTATTGCAGTCCACCCGGGTCTTGGTTGTGCCGCGCCATCCACGCCGCAGCCTCCAATTGTTGGAGTCGCTGCGCCAAGCAAAACTGGGTGTACCGATCGTTTTGCGCAGTTTGGCGGTCGATTCCGAGCCATTGCCGGAGGCTTGCGTCTTGTTGGTGGATACCTTTGGCGAGCTTGAATCGATCTTCGCCGCGGTGGATCTCGCCTTCCTGGGTGGCTCCTTAATCGAGCACGGCGGGCAGAACGTGCTCGAGGCAGCGGCCTTTGGCAAACCGGTCTTGGTGGGGCCGCATGTCGACAACTTCACCGAAGAAGTCGAGCTCCTCGAAGCCTCCGGAGGCCTCCGGCGTGGAGACGACGTGCAGGTTTTGCTAGAATTCGCTCGGGATTGGCTCCAAAATCCCCGCGAGGCTCACAAAGCGGGGGAAGCAGGGCGTTCTGCTCTTGACGCCCGTCGCGGCGCAACCGAGACCACTTTCAACGCGCTCGCCCAAGCTGGCCTTTTCTAGAACCCTCCATGGAACGCAAACTCTTCACTTCGGAGTCCGTCTCGATGGGCCACCCTGACAAGGTGGCCGACCAGGTCAGTGACGCCATTCTCGACGCCTGCTTGCGCGAAGATCCTCACTCGCGGGTGGCCTGCGAGACCTTCGTCACAACCGGCACGGTTGTCGTCGGTGGCGAGATTCGCACCAAGACTTATGTCGATGTGCAAACCGAGGTGCGCCAAGTCCTGCGCGAGATCGGTTACACCCACGCTGGCATGGGCTTCGAAGCAGACGGATGCGGCGTGCATGTTCTGATTCACGAACAGTCGCCAGACATCGCACAAGGCGTGGACCATGCTGCCGATCATGGCGGCGATACCGGCGCCGGCGACCAAGGCATGATGTTTGGGTATGCCTGCCGCGAAACCGAAGAGCTGATGCCTGCGCCGATTCACTGGGCGCACCGGCTCGTCGAACGCCAAGCCGAGTTGCGCCAAAGCGGCGAGCTCGCGTGGTTGCGCCCAGATGCGAAGTCGCAAGTCACTTTTCAATACGAAGGCGACACTCCGGTCTCTTGCCCGACGATCGTGCTTTCGACGCAAACCGAAGACATGTCGATTGACGTGATTCGCAATGAAGTCGAAGAGAAGATCATTCGCGCGGTGATGCCGGCGGAGTTCCTGACGAAGGAAACCCAGATTCACATCAACCCGACCGGGAAGTTTGTCATCGGTGGTCCCCACGGCGATGCCGGATTGACCGGCCGCAAGATCATCGTCGATACCTATGGCGGCGCAGCTCGCCACGGTGGCGGCGCTTTCTCCGGCAAGGATGCCACCAAAGTCGACCGCTCAGCTGCCTATGCTTCGCGCTGGCTGGCTAAGAACGTGGTCGCGGCGGGTTGGGCTGATCGCTGCGAAGTGCAGCTCGCTTACGCCATTGGCGTTGCGCGACCGGTTTCAATTCGTGTCGATACCTTTGGCACCGGCCATGGCATAAGCGACGAGCAGATCGTCACGCACCTGCGCAATCTGCAGGCCCACGAGAAGCATGCTCCGTTGACTCCCGATTGGATCATTGGCCGTCTTGGCCTCTCGATTCCGACCGGCTACAAGAACGACGACGGTTGGACTTACCGCCAAACCGCTTGTCATGGCCACTTTGGCCGCTCCGCTTTCCCCTGGGAAGGCCTTGACCTCGTCGAAGAGCTGCAGAGTCTGCGCTCCGTCGGCGCCCACGCCTGATCCCCTTCGCGAAATGACTACCGCTACCGATACTAACTTCAAGGTCGCCGACCTCTCGCTGGCTGCCGAAGGCCGACTGCTCATTGATTGGGCCGAAAGCCGCATGCCTGTCTTGATGAAGCTTCGTGAGAAGTTTGAAAAGACCAAGCCGCTTGCTGGACAACGCATCACGGGCTGCTTGCATGTCACCAAAGAGACCGCTGTCTTGATTCGCACCTTGAAGGCTGCGGGCGCCGAAGTGGCCTGGAGTGGCTGCAACCCGCTATCGACCCACGATGCGGTCGCTGCCGCGCTTGCCGAAGAGGGCATTGGCATCTACGCCTGGTACGGACAGAACACCGAAGAGTTCTATTGGTCGATTGATCGCACCCTCGATCAAAAGCCAACTTTGACTCTGGATGATGGCGCCGACCTGATCTTCCGTGTGCACAACACGCACCCCGATCTGTTCGATGGCATCATCGGCGGCTCGGAAGAAACCACGACCGGCGTTCACCGCCTGCGTGCGATGGCCGACGATGGCAAGCTGATGTACCCCGTCATCGCCGTCAACGACGCCGAGACCAAGTGGGACTTCGATAACGTCTACGGCACCGGTCAATCGACTCTGGATGGCATCTTACGTGCGACCTCGGTCTTGCTTGCAGGCAAGAACTTGGTGGTCGCCGGCTACGGTCATTGTGGCAAGGGCTGCGCGATGCGCGCCAAGGGCATGGGGGCCAACGTTATCGCCACCGAGGTCAAGCCGACTGCGGCGTTGAAAGCCACTTTGGAAGGCGTGCGGATCATGGAAATGGACCAAGCCGCCAAGGAAGGCGACATCTTCATTACCGCCACCGGCATGAAGGACATCCTGGTCAAGCACCACTTTGAGTCGATGAAAGACGGTGCGATCGTCTGTAACACCGGTCATTACGACTGTGAGATCAATTTGGAAGATCTCAAGGGCTTGGCGGTATCCCACCGCGAGATGCGAGATAACTGCATTGAGTACACGATGGCTGACGGCCGCCGGATCTACGTCCTGGCCGATGGTCGTTTGGTCAACTTGGCTGCCGCCGAGGGTCACCCCTCGGAAGTCATGGACATGAGCTTCGCGAACCAGTTCCAAGCAATGATGATGCTTGCCGAGAAGGGCAAGGATCTCGGGAACGGCGTTCACGAGTTGCCAGAAGAGCTCGATCAAGAGATCGCTGGCATCAAGCTGGAGTCGATGGGCATCCAGATCGACACGCTCAGCGCCGAACAGATCGCGTACGCTACCGATTACAGTCAAGGCACCTAAGCCCTCATGAAGGTCTCCTCCCGTCACGTTCTCCATCCGGCCACGCATGCCCTGCGAGCCGGCTTCACCCTGCTTGAGATGATGGTCGTCATCGGCATCATCGGGCTGCTTGCAGCTTTCTTGGTGCCCAACATCATGCAGGCCATGGGGCAGGCGACCGTGACGGCGGAACAGGCCAACATGCGCGAGCTGTACACCTGGCTGACGATGTACAAGACGAACAATGACAACGGTTGGCCGACGGCAACCGGTCAGAAGTTCATTCTCCAGCTGTGGAAAGACGGCACGGTGGAGCGTTCGGAGAAGAACGCCAAGCGTTTCTTCTCGGCCGGCGAAAACTCGACGGAGTATCTGGCTTCACTTGGGTTCGATCCGGAGGAGACCTCGGTCATTGATTACCTGACCGATTGGGATTCCTTGGCTCCGGGCGCGATCAACTACGCGGGCTTCGACCCGCAGGGCGATCGCACCTTGCGCCGCAAGTTGAACAATGCTCCGGGTTCCGTGACGATCATTGCGAATGCGACTTTCGCGCACCGCAATGCGATTGTCTACATGACTGCCGACGGTGAAATCCACACGCTCAACATTCAAGAATTGTTGGACGAGGGCGTGCTCACTCAGGAAGACATCGACATGGGCATCGTTCCGGTCGGGGCTTCCTCGCCGATTCCGGAATTGCAGACTGTGACCAACGACTAGATTCGGCTTTGCCGAAGGCCTTCCCGGCCAGCCTCTTTCGAGAGGCTGGCCGGCTCTGCTTTGCAGCCTCGGGTATGATGACCGACCGACGATGAGCCTCACCGTCCCGCAAACTCGCAGCGATGCACGCAGTTTCCATCTGCGTGTTTTTGGCTGCCAAATGAACTTTTACGATGGCGAGTTGATTCGCGCCTCGCTGTTGGGTCGTGGCTACACCGAGGCCGAGAACCATCTCGCAGCCGACGTGGTGTTGTTTCACACCTGCTCGGTCCGCGAGGGCGCGGAAGAGCGCGTGCACGGCTTGCTGGGCGAGTTACGCCGGGCCAAGCGCGAGCGTCCCGATCTGGTCATTGGGGTGATCGGTTGTATGGCCGACCGCGAGGGCCAAGAGCTCTTTGAACGCGAACCCCACGTCGACATCGTTTGCGGCTCGCGACATTTCCCACAACTCGATAGCTTTATCGATCGGGTCCTCGGGGGCGAAGAGCGCGTCTGCGAACTCGGCGATGCGCATTCGGCTGTCGATGCTCCGGTCCGCGATCTATCCGGTCGCCCGGCGCACTGGTCAGCCCATGTGGCGGTCATGCGCGGCTGCGATTTGAACTGCACCTATTGCATCGTGCCGAGTGTGCGCGGTCGGGTCGAAAGCCGTCCGCTGCATGAGATCGTCGAAGAGGTGCGGCGCTTGGTTGATCAAGGCGTCACCGAAGTCCACCTGCTCGGTCAAACGGTCGATAGTTACGGTCGCGATTTGCCGCGCGAAGAACGTCCGAGTCTGGCGCGCCTGCTGGATGAACTGGCTCCTATCGATGATCTGCTTCGGTTGCGCATGATCACGCTGCATCCGAGTTACGTCGATCGCGAACTCGCGGCGGCCATGGCGCGTTCGCCGCAGTTCATGCGCTTTCTTCCGATCCCGATTCAGTCGGGGAGTGACCGCGTCTTGAAGGCTATGAAGCGCGGATACACCACCGCGCTGTATCGCAAGCGTGTCGAGTTGCTGCGCAACGAGATGCCCGACCTCGAATTGGTTTCCGACTGGATCGTTGGCTTCCCTGGAGAATCGGATCAAGATTACCTGGAAAGTGAAGCCTTGATGCGAGAGATCGGCTTCCTGCAAAGCTATGTCTTCCAGTATTCGCCGCGCCCAGGCACGGTTTCCTTTGAGATCCAGGATGACGTGCCTGAACAGGTCAAGAAAGAGCGCAACAATCGATTGTTGGCCTTGCAACGCGAGCTTGCGTACGCGAGTTCGCCTCATCAAGTCGGTCGACGCAGCAAGACCATGCTGGAGCAAGGGGCCAAACGCGTCGCTGGGCATTGGTCCGGCCGCACCCATACCGGTCATCCGGTCATCGTGCCGGATGCCGCGGGTTACGACGCAGGCATGATGCTCGAGATTGATCTGGTCGATCACAACGGCCGCAATCTGATCGGCAAGCCGGTCGGCGCTCCACGCCGCGGGCGGCCGCTCAGCCGCGTCGCCGAGGCGCCGGGTCTCGCGAGCGTGGCGGCTGTCACGCGCCCGGAATCGACTCCCGTTTCCGGAGTAGAGTCGGCAACGCCGAGTGGTTTCTCGGTGTGAGCCAGCGCGACCGCTACCTGCTTGAGAAGGCCTTCTTTGAGGCTACGCGGGCAGCTTGGCTGTGGACAGCCCCGAACCCGCGGGTCGGCGCGTTGGCGCTTTCCGGCGGCCACATCATTGGCCATGGCTATCACGCGAGCTTTGGCGGCGCCCACGCGGAAGAGGCGGCATTGCGCGACGCCGGGGCCTGGGATCGCGAGGCGAATCGTGCGATTCCCGGCATCGTGGACGAGATGGTGGTCAGCCTGGAGCCCTGCTCGGCGAGTGGAAAAAAGCGCCCGCCCTGCACCCAGAGTCTGCTGGATGCCGGTGTTCGGCGCCTGCTGGTAGGAGCAATCGACCCGGATCCCCGTCACGCTGGTGCAGGCTTGGATTTGCTGCGTGCGGCTGGCATGCAAGTCGACCAGCCAGATCCAGCAGGGAGCGCGCAGCGCTTTGCTGATCAAAACCCCGCTTTCCTCGGCGCGCTTGCTCGTCCCACGCGCCCTTGGGTGCTGCTGAAATGGGCCGCCAGCCTCGATGGAAAAATGGCTGCTGACGATGGCAGCAGCCAGTGGATCAGTGGGGTGGAGTCGCGCGCGGAAGTGCACCAACTGCGAGCCGTCTCGGACGCAGTGCTGGCCGGCGCCGGAACTTTGCGTGCGGACGATCCCAGCTTGTCGGCCCGGCCTGACGAATCTCCACCCGGGCTGCGCAGCGCTCCGGCGCTCCGACAACCCAAACGTGTGTTGTTGGGGGGCGCCAGTCAAGTGCCCGAACAAGCGCGCGTTTTTGGCGACGGCGGCGCGCGCATTTGGGTGCTCGCACCGGAACAAGAAGTCGCGCCATCCATCCTTGCCCAAGGCGATGTCTTGCTGCGCGTTCCCGAGCGAGCCAAGGGTTTGGACTTGGGGCTAGCCCTTAAATCACTTGCGCAAGAGCATCAGGTGCGACGCCTGTTTGTCGAGGGCGGTGCCCAGGTGCACGGTGCTCTGCTTGCGGCGGGGCTCGCCGATGCAGTGGTACGCTACGAGGCACCGATTCTGCTTGGTGGCTCACGTGCGGCCTGTTCGGTGGACTCCTTTGCCAACCCGGCGGAGGCACCGGGCCTGTTTGCGGAAGAACGCGCCGAGCTTGGAGTCGACTTGCGCCGCGCCTTTCTTCTCGGTCCGGCTCGCGAGTCCAACGGCATTTCCAAGCAGCAGGACAGCTAAGTGATGCGCGGCCTGATCCAGCGAATTCTTGCCTGCGCGCTACTGTTGACCGCGCTTGCGTGTCAATCGACTTCCCCGGGGCTGCGTGCTCCGGCTGATTACGCACCGCATTCGCTTTGGGAAGCCATGTGGCAAGGCAACCGCAGCAGCGCCACCGAGCTTGCGCTTGCCGCCTCTTGGCAAGCGACGGGCTCGATTGAAGGCGAACGCTACCGTCAAGCCGAGCTTCTGGCGCAAGGGCGTCGCGCCGAGCTGCTGATCGAAGCGGAACAACGCTTGCGCGCGCAGCCCTATGACCCGGATCTCGCCTACTTGCACGCGCGCCTCTTGCAGGATCCCGAACGCCTTGCGGCCCAGTTCGCGCGGCTGGCGAAAGAACATCCGAGGCATGCGTGGATCCGATTGGGCGCCGCGGGCGCCGAACTGCAACGCGGAGAGCTGCATGCCGCACGGCGGCATCTGGATGCGGCACCCGATTGGCCGGATGCACGCGATTTCCGTCAGCTCGTGACCGCGCGTGTCCGCGAGGCCGGTGGCGAGCCCGAGCCGTGGCGCAGCTTGGTCGATGCGGCATTCCTGCGTGGCTCGCCGGAGGCCTTACGCGAGCTTGAGGGCATGGCTCGTCGCGCCGGAAATGAGAGCCTGCGCGAACTCGCTTCGATCGATAGCACGCTGCGACGGATTCCCCCTTCGCAAGGAGCGGTGGCGGCAGGCTCGGCTGCGGAAGCTGACGCGCTACAACTCTTGCTGAGGCGCCTGCGTGCACAACTTGCCTGGCAGCCTCAATTGGGCCTTGGCGAAGTGCTCGCTCAGCTTGACGGCTGGTCCGAGCGTCTTGGTTTGCCGGCGGTCTGGGGGATCACCCCTCGCTATCGTTTGCCCTTTGGAGCAGGCCTGCTGCTGCGCCCGGAACGGGATGCCGGCCCCTTGGCCGAACTGCTGGAGCGTCATGAGCGCGTGGTCCTGCTTGGCTGGAGTTGGTTGCAGGGAACCCGCGCGGTGGAGCTTGCTGGAGTGACGCGGGTCGAAAGCCCGTGGCCGGGAAGTGCGCAGGGCATCGAAGTTGTGCTTGCCGAGGAGGCACGCGGCGACACGGGATGGATCAGTGGGGGGGCGGTCTTCCGTGGCTTCTTTGTCCGCCACGATTTGACTCGCAGGATCGCTTTTTTATTGGCGCGGCAACTCGAGCATGTCGAACTGCGCCCATTGCCAGAAGATTGGCGGACACGCAGTGGGGCGGGAGGCCTCGAAGCGGATACGGAATCGGCGCTTCCGGAAGATCTGGATCTTGCGCTTCGATTGCGAGCGCGCTTGACCCAAGGCGATTTAGATGCAGTCTTGCAGCGCGAGTGGCAGGCCTTGATCTTGCACGAAGCTGGACACTTACCGGACGTGCTGCCTTGGGCAAATCAGGAGGGGCAGAGCTGGCTACCGCAAGTCGGCCGCGCGCTTGCCTCTTGGTTTCAAGATGGTTGGCTTCTTTCGGAATGGGAATATCGTGCGCAGCTTCGAGCGATCGCGACCGGCCTGCAAGCGGAGTGGCATTTGGCACAGATTGTCGAAACGGCACGAGACCCGAGTCAGCCCTACTATCGGCCCTATCGGCGCTTGCTGCGCGATCTCGTGCAGCAAGCACGCGCGCTTGAACTGCCGCCTTTGGCGGAATGGGACAGCTTGAGCGGCAAAGAAATCACCAGCTTGGCGCGAGATTTGGCGCGCAAGCAGAGCATTTCCTTGTTGGACGAAGCCAGTGCGCAGCAGCTCCTTGCCGCCGTGGGCCGTCTGGAGTTCAACTAAGCGCCGCGGGTCGGTGCTTCGAGTGCTTGCATGTGTTGCCAGGCAACCGGTTCGCCATGCACGACTTCGACGAAGCACAGATCAAGGCGCACCGCGTGGGGCCAAGCCATGCGCAAGGCTAGGTATTCCAGCGCGCGCGCAAGCCGAGCATGTTGCCGCCAGCGCAGTGACTCGAGCGGCGTACCCCAGCTGAGCGTGTGCCGCGCTTTCACTTCGACCACGACCAAATGCTTGCCGTCGGGTGAGATGGCAAGCAGATCCACTTCGGCGTAGGGGGTGCGCAATCTGCGAGCCAGGATTTGCCAGCCGACGCGAAGCAGTTGCTCGGCGACAAAGCCTTCGGCTCGGTCGCCATCCAAGTGGCGGGGATCTTGCGAAGCCATGCTGCAAATCGTGCGAGACGATCCGCAGCCGCCACGGCCTACTTGGCCGTGTCTTCTTCGGCTTTGGTTTCGCCCTTCTTCTCGGTAGACGCAACCGCCGCAACCGCGTTACGGTTAAATTTTACTCGCACCTTGTCGCCGATTTCCAAGGTGATTGTGGCTTCGTCCATCGATGCGATCTTGCCGTGCATGCCACCAGCGGTGACCACAGCATCGCCTTTCTTCAGAGCACCGCGCATTTGCGCGGCTTCGCGCTGACGCTTGCGTTCCGGGCGAATCAGGAACATCCAGATCACCACGAACATCAGGCCAAGGACCCACATGCCGCTGTAAGGCGACGATGCAGGGGGACCTGAGCCATTGCCTGCGGCAGCTCCGCCGGGTTGTTGGGTGGTGGCCGTGGTAGCCGGGGCGTCACCCAAAGTGGAGGCCGGGGCGAAGGAGCCGCCGTCTTGCTGGAGGAAGTCGATCACGAGCTAGTTGATTCCGATTGCACGAAGCAGAGTTCGCGTCAAAATGGGGGGTCATTCTAGCGCCGCCGTTTCTCCGGGGGTGCATCCGTACTCATGAGCTCCCAACGCGTCCTGGTTGCCCTCTCCGGAGGAGTCGACTCCAGCGTGGCTGCTTTGCTGCTCAAGCAAGCCGGCTACGAGGTATTGGGGTGCTTCCTGCGCAACGGAGTCGAGCGCCCGGCCGGTTCTTGCTCGACCAAACAAGGATGTTGCTCTGCGGAAGATGCGCGCGACGCCGCCTTGGTCGCCGATCAGTTGGAGATTCCGTACCACGCCCTCGACATGAACGAGGAGTTCAACGCGGTGCAGGATTACTTCCACGAGGAGTATCAAGCCGGACGCACGCCGAATCCGTGCGCGGTGTGCAACCGCGATATCAAGTTTGGTGCGCTGGCAGATTTCGCCGACGCGATCGGTGCGCATTGGATTGCCACGGGTCACTACGCGCGCATTCGCCATACCGAGCAAGGGCCCGAGCTCTTGCGCGGTGCCGACCCGAAGAAGGATCAGTCCTACGTGCTGTTCCCGGTGGCGCCGGCGATCCTGTCGCGAACCTTGTTGCCGATCGGTGAAATGCAAAAGTCGGAAACGCGCGCGATGGCCGAAGCCGCGGGTTTGCCGGTGTTTGGCAAGCCGGATAGCCAAGAGATCTGCTTTGTGCCGACCGGCGACTATCGCGATGTCTTGCGCAGACGCGGCGGCCTCGGCAAGGCCGGACGCATTGTCGATCTGCAAGGCGTCGAACGCGCGCGGCACGATGGCTACATGGGGTTTACGCGGGGGCAGCGTCGCGGGCTGGGTTTCGCCGCAACCGAACCGATGTATGTCGTGGATATTCGCCCCGAGACCGGCGATGTGATCGTCGGGCCGCGCCAGGCAACCGGTTGTGCGATTGCCACGGTGTCGGATTTCCGCGGCTTCGGCTGCACGATCGCGCCCGGGGAAACTTGGCTGGATGTCTCGGTGCAATACCGCAGTTCGCCCGGTGGTCTACCGGCAACAGTAACCGGCCTCGAAGGCGGTCAAATCCGCGTCGTTTTCGAACGACCGGCCGAGAGCGTGACACCGGGGCAGGGCCTCGCGATTTACCGAGGCGAGCGGCTTTTGGGCGGCGGTTGGCTGCATCAGGCCGAACCGGCGACCGAAATTCGCGTGTAGGCGCGAAAAAGGGCCTTGTGACCCAAGGGGGGCTGCCCGCTATGCTTGCATCATGGCGGAGCTCTACTTCTGCACCGTTTGCGGCGTTTCTGTACCCCAAGCCGAGTTGGACTCGGGTCGGGCCACCCACGAAGGCGAACGGAGCATCTGCCCCGATTGCCGGGAACTCCTCGGCGTTTCCACTCCCCAGCGCTCCGGCGGGGGCGGCGGGTCGGTCTTTGCCGTCATCCTTGCTGTACTCGCTTTGGCTGGTGCCGGCTACGCTTGGTGGGACGGAGACCAATCGCGGACGCGCGTGCGCGAGGATATGGCCGACGCACTCGAGACTCAATCGGGGGTCTATACCGATATCCTCGAAGAGAAGATTGCCGAGGTGCTCGCCGCGATTGATCGGGAATCCGGATTGAGCTCGGCTCAGATTTCCGAACTGAGCGACCGCCTGCGTTCTGCCGAAGAGGCAATGGAGGAACGCTTCCGCGCGCTTCAGGCTGAAACCGAGCAACTCGGGCAGCTCGCCCTGGAGATCGACGCGCTCGGACGCCGACTCGGCAAGTCGGAAGCCGAAATCACGCTCGCGACCGAGCGCTTGGGCGAACAACGAGGGGTGCAATCCGCTTTGCGCGACCGCATGGATACCCTAGAAGCGACGCAACGCGAGATCGCCGCGCGTGGTCCAGCGAACTCAGGAGAGGGCAGCGCCGAAGACTTCCCACCAGCGATTGCGGGCCTGGTACGACAGTTGCGCTCAAGCGATCAAGACGAACGACTCGATGCACTGGAGAAGCTGTCGGCTCAGGAAGACGAGCGCTTGGTTCCGCACCTGATTCCGATGCTCAGTGATCCCTATGAGTTCAACCGTTTCTACGCGGCGAAGACGTTGGGGGATTGGCGCTCGAAAGCTGCGGTGCCGAATCTGATCGAGTCCTTGCTCGACGAAATCGGTTTTGTGCGCCAGGCCGCAGTGCAGAGTTTGCGCCTGGTCACCGGCCAGAATTTCCGCTACTCGCACGAAGCTTCCGAAAATGAGCGGATCGCGGCTCATCAAGCGTGGGTGACCTGGTGGAACACCAACGGAAAGTCCTTTCTGGAAAGCTAGCACGGGCCTAAAATCCCCGACCGTCTCCATTCGGAGGCGCCTAGATAGACCATGACCCGCGTCACCGTCGTTGGAGCCGGCTTTGTCGGCATGACCTGCGCCCAGCGTTTGGCCGAACAGGAGCTCGCAGAAGAGATCGTCCTGATCGACATCGTTGAGGGGCGTCCTCAGGGCATTGCCCTCGATTTGAACCAAGCTGCCGCGGTCGAGGGCTATCAGGCCCGCGTCGTTGGTACCAACGACCCAGCGGACACCGCAGGCTCGGAGCTGTTCATCATGACCGCTGGCATGCCGCGCAAGCCGGGCATGGACCGCAGTGATCTGCTCGACGTCAACGGCAAGATCATCAACACGGTCGCCGATTACGTGAAAGCCGGCTCGCCGGATGCGCGCGTGATTGTGGTTTCGAATCCGCTCGACACGATGGTCTACCTGATGGCCGAGCGGCTGGGCTTTGATCGGCAACGCGTGGTCGGCATGGCTGGTGTGTTGGATTCCGCGCGCATGGCTTGCTTTATTGCCGAGGCGCAAGGCGGTGGTGTACGCGATGTGCGTTGCATGGTGCTCGGCGGTCACGGCGACTCGATGGTGCCGATGCCGCAGTTCTCGACCGTCGATGGCGTGTCGATTCCCAACTTGCTGCCCAACGACCAGATCGATGCGATTAACCATCGCACCCAACACGGCGGCGCAGAAATCGTCAACTTGCTGAAGACCGGCTCGGCTTACTACGCACCTTCGGCTGCCGCCGTCGCGATGGCGAAGTCGATCTTGCGCAACGAGCACCGTCTGCTGCCTTGCGCCGCGCACCTCGATGGGCAATACGGTTTGTCCGGTTTGTACATGGGTGTTCCCTGTGTGCTCGGCAGCAATGGCGTCGAACGCATTGTCGAGTTGGAGCTCGACGACGCAGGCATGGCCAAGCTGAATGCATCGGCAGAATCGATTCGCGGCGACATCGAAACACTTCGCAAAAAGGGCCTCCTTTAAGACCTTCGGGTCGCCGCTAGGCCATGCTCGAGAAGCAACTCGCTCGGACCAAGATCCTCGCCACCCTCGGGCCGGCGAGTGCTCGCGAAGACCGCGTGCGCCGCATGATCTTGGCCGGAGTCGATGCCTTCCGGCTCAACATGAGCCATGGC
Organism: Planctomycetota bacterium; assembly: GCA_040264055.1. GTDB lineage: Bacteria > Planctomycetota > UBA1135 > UBA1135 > UBA1135. Next base: position 36,406 of record JBDQJC010000027.1, read on the forward strand.
GACAACGCGACTCGCGCGAAATGGGTGCGCTTGGTCAAGAAGGTCCGCAAGGATCTCAAGCGCCCGGTTGCCATCTTGGTCGACCTGCGCGGACCAAGGATTCGACTCGGTTCAGTCAACGGCGAGCTCAAGTTGAAGGTGGGCGAGACCATCTCGGTGGTCGCCGCCAAGAAGCAGCCGCAATCGGGCGCTTTGCCGATTGATTACCCGAAGCTGCTCGCTGACATCGAGGTGGGCAATCGCATCTTGATTCGAGACGGCCGCGCTGAGCTGCTCGTCAAATCGATCGAGGGCAAGGTGCTGCATTGCAAAGTCAAGCGCGCCACCACCTTGGTCTCGCATCAAGGCGTCAACTTGCCGGACAGCGCGGTTTCCGCGCCCGCGCTCTCGGCGAAAGACAAAGAAGACATTGATTTCGCGGTCGAACACGAGGTCGATTGGATCGCCTTGTCGTTTGTGCGGTCAGCGAAAGATGTGCTGACGTTGCAGCGCGCTCTGCATCGGCGCGGCTCGACTATGCCGACTTGCGCGAAGATCGAGCATCCGAGCGCCATCGAGAACCTCGACGAGATCATCCTGGCGACGGATGCCGTGATGGTCGCGCGCGGCGATTTGGCGGTCGAGGTCGGGCACGCCAAAGTACCCATGCTGCAAGCGCGCATCGTGCACGCCTGCCTGGCCAAGGCCACCCCGGTCATCATCGCCACGCAAATGCTGGAATCGATGATCACGTCGCCTCAGCCGACCCGCGCCGAGGTCTCCGATGTGGCCAATGCGGTCATGGACGCCGTCGATTCCGTCATGCTGTCCGGCGAAACCGCCGTGGGTGAGTACCCGGTTCAGACCTGCCAGGTCATGCACGACATCATCGCGCAGACCGAGGAAGAGATGTTCAAAGCCCAATGGCGCCTCCGGCCGACCGTCGAGCGGCGGGGCTGGCAAGCAGCCGAGCTCAGCATGGCTGTCGCGCACGCTGCGGTCTTCGCCTCGCACCTCGCAAAAGCCAAGCTAATCCTGGCCTTTACCGAGAGTGGTCGCACTGCTAGACTCGTCGCCTCTTTTCGTGCCAGCAGACCGTTAATCTGTCTGACGGCGCGAGAATCCGCCTTCCATCGGATGGCTTTGATCTGGGGAGTGCTCCCGGGCCTGATTCGCGAACCGCGAACGGTCCTTGAGCTCAAC
>JBDQJC010000028.1:0-36544 GCA_040264055.1 Planctomycetota bacterium
AGTCTCTCGATCGGTCATGTGTCGTGCACGGGAGACGCTCCCGAACTCGACGAACAGGTCCTCAAGTTCCCCGTCGGTCAACGAGAAAGGGAGGTTACCAACGTAAATGTTCATCACTGTCATCTAATCTTGGTCGCAGTATGCGGCTCCCCACTAGCGGGACGCGGCATCTGAACCCAGCCGAATTCTAAGGAGAAAACTGTCCATAAACCGGGGATTCCGCCCCGAGTTGTGATTCTTGCCGGAATCGCGCGGATTCAGGGCCCGAATCGAGGGAAGAATCGACCCTTCGCGTTGGAATACGCTTTCGCTAGTTCAGCTCTTCGGGCGGCCAAGGCCGTTGCCCTTCCGCGTCGATCCAGGCCTGCACCCAGGCTGGCAAAGTGGGATTCCAAGCCTCGATTCCGAACTCGGCAGCAACTTCTTCGATCGGCACCAAGCCCGATGGCTGAGCGATCGCGGCCCGGATCAAGGCCGAAGAATGGGCTTTCGCGGCCACGACGTCGCGCCCGCCGCTGACCGTCAGTTGATGGAAATAAACGAAGCGACCATCGTGCCCAAGAAGCTTCGTGCAAAGGCGGTAGGACTGAAAGGCGCGGAGGCGATGGCGATAGCGCACGCTCGAGCCAGCGATCATGAAAGACCACTTTCGACGCCGGACGACCCGATACAGGCCGCAGCGCACGGCCAGGTCGTAGCGCCCTAGGTCCATCAAAGTCAGATGCCGACCGTTGTTGAGTTCTGGGTAGGCATCGAGGTCGCCCGGCCACACGCGCATCGCAAGTTCCGTCTGCTCATCGATGCCGACACGCGGGCGTAGATGCGCCAGCAACAAGACTTTCGCCAGTCGCAGATAGGGGTACATCGATTCGCTCCGACCGGCGGCCTATACCCGGAACTCTTCCTGCAGAATCCGATCCAATCGCTGCAAGAACCCGCCGAGTTCAGCCGGCGGGATGCGCAAGATGCGTGAAACGTTCAAGTGAATCGGCGCCGAATGGCGATCGGCGCGGTGCGGCGGTTCAAAGATCACGACGTCTTCCGCCCGCGAACCCAAATAGCTGGAATCGCTCGGCGTCGCAAACAGCTGATGTCGCAGTCGATCAAAGCGCGAGTCTTCCAATGCGGTGTAGGCATCACGCACGCAGCGTGAAATATGCGTTGGGCTCGAAACGAGGATTATGCGTTCGACGCCGTTCTCGAGGAACAGCTCTGCGGCTTCGGTCACTTCCTCGCGCGTGTTCTGCGAACGGCTTGCGGATCGCGCAGTGCGTTCCACTTGCTGCCGCAACGCTTTGAGGTCTACCTTGCCGAAAGCCGGGAAGTCAGCCAGTTCATCGAAGTGATGCAGCAAGTAGTCGAGGGTGTACTCACCTTCCTTCATCGCGCGCTTGCTGCCATCGCGATCGACCACGCGCTCGGAAGCCCCGGTACCAAATACCAGCATTTCGGCCTGCTCTTGATGCGCAACAAGCACGCCCTTGGGAGCGCGGCCGAGCTCACCTTTGTCGGGGTAGCCCCAAACAATGCCACGCCAGTCATAGGCATCAAGATGACAGCCGTGAACGAGAACGCCGGTTTTCACGCGCGCATTCTAACTACGAGCGCGAGCGATCTGCGCACGAGCCCAGATTGCATAGGCGATGAGCAAAGGCACGAGCATGAAGTAGCAAATGCCTGCTACGCCGGGCTGAGCTCCGCTCCAAACCACAATCCAGGCGATAAGCGCGACGCCGACTGCGATCAGTAGCCGAAGCAGCGAACTCAGAGTCATTGCGCGTTCGACAGCATTGAGTTGCAACGCCTCGCGGGCTGCCCAGGCGCGCGCCGAGAGAGCCGCCAAGGATCCGAATAACCCCATGACGCCGAGGCCGAGGTAGATCAACATCTTGGCCCGCTGCGCCATCGGGTCGTCGGCAGGCAAGCTGCCAGCCGGTGCGGCAAACATTGCTGCGGTATCCGCTCCGGTGATGACTGACCAAAGAAACATCGCCATGAACTTCAGCGGGAAGGCGAAGAACAAGATCAGGAACAGAAAGTGTGCGCGCCAAGCGGCCATCAGGATCAGGAAGCTCGCCAGGAAGACCGGGAGCTGCGCAATCAGATCAGACAGCGCCGAGAAGTTGGCGGGAACTTCGAGCGTGATGACCAGCAGCGAAATTGTGATGGCGAAGACGCCATCGGAAAGCGCTTCCAAGCGCATGACCTCGCCGCCGCGCCAGCGGAAGTCGGGGTCGGCACTGGCCGAAGACGAGAAGGGTGCGAGCTTGCGCACCCGCTCATGCTACTACTCGGCCTTGCGGAAGGCTTCGCCCTGTTCCGGCGGATCGATCGGTGTCGGCGGCGCGGGTGGCTCGAGCTGTTCGGTCTCGCGAATGCGCATGCCAAACCACTCATTGAGAGCCGTGAACAAGAACAGCGTGCTTGAGATCACGCCAAGGGTCGCCACCGAGCGCCAGGCAGCATCCGAACTGGCGTATTCCCAGATGGCGAGCACGCAGATCGACGCGGTCAGGAAGAGGCCAGCGCCGATGGTGAAGAAAGACACAAGACGAACTCTGCGCGAGGACAGCACGCCGGGGCGTTGCAGACGACGCCTCGTTCTTGGAACGAAGGGCTTGGTCATACCGGAGTCTTTGGGAATCGCGCCGACCGATTTCAGGCTGCCGACCTAGAATGCGGCCCCTTCGGGGATAGAACCATGCTCGCGCACAACGTCTACTTTCGTCTTCAGGATGGCTCGCCGGAAGCCATCGACCACCTCGTCGCCGAGTGCAAGAAGTACCTTTGGGACCACCCTGGCGTGCTTTTCTTCGGCGCGGGCACGCTGGTCAAAGACTTGGACCGCCCGGTCAATGTGCAAGATTGGCATGTCGCTTTGCACGTGGTTTTTGACACGCGCGAGAATCACGACATCTATCAAACCGCGCCCGACCATTTGAAGTTCATCGAGTCGAATGCGCCAACTTGGGCGGACGTGCGGGTCTTCGATTCGGAAGTCGAAGCTGGGTAGCGCGCAAATCGCTGCGCCATAGGCGAGCGCACTAGGGCTGGAGATTCCAACCGAAAGAAATCGATTGGGTCTCCCCGTTCTCGCCCGGGCCGCGAATGGTCGCGGTGAGTCGATCGCCATCGCGTTGGTATTCGATCCGCTGCGGGAAGTCGTGTTCGAGATTCTCGAACACCGCGCGTTCGCCATTCGCCGAGATCAGTTGGAAGCGCGCCGTCGCCTGGCCGGATGGCGAGGCTTCGTACCAAATCGCGCCGTCTTCTTCATAGATGCGCAGCTGCTCGGTCGCAAAGGTCTGATCCTTACTGGCTGTGCGATTGACGCCCATCATGACGCCACCGCGCGCACCGATCCAAGCCTCTTCGGAAACGACATCGCCCTCGGTTTCGGACCAATGGCCGGCCATCCAAGCCAGACGCTCGACCCCTTGGGGGCCATTCGTTTCCGAGAGCGGTTTGTCATTCGGCGTCGCGTGAACCGCGCCGACATCAAGCAGCCAAGCATCAAGTTTGGCTCTCAATTGGGCTGCTTGCTCGGGATAACGCGCAGCTAAGTCGTATTGCTCGGAAGGGTCCACATCGAGTCGAAACAGCTCCTCTTGGCCGGTCTCGTACCAACGCAGTAGTTTCCAAGCGCCGTCGCGCACCGCGGCAGAAGGCAAGCCGCCTTGGTTCCCGTAATGCGGATAATGCCAAAAGATAGGGCCACGCTGCTGTGTCTCGCCACCCAAGCTGGCGACGAAACTCTGGCCATCTGCTTGAACGCTCGAAGTGACGCCGCACAGTTCGAGCAAGGTCGGATAGAAATCGACGCTGCTCACTACGGTCGCGTTCACGGTGCCCGGTGCGGTAACGCCGGGATAACGCACAAGCAGCGGCTCGCGAATCCCACCTTCGTACATCCAACCTTTGCCCGCTCGAAACGGAAGGTTGCTGGTTGGGTGGCCTTCGGAAGTCGACAGGCCGCCGTTATCTGAAAAGAAGATCACAATCGTGCGCTCGGCTTGATTGGTTTCGTCCAGCGCGTCGAGCACGGTGCCAATCGCTTCGTCCATGGCTTCGACCATGCCAGCGTACACCGCGTGCTCTTGCACCAAGCGCACCTTGCGCGCGCCTTCTTGGCCCCAAATGTCCATCAGGCCAAGCTTTTCCTTCTTCGCTTTGTACTTCGCAATCAGATCCGCGCGCGCCATCAACGGCGTATGCACCGAATAGAAGCTCAAGTACGCGAGCCAGGGACGGCCCTGATTCTCGCGCACGAAGTCGGCAGTCTCGCGACCCAACCGCGCGGGCAAGTGCTCGCCCTCGGGGCCGTCCTCCAAGCGCGGGTTTCCATACGGCGAGAAGTAGCGCTTGCCGCCATAAGGCCCGCCGCGCGTGATCCCACCTTGGTTTTCGTCGAAACCGTGATCTTCCGGCCACCACCCCTCGGGGCCAAGGTGCCACTTCCCGGCGAAGAAGGTCGCGTAGCCAGCCGCGCCCAAGGCTTCGGCCAAGGTGACTTCTTCGTGCGCAAGCCGATCGGTGTACGGCGCGGGCAGCAAACGAGTCGGCCGCTTCCATTTCTCTGGCTGATTACCGCGGCCATCGTTGATGTAGTCCGTAATACCCAACCGTTGTGGGTACTTGCCGGTCAGGATGCTTGCGCGCGTTGGGCTGCAGACCGGACAAGCCGCGTAAGCATGGGTGAAGCGCACTCCGCCCGCTGCAAGCCGCTCGAGTTGCGGAGTCTCGTAGAAACTCGCCGGATTGTTCGGCGTGACATCCATGACGCCGAGGTCATCGGCTAAGACGAACAGGACGTTGGGACGCACCGACTCTTGCGCGCTCGCCTCTGACGGGAGCGATGGAGCCGAAAGAAGGACGAGGGCAGAGAAAGAAAGCACTAGCCGAGCTGAGCAACTGCCACGACGTACATCATGGCGAGATAGATGCCGAGGATGATCGCAGCAGAGAGCTTGCGGGCTGGCGTGAGTTCGCCATGCTCCACCACCGTTCCGCATTGCTCATCCCAAAGAGTCGTGCCGGTGCGACGGAAGCGATCAAGCGCAAACAGCTTGGCGATCTGAGTCAGAATCGGCAGACCGAAAGCTTGACCCAAAAGGTAGACCCGTGCGCTGCGCTGGAAGGCGCGTTCGAAGGTCAGTGGACTGCCATCGATGGTGCGCACTCGCAGTGCAAACAAACGCTTGCCCGGAGTCGTGCCCGAGCTGGCAAGCATGAAGGCCTCCAGGGGCAAGTAGGCCAGCGCAACGCCCAGACTGAGCAATGTGCCCCGCCCATCGGCGATCCATTCGGCAACGCCTGGGACCACAGCGCTGATCCCCAAGCCAATCAGGGCAGCAAACAGGAAGAAATCGACCAAGCGCGCCAGGTAGCGACGCCAAGCAAGTTCCGTCGTGCTGGCTTCGCTCTTGGTGAGCACCGCAACGCTATGTCCAGCCGGCTGCGGCTGCCCGAAGGATTCGGTCGACTGCCGCGGCGGAGGCGGGGCTGGTGGCAACAATCCCATCTCGCCAGCCGGAGTCCATTCCTGCTGACCCACCCGACAGACCAGGGTGTGCGCGGGTAGGCGCTGCTCGCGGAATAGCGCGAGCAATTCTTCGTGCGGGGCGGGGCCGCGTGCGACCCCATCTTCCAGGTAGTACCAAGTGCTCATCGAATCGGAACCGGTTCCGGAGGCTGAGAGCCATTCGCTGGGACCGCCCAACGCGACCAGACCATTTCGCCGTCTTGCTCGACTTCGCGCCAAAACGCGAGCCAACGACCGTCGGCGGACCACTGCAGGCCAAGGTTGTGGCCGCGGAGAACCGGGTGCCCCAGGATACGACCAAACTGGTCACTGACGCGCACTCGAGTGCCAGCTTCCGTGCGAATGGTCTCGGCGAGGCGATTTCCGTCCGGAGACATCACGCTTGCAGGCTCTTTCAACTCGGCCGCGCTGGGCCCGATTTCGGAGGCGACGTGCAAAACGAGGTCCTGAGGCAAGGAATAGCGCGGCGGGGCCGGTTCCACGCCCTCGGGCACCGGGATGTACTCGGCGCGTTCGAGTTCGATCGAAAGTCGCTCCCCGGCGCGATCGACGACCATGTTGATCCAGCGACGCTCCCCATCGCGGAAGGCGATGATGGGCTCACCGCCTCGCTCGGGGTACGGCACTCCGTTCACTTCGATGACCATGTCGCCCTTCTGCAGCCCCGCCTTGGCCCCTGGCGAATCCGGAAGCAGCCCACGAATTTGATGGCCGGTTGCCGTCGCCGACTTCAATACCCCCGAAGTCCAGAGGCTACTGGGGCGAATCGGCGGCATCGCTTGCCCCGCTTCATCCAGCGCGCCGAGCACCTGCACGCGGCGATTCTCGATGTCGAAGGTCAGGCAGAAGTGCCGTAGCACTTGAGTGCCCAAGAGTTCCGTTCCCTCGGTCAGGCGCACAGCCGGCATGACAAAGCTGCGTCCGAACAGTTCGGCCTCGCCATCGAGACGACCCGTCTTCTCGGCGCGCGGCCCATTGATGCCCATCATCATGCTTAACGCCACCGGCGTGCCCAGGAACTTGCGGCCGCGTCGATCCTCGAGCACAAATCCCGAACCACTGCCAGAGTCGATCAGCACTTCCTCTTCGCGGCCTCCCAGCTCCATCTCAATAAAGGGGCGGCGTCGTTCCTTGCGGGTGAGCGGAAAAATCGTGCGCCCGTCCGGCTTCGGTAGCTCTCCTTTGCGCACCCGCATTTCGCCAGCCGGATAGTCGAGAGTCAAAAGGGTGCCGGTGAAGGTTGAGTAGCCAAGAATGCCATCGATCGGGTAGCCCAGTGCATCGGAGATGTGATCGAGATCACGCACCCGAGCCGAGAGGTGGCTGATCTTGGCCGGCCCGCAGGTCGCACTGACGAGGTTGACACTATTGCCTTGGCTTGGCTTCCAATCCGAAACCGCTTGCAGGCTTTCGCCATCGATCACCGTGATGCTTGCGCCGGTGTCATAAAGCATCCAAAGCACCCGATCTTCACGCCCGTCCAAAGCAACGGGCACGATGAAATAATCGCGCACGATGATCGCGGGGATCAACTTGTCGTGCGAGGCCGACTGGGATGGCTGCTGGGCAAGCGGAGGAATCGATTCTTGCGTCGACTCCTGCGCCGGTGAATGTGCGCAGGAAAACAGCAGCGCGCAGGCGACCAGCAACGGCGAGGAAAAAGCGAACATCAGAGTGCAATGCGAGGGCCTTCGTCCTGAAGGAACTGCCACGCGAGCACGATCGCCGAAGCCGCAGCAGTCCAGGAGCCAAGTACACGGACTACGATGCGCTGCCACGGGCGTTTTGCGCTTTCGAACCAAACACTGAAACAAAGCAGGCAAAAGCCTGCGCCAAGCACCGCCCCGGCCTGAAAGAGCAGCTCTTCTCCGGCCGGGATTTCGAGTGCGTCGGTGCCCAGCCCCACCCCGAGACCAGTCAGCGCGGAAAGAACGGGCGAAAGTAGATTCGGTAGACGCAGCTGTGCAGCCACCGCCAATCCAAGCAAGGCTGCGACCGCAAGCAAGGCCACTTGGGGCGGCCCCCACCCGAGCGCCGGCTGCACGAAGACCCCCAATAGCAGCGCCGCCAGGCCAACTGGCACGGCGCGTCGCAAGTTCGCCATGCCTTGTTGGCCCAGGCAAGCCGCACAGCTCAGCAACAACAGAATCTGCTCCGGCACAACCAAGGGGTGCAGCGCGCCGCCATAGAAGCTGCCGATGCCTTCGACTGGGTTGTGGAGCAGGATCAGCATGAGAAACGAGCGTGGCCCGCCTTCTACAGCACACCGAACAAGTAGCCGCAGCCGACCACGGCGATCAGGCCACCGCAGCCGCGCACGAAGTTGCGGCCCGCGGGTTTCTCGACCGCGAAGCCGAGGCCAATGCCGGCAAGGTGCAGCGCGCCCGTCGCCAACACGAAACCCAAGCTGTAAGCAAGTGCATGGGCGGAAGCGGGAAGCTCGGTTCCGTGGGCGTGACCGTGGAAGATCGCAAAGATGCCCACGAGTAGCGCCGCGATCGGCAGTGGCGGCTTCGCTGCAAACGCGACCATTAAGCCCAAGACAATCGCCGAAATTGCGATGCCGGATTCTACGAATGGAATCGCGACTTCGGCCAAGCCGAGGATCGCGCCGGCCGCCATGACCAAGGGAAAGACTACCGGCAAGACCCAAATCGCCGGTGCACCAAGGAAGGCACCCCACAAGCCAACCGCGACCATCGCGACCAAATGGTCGGGGCCGGTCAGTGGATGCTGCAAGCCGCTCAGGAAACCGCCGGCGATGCCCGCGCCGTCATGCAGGAGAACTGAAAGCATGGTGGCCAAGACTATCGAACGCGGCTCAACGCAGTGAGAATTCACTCCAAATCATGGCAGCTCAGTTTGGTTAGACTCTCTTCTCTCAACGCCGATCACTGCGCGTTTTTCTTTCAACATGTCTCCCCTCTCCCTTTCTTTCTCCCTTGCCGCTGCTGGCATCCTCAGTAGCTTCGCTCCAGCTCAGTTCGGCGCTGCCAATGAAGGTGGTGGGCGGTCCCAGCGCATTCAGCAACTTTTTGGTCAAGCCGCCATCCATCACATGGGTCCGATTCGGCCCACCGGAGACATCGACTTGGATGGCATAGAAGACTATGTGTCGCTGCGCGGCATTCAAGATCGCTATACCTTTGGCGACCGGGCCGGAAGGGTTTTCTACATCTACAGCGGCGCGACCGGCACACCGATTCGCACCCACACAGGCCCGACTTGGTATGGCTATGAAGTCGCGCCGACGGGTGACTTGAATGGTGACGGCATCTCGGAGTACGCCGCAGGCGCACCGGGCGATAGTTCCGTTAAGTTGCGCGGTGGGTTGATTCACCTCTACGACGGGGCCACCGGCACGCTGATCCGCAACTTGCCCCCCGGCGCGAGCTGGGGAAAGTTCGGCGTAGCGCTGCTGGGTGGATACGACTTGGACGGAGACGGCGTGGGTGATCTCGTCGCGACGGACGCTCACGACTTTAGCTTTTCAGGAGCCAAGCGCGCCCCGCTCTATGCGAATCGCCTTAAGGTCTGGTCCGGCGCGGATGCAATCGGTTCTGCAAACTGGTCTCCGCGCATCAACAAGTCATTGCTTGGCAACCGAGCCTTCACGCGCTTGCGTGGCATCCACGACCTTGACGGCGACGGTGCGGATGAACTGATGGTTTGGTTCGAAGATGGAACGTCCAAAATCATGAAGGGCCAAGACCTGAGCACGCTTTGGCAGGCCCCGCCCGGCACGCTCAATGCTTCCGAGCTCCACGACCTGGATGGTGACGGCGTGACCGATTTCGTGATCCGGCAGAGCTCGGGGGGCCAGCGGCTCGTGGTCTACTCGGGAGCCACGCAGACACAGCTCTACGCAATCGAAGGCGCTTCGATTGGCGAGCAGATTGCCAATATGGGCGATTTGGATGGCGACGGCGCCGGTGACATTGCCGCAAATCATGGTGAACTCGTTCAGATCTGGTCGGGTGCCGATGGCCGCAGGCTGTCGAGCTACGAAGGCTTCGATGTCAAGGATGGTGGCTTTGGGAAGGCTCTGAACGCCGTCGATGTCAATGGCGACGGCCGCAAAGAGCTGATGCTTGGAACCATCGACCACCACCGACCTGGCTTGGTGTGGTGTGGCGCCCTGTCGGTCATCGATTTCGACCCCATGATGTGGTTAAGCGCGCACGAAATCTCGGATTCCGCGCCCACCCCGATTCAATTCGACCTCGACTTCGCCGGCAGCGGAGCGTCCTACATGATTCTGGCTTCGGCCCAGGGCATGCAGCCCACGCCTGTGCGCAAAGTCAGTTTGCCCCTTGAGCGCGATGCCATCACCACTCTGATGCTCCACACACCGCCGGTCTGGTTTGCCGGAGCACACGGAGTCGCCGATAGCGCCGGTGTTGCCAGCGCGAGCTTTGCTCCTCCGGCCGGGGCCCTGAGTCACCTGGTAGGCCAAACCATTCACTTCTCGGCAATCGGATCTGGTGGTTCACTCGGCGCAGGACCGCACTGGACGACGGTCGCGCATTCGGTGCGCATTCAACCCTAAGGGAATCCGCGTGGCCTTAAGCGCCTGCGTGCGCGCAGGCTTCGGCAAAGCGGGCGGCGAGCTTCGGTTCGTCGTCCGCCCACACCGTCAGGTGGCCAATCTTGCGCCCAGGTCGCGCGGCTTTGCCATAGATGTGCAAGTGCACATCGCGCAGTGCGAGTAGTGGCTCGGGCGCGGGCAGCTCGCCGATCAAGTTGAGCATGGCGACGCGCCCACGAGCTTGGGTCGAACCCAGCGGCAAACCACAAACCGCGCGCAGGTGGTTTTCAAATTGACTGGTGGCAGCGCCTTCGATCGTCCAGTGCCCCGAGTTGTGCACCCGCGGCGCAAACTCATTGGCGAGCAACTCGCCCTCGCAATCGAAGAGCTCGAGCGCGAGCACGCCGACGTAATCGAGTCGATCGAGCAACTTGTGCGCCGCATCGTGGGCAACGCCTTCGACACGATCGGAAGGCAAACTGCGCGAGACGACCAAGATGCCATCGTCATGACGGTTCTCGGCTAGCGGGTAGGTGTGCACTTCGCCGTCGCGCGAACGCACGGCCACCACCGAGACTTCGCGTTGGAAGTGCACGAATGCTTCTGCGATCAAGGGCTGACCACCCAGGACCTGCCAAGCAGCGGCCCGATCCGCATCGGTGCGCACAATCTGCTGCCCTTTGCCGTCATAACCATCGCTACGCGTCTTCAAGACGAAGGGGTAGCCAAGCTCTTCAGCCGCAGCACCCAGCATGGCCTCACTGTCGACCGCAAAGAAGGCCGGCGTGCCGATGCCAAGTTCACGGAATAGCTTCTTCTCAAGCAAACGATCCTGGGCGACCGCCAAAGATGATGCGGCAGGGAAAACCGGAACATGCGCTGCCAGACGCTCGGTGACCGTGGCCGGTACGTTCTCGAACTCAAAGGTCACGACGTCCGCGAAAGCCGCGAGCTCGTCGAGCTTGCTTGGGTCGTCGTAAGCGCCGCGCAGCGCGCGGCCCAAGGGAAAGGCGCAGGCATCGGGCGCCGGGTCGAGGAAGGCGAACTCCATGCCCAGCGGATGACCGGCAAGCGCGAGCATGCGCGCCAACTGACCGCCGCCGAGTACGCCGACCTTCATCGCGCTATTCAGCCGGGCGCGGGTCGGGTTGAGCGAGCACGCGCTCGGTTTGCGCGGCACGGAAGGCTTCGACCGCGGCGCGAACATCGGAACGATGTATGCCGAGGATCGATGCCGCAAGCAAAGCCGCGTTGATCGCACCGGCCTTGCCGATGGCCAAGGTTCCGACCGGAATACCCGCCGGCATTTGCACGATCGACAGCAGGCTATCCATGCCGTTGAGCGCGCGCGATTGCACCGGTACCCCGAGCACCGGCAGCGCCGTTTTCGCCGCGACCATGCCCGGCAAGTGGGCCGCGCCCCCCGCACCAGCAATGATCACCTCGATGCCACGCCCGGGCGCCGCTTCGGCGTAGGCAAACAACTTGTCTGGCGTGCGGTGGGCCGAGACGACCTCGGTTTCGAATGGCACGCCCAGCTCTTCCAGCGTGGCGGCCGCGTGTTGCATAGTTTCCCAGTCAGACTGGGACCCCATAATGATGCCGACGAGTGCGGTCATGATTCGCTGGGGATTGTACCTGCGCTGGGCGGCATCCGGTCGAGCGCACAGAACTGAACCTGGACCGCCCGGCGCGGGGCTCCACTGCGATTCTCGCGACCGCGGTGCCAAAGGTGGCCGTTGAAGATCAACACGTCTCCAGCGCGACCCGAAAACTGAATCTCTTCTGGGTGCGTAGCCTGGGCCTGCTGCTGCGCCTTCGGCAGCGGGTGCGGCCAGCGATGGCTGCCGGGAATCAACCCGGTCGCACCATTGTCGGGGCCAAAGTCATCCAGAAACGCCAGCACCGTGGCGACATCCGCTTGAGCAAGGGTGGCCCCACTCGGCGACCGACGCATCCAATCCTGATGCAATCCTTGTTGGCCACGACCCTGTGCTGGTTCGCGCGCGCCGGAATACAGCACGCCAAACTCACGACCGATGATTTGCTGCACGACCTCCAGAATCGCTGGCGTCTTTTCGACCGGGAACGCGGGGTCGAATGCGCCACGCAAGATCACAAAGCCTCGATCAGTCAGCGTCTTCATCGGTCGGCGATCGTTCTGTCAGGACTTGTGAAGGAACGCCAAGTTCGGTGTGAACGCGGTCGCGTTCGCGGTCGATCTGCTCGGGGCTGGCGCCGAGTTCTTGCAAGATCGCCGTTGTCATCGCCAGTGCGATCTCGCCTTCACCGGAGAAGGCTTGTTGCACGCCAGCCGCACGCAGCACCTCGACCTCGCGTAGATAATCGGCCCGCGCCATGACGCGAATCTTCGGATTGAGTTCCTTCGCTGTGCGCACGATCTCGCGACTGGTATGCAGACCCGAGGCGCTCAAGATCAATGTGTCTGCTTTTTCAATCCCTGCTTGCTTCAAGGTGTCGGCGTGCGTCGCGTCACCATAGACCGCGCGTAAACCACGCCGGCGTAGCTCGCGCACGGTGTCCAGATTGAGTTCAATCGCAACCGGATCGATTTCGTTATCGATCAGCAATCGCGTCAGCGTGCGGCCAACCGGACCAGATCCAATCACGATCGCGCGGTGCTTGCGTTCCTTGGGCGCGTCGGCACGGTGACGGGCCTCGTGCACCAAGCCCGGATCCGAGCGTTGTTCCATGCGCAGCCACCAGCCATTGCGCTTGCGCATATGCTGCTCGAGCGGCCGCACGATACGGAACAGCAGAGGGTTCAGGCTGATCGAGAGAATCGAGGCCGCGACTAATGCTTGCGTTGCGCTTTCGTCGAAGACGCCCAACTCGCGGCCGCGCAAAGCCAGGATGAAGGAAAACTCGCCGATCTGAGCCAGAGCGACGGCCAGTGATAGCGCCAAACGCGGCGGATGCTTGAGGATCAGCACCAAACTGAACACCGCGATCGGCTTGGCAACCATGACGATGCCAAGGGTGACCAGAACCAGGCCAGGCTGTTCCAGCACCGCCATCGGGTCGAGCAGCATGCCGATCGAAACGAAGAACAGCACCGAGAAGGCGTCGCGCAGCGGCAATGCTTCCGAGATTGCGCGCAGACTGAACTCGGAGCGGCCGACCACCATGCCGGCCAGGAATGCGCCGAGTGCCATCGACACGCCGAATAGCTGCGCGGCGCCGACCGCCAAGCCGAGCGCGATGACCAAGACTGCAAGCGTGAAGAGCTCGCGCGAACGAGTGAGCACGACGCGTTCGATCAGCCAAGGAAGCACCCGGCCGCCAATCAGGAAGATCACGGCAACCGCGCCGAGGATCTTGATGAAAGCGCCCAGCACCATCCAAATCAGGTGCGGGGAGTCGGCTGCGGCTGCGTGCCCCGCTTGCGTGGCGAGCTCGCCACCGCCGACCAAGGCCGGCAGCAAGACCAGCAACACCACGACGACCAGGTCTTCCACCACTAGCCAACCCAGCGCAGAGTGCCCGGTAGGTGTGTGCAGCGCGCGGTTGTCGGCAAGGACACGAACCATGACCACAGTGCTTGCGACCGAAAGCGAAAGCCCGAAGACAAAGCCAGCTTCCAACTCCCACCCCAGGGCCAGCGTCAGCAGCGTGGTCAAGGTGGCAGTCCAGGTGATCTGGATCAGTCCGCCCCTGGCCACCAGTTTTCGAACCTTCAGTAGGTGTTCAAGGTGGAAGTCGAGGCCGACACCAAACAACAACAGGATCACGCCAATCTCGGCGAATTGTTCCGCCAGCCCTTGGTTGGCAATGAAGCCCGGCGTATGCGGGCCGACCACGATGCCGGCGAGCAAATAGCCCACAATCGGCGACAGCTTGAGCCGGTGCGTGAGATAGCCACAGACCAGCGCGGCCGCGAGGCCGCCCGTGAGGGTCAGGATCAGGTCAAGGTTGTGCATGCGTCGTCGGCCGCCGCCTCGAGCAGATCAGCGTAGCCCGATTCGATCAGATGGATCGAGCGCACTCCGAAGGTCTGCATGAGGGAGTGAGCCTCGGCTTCGCCAACCGATGGATCTTCGTTCTCTCGCAACACAACTTCCAGTTCCAAAAAGTCGCCGAGGCCGGTGACGCGGTCGATGTGGACGCGCGTGCGCCCCACGATGTAGACCATACGCTGCTTGTGCACCACCACGCGTTCGCCCAGTGCGGCCCCCAGCGCAGCGCGGAGCGCGACCGCGTCGGGCACCGGCACCCGCTGATAAGTCGAAACTTCCGGGTCGCGGGCGTCGGGCCGTTGGTACTGAATGAGCTCGGCCTCGGGCACCTGGCCATCTGCGGTGGTCGCCGCGAAAATGCGCAGCTTCAATCGCCCATTCGGTACGCGGAAGTAGACATCGGTCTGATCAAGTTGCTCAACGCCGCCATCTTCCAGGCGAGCGGCAATCGCCTCGACGGCTTCACGCTCGGGAAGCTGTGCTTTGACTTCGACATTGTGGGCCATGCCGGGCTATTCCTGGGTCGGACCCGCAATGACTTCGGTGAGCGCTTTGGAGCTACCGAGTACGATCGCTCCGACGACGATCTGCACCAGGCTCGGCATGAGCCCAGTCATAAAGATGTTCCCGAAACCGGGGATGTTGCCCATACCGGAAAAATTGCCGCCGCCACTCGTCATGTATTGGCCGAGGGCGCCGATCAAATCAATCATCGCGGTCAACATCAGATAGACCGCAAACATGCGGACCAGCGCAGAAATGGAAGAGCGAGTCATGCCCCAGGGTAGCGCGCCCCGCATCGAGTGCGGTTAACCGCCCCGGCTGGGAAAGAGGCGCGAAAACTGCTTCGAGAAGCGAATCAGCACGAGGCCGCAAAAGACCCAGCTTAGGTTCTGCCAATCGGTGCTGCCGTTCGGAAGCAAGACCCAGACATCGAGATAAGTCGGAGGGTCAATTGGGACATCCTCTGATGACCCTAAGTTGAAACCCCACGTTTCATACTTCCAGTTCGCGTACTTCGCGAAACCATGCAATCCGGTGGCGAGCCCCAAGAGCCGAATAGCAGTCTTAGGCATCGCTTGCCTCCGCATCTTCCCGATGCATCCAGCGCGCGAGGGGCTTCGAATACAGCAACACAAAGACTCCCATCGCAAGCGTGAAGACGCCATAGAAGTACCACCAGAACGGGAATGATTGCCCATCATCGCCGGTCACTTCCTCAATGAAAGTCGAGAGCCTCGACAGAACATCGATCCCCCCTTCGGCTAAATAGTAGAGGCCAAGGATGCGGACGAGGGTCTCAGTCGTCGATCGGGACATAGCCCGATGCTATCCGACGATCAGCTTGCTTTGCGCGCGGCGGCGAAACTCTTGATGCCAAGAACCACGTAGATCGCTGAAACAATGACTAACACGCCCTGCGCGATCGCTGCCTGTGATCGTTCGACCTCTTCGCCGCTGAGCACATCGATGAAGCCGGGGATTCCGCGCGAGCCGCCCGCGATGGCGACGATTGCCAAGAGAACCGCGAGGTGCATCGTGAGTTTGCGGCTGGCCGGCTTGGCGTTGGCGATCAGACCACACAGCAAGATCGGCGCTCCGATGAACGCCGGGATCAACGCGGTCACGCTGGCTTGACCGGAAGCAAAGTAACCGCCAACGCCCAGGGCGATCAGCAGCAGTGCGTAGAAGATGGTGAGCTTCGGCATGGCGCAGAGAATCGTATCCTGGCGGCGTGGCCAAAGCCCTCGCTCTCGACCCGGATCAGGTCCTGTATTTTCGCGGGCGACGCAGCGGATTGGCCGCTCCGCTGGCCAGCCCCGCACACGCTGCGCGCGCCAATGTGGGCATGCAGTCGCAACAACTGCCGCCCTCGCTCTGGGGTTTGGCCCAGCGCTGCACTGGATCGATGTCCGCGGCTGAACTGCTTGAGGAGTTGTTCGGCGAGAATCCGACCCTCGTGCGGACTTGGGGAAATCGTGGCACCGTGCATCTCTATAACCTGGACCATTGGCGGCAGGTCATTGCCAGCAAGTCGACTTGGGCGGTCGATGTGCAGCGCAATGTGATGCCGCCGCAAGACCTAGTCGAGCAAGCCCACGAACAGATTGTGGCCGCCGGCGGCACAGTCACGCGCGCCGACCTGATGCCCTTGGTCAAGGGCGAGTACTTGAAAGAGTCCAAGGCCTACGTCGGCGACATGATGGACCCGAAGCGACTTGGAGCATCGCGGTTGATCTGGAGCCTCGTAAACCGTGGTGATCTTTGCTTCGCGGCAAAGCAAGGTGCCGAGCAGGCCTATGTTCTGCGCACGGTCGCGCACGCGAAGTTGAAATGGCCGCGATTGACGGGCGCGCGCGCGTCGCTGGAATTGGCGCGCGACTACCTGCGCAGTTGCGGCCCGGCTAGCGTGCACGACCTGGCGCACTTCTTTGGCGCACGCATCAGCGAGGCGAGTAAGTGGGAAGCGGCGCTGCGCAAGGAAGGAGCACTCATGGATGTCGACCTGGCAACCGAAAGTGGACGCGCCTGCTTCGCTTTGGCAGAAGACGAAGCGGACTTGCGAAACAAAGCCCCCAGCGGCAGCAAGGATTGGCCGGTGCGCCTCCTTCCGCTTTGGGATGGCTTGCTGATGAGCCATGCCGACAAGTCTTGGACGGTGCCGGTGGAAGCCGAACGCAAGCTGGTCTGGAAGAAAGCCGCCATGGTCTCACCGGTCGTCTTGGCGCGAGGTCGAGTGGTCGCGACATGGACGCACAAGCTGCGCGCGAAGTGCGTCGATGTCACCGTTACGCCTTTGTCGGGTTGGCGCAAGACCAAGCATTTGGCGGGGGTGAGACGAGCCGCGCAAGCTTACGCGGAGCATCTAGGTCGTGCAGAATCGCAAGTACTCGGCCTGTAGCCGCGTCCCATTCCGCGTCTAGATTTTGCCCTGCGCTGCAAGTCGCTCGGCCAAAAGGAGCTGATACTCGGCTTGCGCTGCGCTGTCTTCTTGTGCACTCAAGCCGTAATAGATGAAGCCAAGCGCTTCGCGGCTGGGGCTGGCGCTTCGATTTGCGCCGGCCCAGTGAATGGTCTGGGCATCATGCACGATGAGATCCCCCGCCCTGGCCGGACAAGCGACGGCCTCGCATGTATCAGCGTCGAAATCAGGAATGTGCTGGCTAAAGCCTAAGACTTCTGCGGGAGCATGATCGCGCAAGCCGAGCCGGTGCGAGCCTCGCGCATAGTGCATACAACCTTGCTCGCGACTCACGTCTTCAAGCGCTAGCCACATCGTCAGCGCTCGACAAGGTTGCAGCATGAAGTAGTGGCCGTCCTGATGCGGCGGGGTCGGCTGACTGTGCCCCGCCGGCTTGTTGAAGTACTGCAGATTCTTGCCGACGGCGGGCTCGTCGAGTAGCTCAGCGGCAAGCGCTTCGAAACGCGAACCGGACATTAGGCCCTGGAAATAGGCGTCGTGTTCGAACATGCGCTGCACCTGCTTCAGCGTTTCGGGTCGCGTGCGGTCCTCGTAGTAGACCAACTCGTTCGGAAGATCGGGCAGAACGCTCTGAACGAAGCGATGGACTTCCGCGCGCAGTTCGGCGACGGCATCTGGCGCAAGGAAGCCCGGGATTACCTCGAAGCCGTCTCGCTCAATCACCGAGGTGCTCCTCGAGCAGCTGCCAGCAATACCACTGCATGCGCGGCAAGTGGAACGGTCCCTTCCAATAATTGCCCTTGAGGTCGACGGAACGCGAGCCATCACGATGTAGATAGCCGAACCATTCGCCGTGCTTGGCATCGACGAAGTGGTTCTCGGCCCACGCGTGGACCAGTTGAAAACGCTCCAAGTGCCGTGTTTCTCCGGTCAGCACATAAGCAAGCAGCGTCGCGATGATCGCCTCGTTGTGCGGCCACCAGAACTTCATGTCATGCCAATACTCAGCGCACGGTTTGCCGTGCAGATCGCGGAAGTAATAGATGCCGCCGTACTCGCTGTCCCAACCACGCTCCCACATCCAATCGAGCATCTGCACGCCAAGCTGCACCAAGCGGGCATCGCCGCCACGCACGCGTGCTTCGTGCAGGATGAACCAGGCGGCCTCGATGGCGTGGCCTGGGTTGAGCATGCGGCCGTCGAAATGATCGAGCACTGCCCCGTTCGGGCCGACGGTTTCGAGAACCACCCCAAGTTCTGGTTTGCAGAAATCGCGCTCGATCTCGTTGATCCATCGATCGATGCATGCCTGCGCCCCGGCGAAATCGATCTTCTCGCGGAGGGTCTGCGCCACATTGATGCCGATCATCAAGGGCCCGATTCCCTTGCTGGGCCGCGTCGTCTGATTCGTCTTGGCGGGGCAAGTCCCCGGGGCGATCGACACCGCCACATAGCGTTCGAACAACTCGATCGCACGCTGCGCATCGGCTGGGTCGCCGTTCCACTTTGCGCGCGCCGCAAAAGCCATGCTGGCGAATGCCTCGGAATAGGCGTAGCGACGCTTGCGCAATGGCTGGCCATCTTCGGCCAACAAGAAGTACATGCGGCCGTCGTCATCGAAGCCATGTTCCTTCAGAAAGCCAAGGCATGAGTTCGCCGCTTGCAGCCATTCGGGGCGTGCCTCGAAGTCGCTGTAAAGCGTGCCAAGCAACCAGGCGAAGCGACCTTGTGGCCAGACCGCTTTATCCGAATCGAGAAGCGCCCCATCTCGCGCCAAACAGGTTGAGACTCCGCCTTCTCCCCCGCGCATGCCGTGTCGCAGCCAGAAAGGCAGCGTGTCTTCAAGCAGCCCGTCGCGGAACTGATCGCGGAAGGCGCGCAGCTCAAGCTTGCTCATGTTTCACCTCATTCAAGCTCGTGCGGGTCAAGCCCGCAAGGTTCTTCTGATTGCCGCCCGTCGCAAGGCTGACGCCATAGCCGACCCCCACGCAGGTCGTCGCACCTACTGCGGCATAAAGCAAGAAGTTGATTTGGGTGAAGAAGGCAACCGCGATCGTCGCAAGGCCGCCAAGCACAAGCCCGGCGAATGCGCCTCGAGCGTTGGTCTTCTTGGTAAAGACTGCGAGTAGGAAGACTCCGGCGAGGCCGCCGCCGAAGAGGCCCATGACCTTTTGGAAGAAGTCAAAGAGGTATTTGATTTCATAGGTGGCGAGCAACATCGCCGCGCTGGTTCCGATGATGCCCAAGAGCACCGTCAGCTTGCGCGCCAAGCTAAGTCGATCCTTCCTCGGGCCAGGCGCATCAAATCGCTCGACGAAGTCGTTCACGATGGCCGTTGCAATGCTATTCATCGAACTGTCGAGCGAACTCATGGCCGCGGCAAAGATGCCCGCGACGACGAGGCCGGCAACGCCCGCGGGAAGGTGCGTCACGACAAACCAGGGCACAAGTTGATCCGCTTTCTCGGGCAGCGCGGCCTTTAATTCCGGGTTGCCGGTGTAGTAGACAAACAGCGCCGTGCCGAGGCCGAAGAACAGAATGCCGGTTGGAATTGTGATCGCAAGGTTGAGCCAAAGACTGCGCGCGGCCTGCTTTTCATCTGAGGTCGTCAGGTAGCGTTGAATGACGGTTTGATCGGTGGTGTACGGCACCAGGTTCGTAAAGAAGAAGCCAACGATCAGCACCCACGCGACCATATCGGAACTGCTCCAGCGCCATTCGAAAATGTCGAACTTGCCCGCCGCCTGCGCCAAATCGATCGAGGCGCTGATGCCCCCGGCATCACTGACCGCAACGATCAAACACAGCAGCGCGCCACCGATCAGAACAAAGACCTGCAGCACATCTGTCCAGATCACTGCCGAGATTCCGCCCATCGTCGTGTAAGCGGTCGCAAGAATGCCCATCAATGCGATACAAAGATAGGTGTCGATTCCGGTGACGGCTGAAAGTGCGATCGCCGGAAGTAACAGCACGATGCCCATGCGCCCGAGTTGAAACAGGATGAACAAGCTGCTCGCGAACAACCGCACCGTGAGGGAGAAGCGCGCCTCCAAGTACTCGTAGGCCGTCGTCACATTCAAGCGACGGAACAGCGGCAAGAAGCAGAAGATCACCATCGCGATGATCGGTAGCACCATGATCTGCCCCGCGAAACGCCGCCAATCCGAACCATAGGCCGTCGCGGGGATGGCCATGAAGGTGATCGCCGAAAGTTGCGTGCCGAAGATCGACAAGCCTGCCGCCCACCACGGGATCTTGCGACCGCCGAGGAAGAACTCTTCTGTGCTGGTCTCGCGGCGCGCGAAATAGACACCGACCAAAACCATCACTCCGAGGTAAGCCGCAAGCACGAGGTAGTCGAGGATGCCAAACAGGGAACCCGTTGAAGGCTCAATCCCCCAATGAACTACATAAGGCGGCAAAGCAAGCGCCTGCACGCGCGGCGTGCGGATGCCCGGCTTCACTTCCCCCGATGGGATGACAATCTGTTCCCCCCAACGCACCGCCTCGGTCGTGACCACGCCGATCGGCATCTCTCCCCTCACCCGCCACCAATCGTGACCGGTGTTATAGATCAGCACGCGATTCAGAAACGCCGGACGCTCCGTCGGCGGGACCAAATCACCTTCTGCGTCCAAGATGTAGCGACCCGTCGAGCCACTGAAGCAGATGACTTCATTCTCGCCATAAGCTTCCGCGCAAGCGGCCTCGATCGGCCAGCGTTGATCGGCGAAGCTCGCTTTGCCCGGGATGTCGCGGGGGTCGTCGAGCACCGGAAGGGAGGCGATCTGTGTCCACGTCTCCTGGCTCGGCGAGTAGCGATAGCCATCGGTATCCATTTCGAAGCGCGGCTGACCGGCTTCGTTTGTCCAGCTTCGGGAGCCCGAAAACAGGAACAAGCAGACTTCGGAATCGAGACCACGCTGCGCCGCCGTCACCATCTTGACCCGCGGCTTGCCTGGGTAGCGCGGCAACTTGCGCCAAGCGAGTTCTTCGGTGGAAAGATCAAGACTCCAGACTGCGCCACTGAGATCACTGCCGTCTTTCGAGCGCTGTCCACCAAACACGTAGACCACGCTTCCGATTGCTTCCGCTGAGCCAAATGCGCTTGGCTCGGGCAGGTCTGGAAGCTCTTGGAACTCGAGCTTGCCCAGCTCGCGATTCCAGGTCATCAAACGCACCGTGGAATACACCGCGCTTTGGTCCGATCCCCCGGCGATGAGCAGGCCCCATTCGGTCGAAACGCACGCAGCGTAAGCCAAGGCTTGGGGCAACTGCTGGCCGATCTGCCACTCGCCATCGGGGCGATCCAAGACATACGCCGCTTGATGCCAGACCTTCGCCCCGCCTTCGGCAAGCGGTGTCGGGAAGTTCGCGCCTCCCGCGACGATCAGCGCGTCGTTGTGCACCCCGACAATCGGTCCACCGAGGCCAATCGTATCGGGCAAGTCTGGAAGATGGGCGAAGGCCAAGCGCTCGGGCGCTTGCGCCGACGCAGGCGACGCAAGCAGCGCGCTCGCAAAGCACACGAGCGCAGAAGCAAACACGGCTCGTAGCATTCGGCTCATTCGCTTGCCTCTTTCCGCAATGCGCCCAAGTTCGTTAAACCTTGGGTCAGCTCTGCGATCGCGGAGGGACTGAGCGCCGCAATCGGCAGGCGAGGCGGCCCGACCTCGGCACCCAGCACCGACATGCTCGCCTTGATCGCGTTGTGTCCCCCGAACTTCAAGATTGCGTGCACGATGCGTGTGGCAAGGAACTGAATCTCTTGTGCTTCTTCCAACCTGCCGGCCTCGAAAGCGTCGATCACCCGGCGATAGTACGGGCCCAAGAAGTTGTAGGTGCTGCCGACGGCACCCGCCGCGCCCATGGCCAAGCCGGCCAACAACATTTCATCCGAGCCGAACAAGATGTTGTAGCGGCGATCGGCGTGACGCACGCAGCGCAGAAGATCGTCGAGCTCAAAAGAACTGAACTTGATGCCAGCGAGCGTGGGCAACGCAGCGTCGGCGCGCTCGAGCAGATCGATCATGCGCAAGCCGACGCCGGTGATTCTGGGAATGTGGTAGTAGTAAAGCGCGGTCTCGGGAGCGGCCGCGGCAATCTGCTGCAGGCAGGCGACCAGCATCTCGGCCGAAGCCGGCGGAAAATACGAGGGCGGCACCACTGCGATCGCATCGGCCTGGATCGACGCTGCGTGCTCAGCCAAAGCGCAGGCATCGACCATGCTGTTATGGCCGACATGGACCACAATCGGCACGCGCCCCTGGGCCGCCCGGCTGTATTCCTCGGCGACCGCGATGCGTTCGGCGGTCGAGAGCGAAGGACTCTCGCCAGTACTTCCACATAGGAAGAGGCCACTGACCCCCTGGCCGAGCACGAAATCGCAGGCAGCCGGGATTGCGGCCAAGTTGACCGAACCATCCGTGTGCATGGGCGTGAAGGTCGCCGCGATCAGGCCGCTCAGCTTGCAAACTGGGGCAGAATGCGCGATACTCGCCGAGTGATCCATCATGATGGTTCAAGCATAGCGACTCGCGCTTACGAACACATTCGTACTCGCGTGCTCGCCGGCGACTACCCCGCCGGTCAGCGACTCGTCACCCGCAAGCTGGCCCGAGAAATCGGCGGCAGCCTGAATCCAGTGCGCGAGGCAATCGGTCGCCTGGCCGCCGAAGGCCTGATCGACCACGTGCCCGGGGCCGGCGCTTTCGTCAAAGCCGCCCGGCCCGAAGAGCTGCTCGAGCTCTACGAGCTCCGTCAAGCGATCGAGCCATTCGCGGCACGCAAGGCCGCTTCCACGATTACCGAGGCAGAACTCGGCCTGCTCGCCGACTTATGCGCCGAGATGTATCAGCTCGC
Organism: Planctomycetota bacterium; assembly: GCA_040264055.1. Lineage (GTDB taxonomy): Bacteria > Planctomycetota > UBA1135 > UBA1135 > UBA1135. The sequence goes on from JBDQJC010000028.1 coordinate 22,836, forward strand.
GCTGCAGCTTCGCGAAAGCGGTGGGCACCTGGAAGGCGCGGCTCTCGATCACTGGCTCAGCTCGGAAGAACGCTTCCACGAAACTCTCGTGCGCGCGGCGCGCAACCAGCACTTCAATCGCACCATCGCGCATTACCGCGTGCTGACCAGGCTCTTCCACGGCCATCGCGCGCTCGGTGTGCTCGTCGACCTGCGAGTTGTGGCGCGCACCTGGGCATCGCACAGCAGGTTGGTTCGCGCCCTCGTCCGGAAAGACGGCGAGACCGCAGCCGCCCTCACGATGGAATCGCTCGTGCGCGGGGCTCGCCACGCCTTGGGCTAGAACTTGCGTGCGGCTTCCAGCGCCGCCTCGAGCTGAGCGAGTTCGGCATACAGCTCTTTCATCATCGGCTGATCATCGGTGTAGGTCACTTTGAAGACCTCGATCTGCTCGCGCACTGCGGCGATCTTCGCTTCGAGCTCGGCGATCTGCTCGTTGTCCACTCCCCCCGCGATCCGGAAGGTTTGCTGGAGTAAGTCCATCGCCTGTTTGTACTCCGAGGTGTGCCGGCCGTCGTCCGTGGAATCCATGACCACAATCAATGCACTACCGAGCTCGACCGGTGCTTCCAGCACTTCGTAGATCAAAGTCGATCCTGCGATCTCGGTCGTGACCTGCGTTCCCGACAATGCGTAAGAGCCAAGAGATCGCTCGATCTCTTCTCGTTCGATCTCATCGAACTCACCTTCAAGAGAATCCGCAAACTCATCGGCACTGAACTCGAAACTGGTGCGGAAGATCATCATCGAGATGTCCGCGCCGTCCATGGTCCAAGTCTTCATGGCCGAGTCAAACGCATCGGCCTCCCAGACGAAGGCCGCTGGATAGTCAAATAGCAGATCACCATAGGCGAAATGACGAAGCGCGCCGACATCCAAGCGCAGCGTCGGCTGTTTGAAGTCGCGCTCAATCTTCAGCTCGACGCCGGGGCGCACGACAAAGCTGTCGCCATTGATCGACAGGATGTAATCGCGCGGTGGCTCGGCAACTTCGTCTTGCGTTGATTCGCCCGCGAACGAAGGCGCGAAGGCCGTCAAAGCGGAACCAATGCAGAATAAAGTCGCGGTCAGAAAGGGCTTCTCCATGAACTGATTCTAGTCGCTCGTTGGATCTTCAGGTTCGATGCGAAATTGCAGCGTGTGCGTCGCATCGCCCTCGAAGCGATCGCGAATGACCACCTGTGTCGGGAGCAAGCAGCGACTCGCTTGGCGAGATAGTGATCCGTCCGACCATGCCGCGAAGTCGAGCACGCCACGGTAGCTGGAGCTGGCGGAACGAAATGTGAACTCCGCCCAGCGCAGCCGGTGGTTGACTGGATTCAACCAAAGCACCGCCTCGTCGTCGGCGTACTTCACCCACACGCGCGCATAGCGTTTGCCCTGAATCTCTGCCGCTGGCATGGCCGTTGGCTCGGAGAAGGAAAGGCCAACAAAGTAAAAGTATCGATGCACCGAGTCGGCGTAGACAGCATCCCAACCGCCTTGGTTGTGGGACGACGGATCGAAACTCCAGCTTAGTTGTCGCTCGCCGAACCAGAGTTCCGCGACTGCAGGAGCAAGCGATAGCTTGGCCCGAAACCTCTGCGTATTCGAATCGAGTGGAGTAAACCAGCGGAGCAAGGTGCTCTGCCATTGGTCTTCCACCTGCAAGGTATGGACTAGCTCCGGCGAGGACTGTGCTGACGCTGGGAAACCATGCGCCACTCGCATCATTGCGAGCAGATCCTCTCCGGCCTGGCGCGCCGCTGCTGGGGGGCCCGCGCTGCGCCACTCCTCCGGTCGCAAATCTGCAGTGGAACAGGACACCAAGCCGAGGGAGAACAGGCTGAAGAGCTTGCGCATGACCCTTTCTTCTAGGACAAGCCTAGCTCGACTTCGTGTCGCGCTCTTCGCTGAGCGAGCTCAGTCGAGTCGGGCGGTCGGGCTCGCCGTCTTCCCCCACTTGCATCAACATCAGCTCTTGCGACTCGGGCGGAATCGACTGGATGGTCCAACGGTAGGCTTTGACGAAGAAATAGATCGCGAGCCAAATGAAGGCGTAGCCCGCTTCGTCCATCGCAAAAATGAGGCACGCAAGCCCCATTGCCATCGCAAAGTTTGCGCCCCAAGGGCTCTTCGCTTGCTGATGCGCTTCGATGCGCTCCAGCCGCTCCACCAAGTCTTGGTATTGCTCTTCGGTCATGCCTGAATCCGTTGCAAGCGATCGCCGACCGCAACCTCGCCCGCCTGCACGATCTTTGCGTTCACGCCGCGCAAGCGCTGCGCGCGCCGTTCTTTGCCGTTGACCCAGCGCAGCGCCGCCGAGCCAAATCGTTCGTGGAACTTGCCACAGCCTAGATGCTCTTCGGCGGTGATCTCGATGATTGCGCTGCCAAGCTGCAGTCGCGTGCCGGCTGGCAGCGACTCTTCCGACAAGTCGAAATCGACATAGACCTGATCGCCGGCGGCCGCCCAAGCTTCCTTTGGTCCGGCGATGACTTCGGTGACAGCCGTATTCATCAGCGTGAGTTGCATCTCGGGATGCGGGCTACCGCCGGCGGTCCGCTTACTTGGCTTGCTGGGCCAACAGTCACCGACCAGGCCGCGTTCGGGGCACAGCTCGGCGCGCTCGACGACTTCGCGTGCAAGCGATACCGGACGGCGCACCAACCAAGCCACCGTGCCCTCGTCACGCGGGGCAGCAGGATGAGCCGCGTAGGCGGCTTCAAGGTCTTCGACGGTGCGCTCTGTTTCCATCAACAAGGAGTCGGTCGGGGTCAGGCTGCTGCCAAATCTAAGCGCGGTCGTAGGCCTCGCGTAACCAGGCGACCACTTCCGCGTCGACATCCTTGGCCGAACTCAAGCGAACGCGATGGCTGCACATCGAGTTCCAACTTCCGGCGGCTTCCAGCCGCTCGCCGGCTGGGTCGCCTTTCAGGTTCAGGCCGAGGTCCACGCGGGTCGCGGTCGAGGGCTGAATCAGGCCGAACTGCTTCGAACGACGCAAGCTGACGTAGGCTTTCTTGGGCGACAGCTCGACGTCTTTGCCGAACTTCTGCACAGCCTTGGCAAGCTTGTCGTAGATCGGTCGCAGCGCTTCCTTCTTGGCCGCGTATTGCGCCGCGACCAAGTCGGTATCGCCCGCCGAACCGGCATCGCTCTCCAGGTGCTTGTGCGCGACCAGATTGGCGAAGCCGTGCGTCATGCTGTGCTCGGACTTTAGCCACTTGACGATCTCACCGTGTTTGACGCAGCCCGACTTAGCCACCAACTTCTTCCAAGCCGCGAGATCTTTCCCGGTCTTGTCTTTCAAGTTGGCGATCATCGTCGCTGCCATTTCTTCGGGGCTAGCCATGCCGCCAGTTTAGCGCGCTAGCTGACCAGCGTCGGCCAACCCTGATCCTCGATCAGGTCGCGCAAGTTTCGGGCGTTCTTCTGATAGTTCGGCCGGCCCTCCCAACGCTCTTTGACGCTGCGGTGGATCAGTAGATCGCTCTCGCCGTGATCAATCGTGCGCGAGACGCGGCCGCGCGAACGATAGATGCCCTTGTACGAGCGGTTCTTCGTCGACAGCGGGTTGTTGGTCAACTGCCCGGAAAGATGTGGCTCGAACTTCAAGCCGACTTTGCTGGCCTCGGCCATCATCCACTTCAGCGGGATATCGGACAGAAGGCTGCCATCTTTCTTGTCAGGAGCGTAGCTTCCGCCTACATCGGCGTGCGAGCCAACAAACCACACCTGCTTCAGATCGAGGCCGGGTCGGGTGCGCCAGACCGTGGCATCGAAATCGGCACGCTGCTCATCAATCGCCATCGCATGGCGCGCGAACTCGACATTCGAACCAAGCTTGTTGTCATAAAACTCGTCCTTGCGACCAAACAGGCCAAGGAAGCTGAATGGAATGCCGAGTGCGCCGACTGTATCCCAAACGCCAACGAACTTGACACTGCGCGAAGCATGGGAATAGTTCTGCCGGAACTCTTTGGATCCCGTGCCGTTGGGGTGCCACTTGCGGCCGCCCTTCTTGTACATCTTGAAGGCTTCGCCGATGCGATTGGCATGCGCGCGCTTCAAGATGCCACAGTTGTTGATCATGCCGCAGAGGCTGCGCACCGTGTAGGCGCCACGGCTAAACCCGAACAGGTAGATCTCGTCGCCGGGCGAGTAGTTCTGCACGATGTAGCGGTAGTCATCCTGAATGTTCTTCTGAATGCCCGCGCCAGTGATGCCGCCGCTGATCTTGCCGTAGTCCGCGCCGACCCCCCAGTCGTAGAAGACCTGCTGCGGAGTACCTGCAACAGTTGGCTTGACCGCGCGCGCCAACCGCAGCACATTGGTCGGGTAGTCCTTGCTCAGGTCTTCTTCGGGGCGGTTCCAAGTGCCGTCGGCACAAATCACGATGCGTTTCGTCATAGCTTGTTCAGGCTAACGACGCGCACCACGCGAAACCGTCAAGATTCTTCCGGGCAGTAAAGCTCGCGTATGCTGCGCATCTCGGCTTGGCCGGTTCGCACGCGTTCCACTTCTTCGATGGTGTCGGCCGAAAGCCAGTCGCGCAGCGGTTGTCCAACCTGGGACCAACGGCGCAGCGCCCCGCTCAGCGAGCGGTCCCACGAACGGGCATAGCGCACCACGTCATCGGGGCGAACCCATTTGCGGCGAGTGCCTTCGTCCGAGGGCTTCCAGGGCGTGAACAGATTCAGATAACCATAGTCATCGGTGAGCTGCTCGCCCGGCTGAATGTCGCGCACCGCAATCTCGAAATCGTAGGCGGTGCTCAAGCAATTGCTGCGGAAGCTGTGGTTGACGTAGCGAGCATGATCCCAACACAGGACCATCTCGCCGCGCGCGTTGCGAAACGCGTAATACTCAAGCAAGGACTGCGCTGGACCTGGCAAGCTGCCGACTTCTTCCGGGCGGAACACCCGGTCGAGCGGATCTTGAACCCAAGTCATGGTTCCTTTTGGAATGAACGCGGTGGCGACCACTCCGTGACCCAGTTCTTCGCTGATGAACTGGACCTTGGTGCTGGGATGCATCATGGAATTGCGGCGATTGGCCGGAATCATGCCAGCAAAAAGGCGCGCCGGATAGTGGCCGCGGGTGGATTTTTCTGCTCCCCCGAGCACCGGTTCAGAATCGCAGGCGGGGTTCGCCTAGTTGCTACGCCGCAGACTCAATCGCCAGCCCTCAGCGCCCCGGTCGACGTGCGTCACAAACTCGCCGTTGAACGATCGATCCCAAGCGATCGGCACCCGCAATCCATCGATGACTTCCCAGCGCTGGAAGTCGTTTCGGATCAAGCCAAAGGTCATGCCGGAACCGATGCCGCCGAATTCGTGCCAAAGCGGCCGACCCGATTCCCTTTCGATGCCGATGCGATGGGCAAAACCATGGCTCGCGAGATGCAAGATGTCCACGCCGGGGGCATCGCTTGGTTCGGCACAAAGCAGGGTGTCTTCATGCTCTCGGTCTTGCAACAGAATCAGGAGGTGCGCCTGCGAGCGCCGTTCCAATGCACGCAGTTGGGAAAAACCCAGCTGTCGCCGCCCCGTGCGCGCGTCGTCCGCCCAAGCCTCGCCGTCGGCGACTTCTTTCGAGGAAACGGCGCCGTCCCAGTTGTAGGCAGTGCGGTAGCGCGCTCCCGGACCAAGCAATTCGTCGTTGCCGCTCGCGACCATCCGGCCTTGGTATTCCACTTCGGTGTCAAGTGACCACGCCAGTTCGGTGCCGTCGACGGCCTCTGCGCCGCCAACCCAATCCAGCATGCTATTCAGCAACTCGTGCGCGAGCAGAGCTTCATTCGCTCCGGCGACAACGATCGCATCAAGCATCGGTTCCAGCACCTCGGTGGGTGAAGCCAGGAAACCGCTGCGGCAGCCGTCGGATGCAAAGATGTACAGCTTGTCCTCAAACGCCGCATAACGATTCGGGTCGCCGGTGCCACTGAGCGCGCCCATGCTCCCACAGCCACCGTCGAGTTGCACCGCATATCGGGCTGGGTTTGCTTCGAACTTGCGCAAGCTTTCTGGGTTTGCGAATCCGTAACGAAAACTGCCATAGTGCGTCGCAAACGACGGGGCGGCGTCGACCTGCACGCCCTCTTCAAGCAAGATGACCACGTCGTAATCGAAACGCCCCAACTCGAGGCTGCTCGGCGCCGGATCCCATAGGCCTTGCTGGCGAAGCAAAGGCGTCGGAGCCTGCGCACAAGAGCACAAGATGGGAAGCAAGGCGAGCAGAAAGGGGGCACGCAGCATTCCGCCAGTCTACGCCGGTTTCGTTTCGCGGGGCTAGGCTGGGAAACTCGTGAGCGAACCCGCCGCCCGCCCGCCGCTGCTGCTTTTTGACGGAGTCTGCAATCTCTGCCACGGAGCCGTGCAGTGGATTTTGGCGCGCGACCGCAAGCAGGTGTTTCGCTTTGCCTCGCTGCAGTCGCAAGTTGGGCGCGAGGCCTTGGCCGAGGCGGGCTATCTCGGCCCGATCCCGGAAAGCGTGATCGTGATCGACCAGGGCCAGGTGTTCGTCGCCGGAGATGCTACGCTTCGCATTGCCAAACGGCTCGGTGGCATTTGGTCCGTGGCGGCTGTTCTCCGTGTGATCCCGCGCAGCCTCCGCGATGGCGTATATCACTGGATCGCGCGCAACCGCTATCGCTGGTTTGGCAAGAAGGAAGCTTGCCCGATGCCAACGCCCGAGACCTTGTCTCGCTTTCTCGATGCGGACGAACCGCCGCCCGAGTCCTGGGAAATCCCATCCAAACCTGCCGAGTTCGTGCCTTTGGCGAAGGCTTTGCCCTACGCCGATGCGCGCGGCAAGTTGGAGACCTGGGCAAGTTGGGGTGCTCGGCTCAGCTTCATCTACTGGCTGCTCTATATCTTCCCCTTTCCCCTGAACCTGATTCCAGAGACGGAGTCGTGGTGGGCCGAGTACACGATGATGCACCGGAACATGCTCGCCTGGTTTGGCGATGTGTTCTTCGGTCTTGAGCTCACGGTATTTGAACTCGGAAGTGGCGACACGACATCGAATTATGTCGAGGTCGTCATGCGCTTGGCGATCGCCGCGGTCGGCGGTTTACTTTGGCACTTCGCAGTCGGTCGGCGCCCAGTTTCGGGCCGCACGGTCGAATGGATCTATCTCACTCTGCGCTTCTACCTGGTCTCGACCTTGATGGTCTACGGGTGGATCAAAGTCTTCCCGGCGCAGATGCCTCCGCCGGGGCCGGATCGACTCATGCAACCGATCGGCGATGCCTCGCCGATGGGCCTTGCTTGGACTTTCATCGGCGCAAGCCCGGCCTACCAGGCCTTCAGTGGCGCCGCCGAACTCCTGGCAGGCTTCCTGCTCATCTTCCGGCGCACCGCTCTGCTGGGAGCCATGATGAGCTTTGGCGTGATGCTAAACGTCGCCGCGCTCAACTACTTCTACGACGTTCCGGTCAAACTCTTCTCGACTCACCTTGTGGTGTTGTCGTTCATGCTGATGCTGCCCGACCTTGCACGCTTGGGCGCTTTGTTCTTCTTCCAGCTTCCGACGCAACCGCGCAAACTCAACCCTTACCCGTGGCAGCGAAGCTGGCAGCGGCTCTTGGGGTTCTTGGTGTTGATCGGCTTCCTTTATCAGGCCGTTTGGCCTGCCATGAAGGGCGGTTGGGAGGGCGCGCACAAGTACGGCGCGCTCGCCGAACCCGGGCCGATGCATGGGCTCTACGCCGTTGAGGCGTTTCATTGGGGCGAGGCCAGTGACCGCGAAATTGAGGATGACAAGCGTTGGGTGCGACTTGGCGTCAACCACCGCGGGGGCAGCCCGGAAAGCTTCAGCTTGGCGGTCGCGCGCGCGGACGGTTCGGTCACGCGAGGCTGGGGTGAGTACAACGATGAGCTGAACGAGATGACCATCAATCCGCCGATCGGCGGCCTGAGTGAGTTCGTCATCGAGCAGGCTGACGACACGGGAATGGTCCTGTGGACGGAAGTCGACGAGCAGGAAGTACGCATCCATTTGACCCGCGAACCGGAGGACAGCTTCGAGCTCACGCGGCGCGGCTTCCACTGGATTCACGAGTACCCACGCAATCGCTAGAAATAGCGTCACGAGCGCCCGGTAGCGGGGAATGCAGGGTATTCCGCAAGGAAACTGCCATGTCCACCACCCTCTCCGGCAAAGCCAATCTGATTTCTTGGGTCTCGCGTCTGATCGCCGCGGCGATCATGGGCCAAACACTATTCTTCAAGTTCACCGCCGCGCCAGAAGCGGTGGCGCTGTTTGAGACGCTCGGTGCCGAACCATGGGGACGCATTGCGACAGGCGTGGCCGAAGCACTCGCGGTCATCCTGCTGTTGATGCCACGCTCGGCGGCGCTCGGCGGAGCCTTGACCATGGGCTTGATGGGCGGCGCAATCATGAGCCACCTCACCAAACTCGGAATCGAAGTGGGCGACGATGGTGGAGCGCTCTTCATCATGGCGCTGGTCACCCTCGCGGCAGCTACGGCCACGACTTGGCTGCACCGCAGCGCGCTGCCGATTGTTGGCGCACGCTTTCAGGGCTAGGCCTCCAGGCTCGACCCGCCACCTAGAATGCGGGCGATGAAGCTCGACTTCGACTCTGCCCGAAACTGGAAACCGCACGCGCGCTACCAGCGCGTGCGCACGATTGATGCACACACCGGCGGCGAGCCTTTTCGTGTGGTGCTCGATACGCCACCGATTCCGGGCGAGGACATCCTGGCCAAGCGACGTTTTGGCCAAACGGAGCTGTCGCGATTGCGCAAGTTGCTGATGTGGGAACCGCGCGGCCACGCCGATATGTACGGCTGCTTCTTGGTCGAGCCGAATGATGATGGGGCGGACTTCGGCATCTTGTTCCTGCACAACGAAGGCTTCAGCACGATGTGCGGGCATGGAATTATTGCCGCGACCAAAGTGGTACTCGAGACCGGCATGTTGCCACTCGATGGAGGTACGACCGCGGTCACGATTGACGCCCCCGCCGGGCGCATTTTCGCCACGGCGCGCGCGGTCGATGGTCAGGTGAAATCGGTTTCCTTCCGCAATGTGCCTAGCTTCGTCGCCGAACTCAGCGCCGAAGTCGAAGTGCCTGGCTTGGGCCCGGTGCGTTACGACTTGGCCTTCGGCGGCGCTTACTACGCTTTTGTCGATGCGGCTTCGGTGGGATTGAGTTGCCTGCCGCACGATGTCGACCGGCAAGTCGCGATCGGCCGCGCGATCAAGCAAGCGGTCATGGCGACGCGCAAGATCGAGCACCCCGAATCTGCAGACCTGTCCTTTCTCTACGGCGTCATCTTCACCGGCCCGGCGCGCGATCGTAGCCATCATTCACGCAATGTCTGCGTCTTCGCCGATGGCGAGGTCGACCGCAGCCCAACCGGAACCGGCGTCAGCGCGCGGCTTGCGATTCACCACGCGCGCGGTGAACTCACGGTCGGCGAAAGCATCACGATTGAAAGCGTCACCGGCAGCACCTTCAGCGGTCGCGTGCTTGCAGAGGCCGAGTTCAGAGGCCTGCCCGCGATCCTTCCCGAGGTCACCGGCCAGGCTTGGATCTGCGGCCGCAATGAGTTATTGATCGATCCAGGAGACGGCTTTCCGGAAGGCTTCTTCTTACGCTAAGCGGATCACTTGATTCGCTCATGCGTCGTTGCGCCTGAACTGCGCCGATTCACCGCCTGCATCCAGCGCACGAAGCGTGGATCACGATCGCGGCGCGCAGAGGAGAACCTGCGTTCAAGGCGAAAGATGACGCGCTTTCCGAGCACCGTCATGTCCTCGAACTCAACTTCGATTCGGTCGTGAATGCGACCCCAACGGCGGGCCCACCACGGAAGAGTCATCCGATCGAGAGCGTGCTCTCCCCTCCGCTCTTCGATGATCCGCACGCGTTTGACTTCCTGCAAATCGAGTTCGACGGTGCCCGCATGACCACGCATGCGCACTACATTCTCGTGAATCCAGACTTCTACTTCTTGGTTCACCCGGTTCCACCTCCAGAGCGTGATGATGAACAAGGCTGCGAAGACGACCGCTTCTTCTTCCCATTCACCTGAACGAAAGTCCGCGAGAAGGATCCAGGCTCCACATAAGCTGAGATACCCGAGCGGAAGCATCCATCGAAAGTGTGTGGTGCGCCACGAGCTCAATCGCAACTCGGCCGGGAGTTCTTTCGGCTTCATTGGGGTGGATTGCGCAGCTTGCGCAGGCGTTTGATCGGATTGCGCGAAACCCGCGAGTCTTGGGCAAGCTCTGCGATTAGCACACGTTCGTCTTGCTGAGCCAACTCAAGCTTCTCGCGCAACTCAGCACCCTTCGCGGCTTGCGCCGCTTTGCGTGCGGTCCGAAACCCCGCGAGTTTGGCGCGCAAGGCACGCATGCCTGGCTGGAACAACTCGCCATCAGATTTGAAACGCGCGGGGTGATAGAAGAGCACCTTGCGCGCCTGGCGCCCTTCGCTCTTCCGCTACAGCTCGAAGCACTCGCGCTGTAGCGGGCCGAAAAACGACTCTGCGAGAAAAACAAAAGCATTGAAGCGTGTCGAGCCACTTAGAAACCCTGATTTTCCCGGGCGTTCTTTCTGCTTGCTCGCCCCATAAATCATGCCCGCCCCACGCAAGCGTAAATCGTCATCGATCGGTAGCGATCTCATTCGCCCCCACCGCTGGTAATTCAACTCATCGCCGTCGATCCAGACGCGTGCACACTTGAGTAAGGTCAAGTAGCGCAACGCCAGCGGCAACCACCAAAACGCCAGCGCAATCGATGCGATCACGAGCAGGAAGCTCATGAAACCGTCTTCTTCTACCCGCTGAAACAGCTCCCACATTGCGAAGGGCACGCTTGGAATCGAAACCAGCAACACTCAATGCCAACGGGAGCTCACCCAGAGTCGACTGGATGGCTCCCGTTGTTCGGTCATGCAGGCAGCTTACTCGCCTTGACCCAGTGAGTAGCCGGGTTGGCCATCAAACTGGTACAGGTTTTCCGTCTTGATCGCATCGACGCCGGCGGCCTGCAAGCGTTGCAGCAGCGCGATGATTTGGCCGTTCTCGCCGACGCCATCGTTGACGACGCGGAAGCGGCAGCGCCAGTGGTCGGTGCAGAAGGTTTCCGACATGCCGTCCGGGTAGACCTTGACGCCGCGGTTGGTGATCAAGCGCAACTCGAACTCGGGGCCCGCGTTGTCGGACAAGATCTTGCCGAGCACATCTGGGTTGCGATCGGAAACATCCCAGTCCAAGAACACGTCGACGCCGACCAGTTCCTTTTTCTGCGGGGTGCAGCGCTTGACATCAACCTTGATGCCGCCGCCGTCAAAGGCAACTGCTTCGAGTTGCTTCGGGGTTTGGCCCAAGCGCTCGATGATTGCCTTGGCGAATGCCTTGCAGCCGACCCGTTCTTTGCTCGAGCCTTCGGTGTAGATGTCGCCTGTATGCACTCCATCTTCCAGGGTGCACAGCCACGCGTTCATGATGCGCTCGGCAATTTCGCCTTCGCCGAGGTGCACCAACATCATGGCCGCGCCTTGCAGCAGACCAGATGGGTTCGCCAAGTCTTGGCCCGCGATGTCCGGCGCCGAGCCGTGCACCGCTTCGAACATCGAGGTCGTGCCACCGATGTTGGCCGAGCCAGCCAAGCCGACCGAGCCGCCGACTTCGGCAGCGATGTCGGACAGGATGTCGCCGTACAAGTTCAACGACACAATCACATCAAAGTCTTCCGGGTGGGCAGCGAGGCGAGCGGCACCGATATCGATGATCATGTGATCGTTCTCGATGTCCGGGTACTCAGCCGCGATCTCGTCAAACACCTGGTGAAACAGGCCGTCGGCCAGCTTCATGATGTTGTCCTTGGTCATGCAAGTGACCTTCTTGCGCCCGTATGCCCGCGCGTACTCAAAGGCATAGCGCACGATGCGCTCGGTGCCCGGCCGCGTGATCAACTTCAGCACCTGCGCGACCTCTTGGGTCTGGCGGTGCTCGATGCCGGCGTACAGGTCTTCCTCGTTCTCGCGCACAATGACCAAGTTGATGGTCGGATGCGAATCGGCGACGAAGGGGTAGCAGGACTTGACCGGCCGCACGTTGGCGTACAGATTCAGCGTCTTGCGAATCGTCACGTTGACGCTCTTGAAGCCCTTGCCTTGCGGCGTGGTGATCGGGCCCTTCAGGAAGCACTCATTGCGGCGCAGCGTGTCCCAAGCCGAATCGGGTACGCCCGAAGTGACGCCCTGCTTATAGAGCGCCTCGCCGACCTCGATGAACTCACACTCAAGTGGCGCGCCGGCCGCTTCGAGGATGTCCAAAGTGGCCTGCATGATTTCAGGGCCGATGCCGTCGCCGCGCGCGACCGTAATTCGATGCTTCGTCATGGGTTTCCGGTGATTCTGAGGGACCAGGAAGCCGCATATTGTGCCTTCGCGGCCGCATTCGCGGGAGGGGTTCTGGGCGGTTTCCCCTCAGGGAACCGGGCTAGCCAATCCCTTGTGCCAGCATTCCGTTGGCAACCTTCACGAAGCCGGCCAGGTTGGCGCCGGCGACGTAATCGACTCCGCCGTCTTCGCGGGTGCCGTACTTGACGCACTTGCGATGGATCTCGCGCATGATGGTCTGCAGGCGCTCGTCGACCTCCTCGCGCGTCCAGTGCAGGCGTTGCGAGTTCTGCGCTTGCTCCAAACCAGACACCGCCACGCCGCCGGCATTGGCCGCCTTGCCTGGGCCGAACAGCGTGCCGGCTTCGCGGAAGACGTGCACTGCATCGAGCGTGCTGGGCATGTTGGCGCCTTCCGACACCAGCTTGCAGCCATTCGCAACGAGGGTGCGCGCATCGTCGGCATCGAGTTCGTTTTGCGTGGCGCAGGGCAGCGCAGCATCGCAAGCGATCCCCCAAGGGCGCTTGCCCTCGCGGTACTCACAGCCGAAGTTCTCGGCGTATTCCGAGATGCGGCCGCGGCGTGATTCTTTCAAATCTTGCAGCCAATCGAGCTTGATCGCGTCGAGCCCATCCGGGTCGAAGACCGAACCTCCCGAATCGCTCATCGAAACCACGCGTGCGCCCAACTCGATGCACTTTTCGGCCGCGTAAAGCGCGACGTTGCCCGAACCCGAGACGGTCACAACCTTGCCGTCGAGCGAATCGCCGGCTTGTTTCAGCATGTTCTGGGCGAAGTAGACACAGCCATAGCCGGTCGCTTCGGTGCGAATCAGGCTGCCGCCGTAGCTCAGACCTTTGCCCGTCATGACACCAGCGAAGCGATTCTGCAGCCGCTTGTATTCCCCGAACAGGTAGCCGATTTCGCGGCCGCCCACGCCAATGTCGCCCGCAGGCACATCGACGTCTTCGCCGATATAGCGCACCAATTCGCGCATATAGGCTTGGCAAAAACGCATGACTTCGTGATCCGACTTGCCCTTCGGGTCGAAATCCGCGCCGCCCTTGGCGCCGCCCATCGGCAGGCCGGTCAGGCTGTTCTTGAAGATCTGCTCGAAGCCGAGGAACTTCAAGACCGATTGATTCACTGAAGGGTGAAACCGAAGCCCACCCTTATAGGGACCAATCGTATTGTTGAATTGAACCCTCCAACCGCGGTTGGTCTGTACCTGGCCAGCGTCGTCCAGCCAAGTCACACGGAAGCTCAGGATTCGGTCCGGTTCGCAAATACGATCCAAGACCCCC
>JBDQJC010000029.1:0-35141 GCA_040264055.1 Planctomycetota bacterium
ACACAAGAACATCCTTCCCTCCATGCGCGTCCACTGGAAGACCCTGTTCCTTTTCCCCGCCCTCGCCCTCGTTGGCTGTGCGGATATGGCAGAGAGCGAATCGCCCTCCGCCCAGGCTCCCGCCGGGACAAATACTCGCACTACGGTCGAGTCGTCCATCGTTGTTAATCAGGAGCCCGCAACGGGGCAGGAGCCCGGTGATCTCGATCCCCGTGGTGCCTATGCTGACATCAAAGCTCGCAAGGAGAAGCGTCAGCTTCTCGCGCGCAACTATGTCAGCTTGGGTGACCAGGCGATGAACCGTGGCGACTTCCCGGGTGCTGTGGCTCACTACGCCGGTGCCTTCCAGCTCGACCCGGAAAGCCGGGAATCGCGCGACGGCCTGCGTCGTGCGCAAGCCGCAGCAAGCGGTGAGGGTTGGACCTGGCTCGATGCCGAAGGTCTGATCGAACAGCAGTCGCTGCGTTGGGCTTCGGCTCGACTCAAGGTCGAAGGCCTGATCAACGACGGAGACCGCGCCATGCGCATGGGCAACTACGTCGATGCCGAGCGTGCCTACACCACGGCTGCCCAGGCTTTGCGCATCTCGCCCAATGTGGCGAATGACAGCCTGAATCTGGCGCTGGTCGAAGCCAAGCTCGACGCCGCCCGTGAATCGCGCATCAGCGCGATGGAAGCGGTCAACAACGCGCACATCCTGCAGGCCGAGGAAGACCTCGCTGCAGAAGAAGCCGCGAACGCCGAGTACTTCCAAAATAAAGTCGCCACGCTGTTCAGCGAAGCGAACGAGCAGTTCCTAAATGGCTTCTACGAGAAGTCACTGCAGACGATCGATCGCATCCTCAACCTTGACCCGCGCAACGCCGAGGCTCAACAGCTTCGCGAAATCGCCAACGAGGCTTGGCACCGCAAGACCGAAACCTCGCAGGCCAAGCGCTTCCGCGAGAACTGGCAAGACATCTTTGACGAGATGAAACGCCTGGCGGTCCCACCGAAGAGTGCCATCGAGTTCGATCTCGAACACTGGAAGAAGATCGATGGTCGCCAACCGATCGACATCGCCGTTGAGGGCGACATGATCGACCCCGAGGTCGAGCACATCATGGCCAAGCTGAACGAAGTCTCGGTGCAGCCGCGCTTTGATCAGCCCATCGAGGAAGTCGCAGACAACCTCGCCGCCTACACCGGCATCAACTTCGTCGTCTCGCGCGCCGTGCGCGAAGATGTCGACGAAGACGTCAAGCAGGTCAACTTTGCTCACTCGAAGGATATGCCGGTTGCGCAGATCCTGAAGATCATCGAAAGCCAGACCGCTGGCGAGATTCAGTTCCTGATTCGCAACGGTGGCGTGCACGTCATCTCGAAGGAAGAATCGAACACCGGCCACGTGCTGCGCAACTACGAAGTGCGTTCGATCATCCGTCGTCTGCCTGACTACGAAATGCCAGAGGTCACGATCTCGGGTTCGGGCGGCGTCGAGTTTGAGCCAGAGCCACTCAACGAAGATCGCGAAGCCACCCTCGTCACCGAGGACACGCTGCTGACCATCTTGGGCGTCGATGACTGGGAAGAGCCAGCCACCGCGCAAATCCAAGAAGGCACGCTGATCGTTTTCCAGCAGCCTGGCAAGCACAACGAGATTCGCGAGATTCTCAACGACCTGCGTCAGTCCACCAACACTTCGGTGCGGATCCAGGTCCGCTTCCTGAAGGTGGAAGACAGCTTCCTGCAGGACATCGGCATCGACTTCCGCGGCTTGGGCAACCAGGCCACGCAGGGCGTCGATGGCATCGGCACCAACGTCGCCTTCGATGACTTCGGCACCGACCCGGGCGCCTACCTTGGCACCGATGGCTCGGCGGGTCTGTACTTCACCGAAGCAGGCAACGATGTCAACATTCTCGGTCGCTCCGAGAACCTGTACGACCTGGCGCTCGGCGCTGGCAACAACTCGTCGAGCTTCCTCGGCGACACCGGTGCCAACGACGACACCAACGCCGACGGCTTGACCAACTCGGGTGGCCTCTCGTTGCAATGGGCTTTGCTGGACGATGCCGAGGTCGAAATGATCTTGCGCGCAGTCCAGAAGTCGAAGCGCAGTGAAGTCGTCACGCAGCCTAGCTTGATGGTTTACAACGCCTCGCGCGCCACGCTGACCGTGGCCAACCAGGTCTCCTATGTCTCGGACTTCGATGTTGAGATCGCGCAAGCGGCCTCGATTGCAGCTCCGATCGTGCGGGTGATCATGGACGGCGTCTTCTTGGATGTCACCCCTGTGGTGAGCTCGGACCGTCGCTCGGTCTCGATCGACCTGCGTCCGACCGTGGCCACCTTGGTCCGCCCGGTTCGCACCTTCCAAACCTCGCTGGGATCCGGCTCGCCGGTCACCATCATGCTCCCTGAAGTCGAGCTGCAGAAGATCCGCACCCGCGCCACCGTGCCGGATGGCGGCACCCTGCTTGTGGGTGGCTTCAAGGTGATTGACCAGCAGGACATGGAATCGGGAATCCCCTTCCTGAACAAGATTCCTCTGCTGAGCTTCTTCTTCCAGCGTCAAGGTAGCTACGAGTCCTACCGTCGCCTGGTGATCTTGCTGACCGCAAACATCATCATCCCGGAAGAGTTCGCGCCAGACGCCACCGAGGGCAGCGCCTACTAGTTCGTTGATTTGGGGCCGGGGGAAAGCGCGCAGAGCACGCTCCCCGGCCCTTCCCCGTTACCGCACCCCCCATCCCCGCTAAACGCGACGCAGACCATGCTGACGGCCGGGCTACTACTCGCACTTTCTCCCGCGCTTCCGCAACAGGCAGAAGGCAACGCTTCCATTCAAAAGGATGCCGCGTTCGCCCTTGCCCTCACGAAGCAGCTCGGATTCGACAACTTCTCAGAGATTGTTCTCGAGGAGACCCTGCAACGCGCAGACACGCCCGAGGATCGCAGTTCGATCCTGCTCGCGCGCTGTGAAGTCATGTCGACCGTCGCTCTGCGACCGATCGACCCGCTTGAGCAGGTCACCGCTTGGTCAAAGGCCGGCGAGGCCTACGCCGAGTTTCTCGGCTCCAGCCCAGCCCCCACGGCCGAGCGTCGCGCTCAGCTGCAGATGGGCCTAGTGGGCTTCCAATACGGCGAACGCCTCCACGCTCTGTTTGAAGCCGGCTCGCTGACAGAAGCCGAAAAAGACGAGTACCGCGCGCGTGCCGAGACGATCTTCACGGAGTCTCTGCGTTCGACCAACCAGCTCATCAATTGGTGGAAGGGCCTCGATGACCCGGATGTCCAAGAGGGCACCCAGTTCACGATCTTTTTCCCAAGCTCGTTCTATCGGGCACTCATCTACTACTACTGGGGCGTGCTTTACCCGATCGGTTCCGTCGAGCGGGAAGACAATGTCTACCAGTCGATCGGCTTCTTGGAAGAATTCGCCATCGCCGCCGGGGAAAGCTCCCCCGCAGGCTTGATGGCGTTCCGGCATATGGCGGACGGCCTCGTTGCGATTGGCGACCATGAGTTCGGCCATGAGCTCTATGACTTCGTCATTCAGGAAGGCATCCCTAACAACGACACCTCACAGATGTCGCTGGGCGAGGTGCAACGACGCCAGAACGCGCAGCAGGACGCCTACCTGGGCAAAGTCCAGGCTTACCGCACCGTCGGTGACACCACTCAGATTCCGGCTCTCGGCGCGACCTTCGCAGCTTGGGTCGAGGACAACCGCGTCACTCTGAATGACTCGGGCTACCGCCTGCAGTTGATGCTCGCCGAAAACGCGATCAACCAAGGCGCGTACGGCGAGGCCATCAAGATCGCCAAGGCGGTCGCCGATGCCAACGAACGGCGCGTGCTGCGCCTCGAGGCAGACCAAGTTCTGGGCCGTGCGATTTCCGCCGCACCCGCGTCGGCTGTCATCGACCTCGATGTGCTGTTCCAAGCTGGCCAGGGCGCATTCTTCTCGGATCGCTTCGCCGATTCGGCACGCACCCTGCGCATGCTGGTCAACCGACTCGATGGCAGCGAAGAGGCTGCTGCGGTCGGCCCCGACGCCTACCTCTTCCTGGGCCGTGCGCTGGAAAGCGATGGCCTCGCATTGGAAGCCGCCGTTGCGTACTCGGCCGGGTACAACCGTTACCCCGAGGCAGAAGCCACTTCGGAATCGCTCGCGACGCGCTGGCAGCGCTTGGCCGAACGCTTCCGTAACTCGGCCCCCGCCGACGAGTTCCTCGACAGCTTTTACAACGAGTCTCTCGACGCGGTCACCGAAGCCTCCGGCGGCGGCGCCCCCCACGTGCTGCTGTTGCGTGCTGCTTCGACGGAGTTCTCCAAAGCGCGTCAACTCGAACGTGCGGCGCGCGGCAAGGGGCCAAACTCGGCAGAAGGCCGGGCTGTCCTAACCGCGTACGACAAAGCCATCGCTGCTTACAAGCGCGTGACGGCTGGCACCGAAAGCTACGAGAAGGCCTTCGTGCAGATCGGCATGTGCGAGTACAACAAGTTCCCTTGGGACAACAGCAGCGCCGAGCGCGCCCTCGCGATCTTCAATGAGTATCTGAACAATATCGTTCCGGATCCTCAGCAATTGCCGACCACGCCGAAAGGCAAGAAGCTGCGTGCCGACTCGATCGCTGCCGCCGACTTCTACCGCGGCTACACCTACCAATCTCTGGCCAAGGCCGGCGACGTCGGGGCATGGAATGACATGCTCAAGGCCTTCGAAGGCTTTGAAGAGCGTCAGCCCGAACAGACCGACCAGATTGGCGCTGTGCGCACGGCTCGGGCAGAGGCCTATCTGACCCTGGGTCAGGAAGATCTCGCGATTGCCCAGTACGAAGCCTTGGTCGCCGAAGGCGCGCGTGAAGCGTGGCTTGGCGCCTGTGGCTACCAGCTCTACTCGTACTACAACGGCAAGATCGAAACGGCTGAAGACGAGGAAGCTCGAATTGCTGCGCAGCGCAGTGCTGCGAAGTACCTCGGCATCGTCAACGCGAACGCCAGTCAACCGCTTTGGTCGAACATGATCGCCGAAGCACGCTTGCACCTTGCGGTCGGCGATGTGGCAACTGGCACCGAGCTCCTGGACGAAACCCTACAGCGCTTTACCGAGGCAGACGGCCTGGACGGTGCATCGCGTCTTTACGCCCAGATCGATCTCGTCGAGGGCTTGTTGGAACAAGGCAACACCGGAAGCGCGGTCGGCTACGTCGACCAGCTGCTGGAACAAGCGCCCAATATGCTGCGCGTGAAGCAGCTGGCGATCAAGATCAAGTGTGGCTTCCCGATCTATCGCGACGGTCGCGTGACTCAGATCCCAGGCGAAGACACCTTGGAAGCCTTCAAGATTGCCGACAAGCTGGTCAATGATTTGGTCGACCTCGCCAAGCTCGAAGCAAGCAAGCAGGGCATGTCGCACTGGATGTACGAACCATTCTACGCGGCACGATTGCAGCACTCCTACTTGCTGTACAAGTGGAGCCGCATCGACTCAAACAAGTCGCACCTCAAGATGATCGAAAGCATCGAGCGCCAAGCGCCTGATTTTGGCGCATCTCAAGGCGTCGATCCTTCGATCCCTGCCCTGTACCGTTGGCTGGCAACGCAGCGTTAATTCGATGATTCCCATCCTCACCCTCTTGCTCGCGCTTCCGATCGCTGCCCCTCAGGGTCGCGTCGCGAAAACGGATGGCACTGCGGCCATGGGCATCGTCACCGCGGCTCAACTCGACGGTGTCGTCGTCGAAGCTGGTGGTGCGGCGACTACGGTCCCCCCTGCCGAGGTCCTCTCGCTGAGCCTTGGCTCTCCCACACCGATGCTGCTGGA
Source organism: Planctomycetota bacterium (assembly GCA_040264055.1). Taxonomy (GTDB): domain Bacteria; phylum Planctomycetota; class UBA1135; order UBA1135; family UBA1135. The sequence continues at coordinate 5,813 of JBDQJC010000029.1, forward strand.
AGCCGAGAACTTTCTGTCGCAGCTCGAGTTCCAGAATGCGGTCGCTCTTTTCGAAGAGGCCGGTAACGCATCCGAACCAGCGTGGCTGGCAGTCGACGCCAAGTTGCGTCACGCAGAAGCCTTGCTCGCCTGGTCAGCCTTCGATCCGAACCGCGCAAAAGATGCGGTCGGTGCTTTCCAGAGCTGGCTCGCTACCTACCCTGATCACTTCTGGGTAGCACGCGCTCGTATCGGCATGGCGCGCGCCATGGGTCGCGCTGGCGATATCGACGAGGCAGCGCAAGAGCTCCAAGAAGTCGCGAGCTTTGCTTTCGAGAAGAACCTCGGCAAACAGGTCGAACTCGCTGCGCGCATGGCGCGCTGCAAGGTTTACATCGATGGCGATCAGCCAAAACTCGCTCGTCAGCGCCTTGAAGGCAGCTCGGGCTTGGTAGCAACATTGAAGGCCGCCGCGCAAGACGGCGCTTTGCCGCGCGGGCTGCGTAGCTTGATGGTCCAGCAGTGGACCGAAGCAACCGTGCTGCTCGGCGATGCCATTGGCACGACCGACGGTTCCAACGAAGCAAAGAGCTACTGGGAACGCACCCTCCGTAGCGAACGCGGCATCGGGGTCGATGCACGCGCCGCCGGCAAGATCGCGATTGCGCAAGCAGCACGCGAAGCCGGCCAACTCCGTGAGGCGCAGTTCGCCCTCGCTGAAGTTGCCGCAACGATGAACGCCGGACCAGAAACCATGGCTCGTGCGCTCTTCACGCTCGGGGAAGTCTGCCAAGAACTTGGCGACACCCCCACCCCGGGCTCTACTTACTTCCGCCGGGTGATCGAACGTTACCCGGCCTCGCCATGGGCCGCCCGGGCCCGCAAGAAATAGGCCTCCTCGGCTTATTTCGACTCCGGAGCACTGAAAACCCCCTCCCACGACCACCGTGGATCGCGCTAGACTCGTTGCTCGCGATCCAGCAGCCCGTCCTTCATGGATCTCCGACCCGGTTGCGGTCCCGGTTACCCCCCCAACACTGAACCCTCGATGTCCCGTCTTCGACTCTTGTTCCTCGCCACTTGTGGCCTTGTCCTGACCTCGCCTTTCGCCTCTGCCATCCAGGAAGGTGCAGCGGCCGCTCCCGCGCCGAAAGACGAAGGCGTCAGCATTGTCGACGCCATTGCTAGTGCAGGCCTCATTGGTTACCTGATCATCGCGATGTCGATGGTCGCTGGTGCCTTGGTCATCGAGCACTTCACCTCGATCAAGCGCGACAAGCTCGCTCCGCCCGAGACCATCGACGAAGTCGAAGAGCTGCTCTCGGAAGGCAACTACCAAGAAGCACTCGAGCTCTGCGAAGCCGAGCCAGGTTTCTTCACCAACGTCTGCGCTGCGGGCATCCGCAAGATCGGCCACAACTTCTCGGCAATGGAAAAGTCGATCGAAGAAATGGAAGACGAGGAAGCCATCAAGCTTCAGCAGAAGATTGGCTGGTTGTCCCTGATCGCCGGTATCGGCCCCATGATGGGATTGTTCGGAACGGTGACCGGAATGGTCGGTGCGTTCGCCACGATCGCACAGGCCGAAGGTGGTGTCGAACCTGCTGACTTTGCAGGTGACATCTCGATGGCACTGATGACCACCGTGCTTGGTCTGACGGTTGCTATCCCGACCACCGGTTTCTACGCCTTCTTCAAGAACAAGGTCACCATCATCTCGCTTGAAGTCGGCGCGATCGTCGAAGAGATGTTTGAACGTTTCCGCGCTGAATAATGACTCGCCGCAAGCGCCCCGCCTCAGAAGTCGAGGTCGACATGACTCCCATGATCGACCTCACCTTCTTGCTGATCATTTTCTTCATCATTGTGAATGACATGACGCAGCAAGAGTTGGAAGACCTCAAGCTGCCGATCGCCCAAAAGGCCGGTCACGATGATCCACCTGAGAACCGCCCCATCCTCAACGTGATGGATGACGGCACGATCATTTGGAAGAAGAAGAAGCTCTACTACCCGGGCATTGTGCCCAAGGGTCAAGATCCGATTCGCACCACGCGTCCCGACTTCTACTGGAAGCTCGCTGAAACGATGAAGGTCGACTGGATTCCGTACATGACGAAGGACTACGACGAAGCCCTCGACATGACGCTGCCGGACGACCCCATTTTGATCCGCGCTGACCGCAACACTCCGTTCCGCTACATCCAGAAAATCATGGAAGTGTGCTCACGGAGGGACGTCCTGATTTGGAAGGTCCAGTTGGCAGCATCGGAACCAGAAGCAGCCACGGGCGCCAAGTAGGAGATTCACGCTATGGCATCAAAAGCTGATAGAAAGTTCCAGGAAGTCAAGCCGGACATGACGCCGATGATCGACGTCACCTTCCTGCTGCTGATTTTCTTCATCGTGACGCTGAAGTTCAAAACGCTGGAAGGCCGCTTGGACTCCAACCTTCCGAAGGACATGGGTTCCTCCACTGCGGAGACCCCGGAAATCGAGAAGATTGACATCATCATTCAGGTCGCCAACCCGGGAACCCGGACGCCCGACCCGAAGACAGCGACCACCTCGCGGCCAGAAGGCCGACTGGAGTACTTTGCCGGGCGCATTCTTCGCGTCTCGGTCGGAACCAACTCCTTCACGGTGCGGACCGACGCGCTTGACTCGAACGGTTTGTTTGCGGACTTGAGCCGCCTGCGAGCCTCGCTCACGGGCTACGACCGCGATGAAACCCCTGTCACCCTGGACGCACGCGAAGGCGTGGTCTACGGCGACGTGATTGGGGTGCTCGACGTCGTCATCGACGAAGATTTCATCAAGGTTTCCTTCGCTGGAACCCAAGCGCAGGACTGACCTGCATCGCTCCCGGCCGGGTTCGCCTGGCCGGGAGCTCCACGCGGGCGCGAGCTCGCGACCCTCACCCCTCTCCGCCGCTCCTTCCCCCCAGCCGTCCGTTTGTTTGCTTAGTGGCGACAGACCTCCGGCCCTGCTAAATTCCCGAACCCTCAACGGTTTCCTCGGAACCGTCGGTCACCCCCGCATCGATGAAGAAGCACCTGATCCCGGTTGCCAGCCTGGCCCTGTTTGCCAGCTGTGGCTCCAGCGTCCCTGTGGACGATACGACTCCGCCGCCTGCGGAAGAGTCGCCATCCCTTGGGTCCTCCACCGCCCCAGCTGCCGCGAATAGCGGCTCGGCACAAGATCCCGGCAACCAGTCCGGTGGTCTTGCGCAGGAAGCGGCCAAACTCAGCGAGTTGCGTGAGCAGAAGACTGCTCTGCTGGTCGCTGATCGTCTCGACCACGCCCGCTCGGCCTATGCCGACGGTCGTCTGCAAGACGCTGCCAACCAGCTCGAGCTCGCGCTCGGCCTGGACGCGGCGAATGCCGAGGCACGCGCCTTCCTGACGCAAGTCCAGGTCGACCTTGGCCTCGCCACCACCGCCGATGACGGCAGCGACCCGCGCCTCAAGGTGCAGGCAAAGCTGCAGGCCATTCAGGCGCAAACCCAGGCCGAAGCCGAGCGCGGCGCACGTTTGTTGGCAGAAGGCGATTACGCCGAAGCCATCGGCGCGCTGCAACTCGCGAACGCCAACATCGAAGCCGTTCCCTTCAGTCTCGATTGGGGTGACCTGCCAGCGCAGGTATCGGCCAACCTCGACAAGGCCTACGCTGACCGCGAAACCGCCGAAGCGGCTTCGCTGAACCAGCAGCGCCAATCCACCTTCGACGCCCTGCAGAACGAAGAGCGCGCACGTCGCTCGGCGAGCAAGCAGCGTTTGGACATGATGCTTGAAGAGTCGATCCAGGCCTACGCCGAGGAAGACTTTGATCGCGCCATTTCGCTGTCGGAAGAGGTTCTGCGCAAGAACCCGCTTGAGACCCGCGCCGCGGAAGTCCGTGACGCATCGGTCCGGACCCGCCACGAGTTGGTTTCCAGCCGCTTCGTCGACGAACGCCAAGAGCGCTTCCGCCTCTGGTTGGAAGACCTCCAAGAGTCGCGCATCCCCCAGTCGGAACTCTTCCGCGGTCCGGACGCCGATTACTGGGACAAGATCACCTTGGCCCGCGGCGACAAGTACGGCGCTGGTGCCTTCACTGCAAAGGCTTCGCTCGATCCGCTCAACCAGCAGATCGCCAAGGACTTGGTCACCGAGTCCATCCCGGCGCTCACCCTGGAAGGCGAAACCGACCTGAACGCGGTCATCGACCAGTTCAAGATCTACGTCGACATTCCCTTTGTCGTGCACCAAGCTGCGGTTGACGCAGTCGATGGCGAAGGCATCGAGTTCAACATCAACCTGGCGAACGCCACGTCGGTGATCGATGCTCTCAACACCGTGGTCGACGCCGCCGGCGAAGAGGTGGTTTACATCATCGAGCATGGCGTCGTGCAGATCACGACCAAGGAAAACGCTTACGGCGACACGGTCACTCAACCGCACGACATCCAAGATTTGACGGTGCAGTTCACCGACTTCTCGGGTCCGCGCATCGACCGCATCTGGCTGCCCGATGACGAGGCCAACGAAGAAGAAGAAGGTTCGCTTTACGGCGGCCCCTTCGGTGAGCCCCGCACGCTGGTCAACCCAGACGAAATCGCCGACCTGGTCATGAACACCGTTGCCCCAGGCACCTGGGATGACAACACGGCCGAGTACGCCAACGGCTTCCTGATCGTCACCCACACCGCCGAAGTCCAAGGCAAGGTCAACGACTTCCTTGAGAACCTGCGCCGCTACAACTCGGCGATGGTCTCGATCGAAGCTCGCTTCCTGACCATCCAGAAGGACTTCATGAAAGAAGTCGGCATCGACTTCCGTGGTCTCGGTGGTTTCCCCGATGTCAACGACTTGGTCGACCTGGATGACATCACGGCGGGCCTCGAGGACAACTCCTCTGCCGGTCTGGATAACAACGGTTCGGGTCAGCCTCTGGGCGCCGACACCAACCCGTCCGCGGGTCTGTTCTTCGACGAAGCCGGTCGCTGGCAAGCACGGGCGCGTACCGAAAACATTCTCGGCGACTACGGCACCGAACGCATGTCGGCCGTGGGTGGCTTGACCATGCAGTTCGCATTCCTGGACGACGCTCAATCTTCGCTGATTCTGCGCGCCGTCGAGAAGTCGAACCGCGCCCAAGAGCTGAACAGCTCGACGGTCACCGCTCTGAACACGCAGCGCGCCTTCATGACGGTCCTGAACCAGGTCACCTACATCCAGGACATGGATGTCGAAGTGGCGCAGGCTTCGTCCGCTGCTGACCCGATCATTGGCGTCGTCTCGGACGGCATCGTGATCGACGTGCGTCCGATCATCTCGCACGACCGTAAGTACATCACGCTGGAGCTTCAGCCGACCGTCGCAACCCTGTTGCGTCCGATCCCTGAGTTCACTTCCTCGCTGTCGGGCCTGACCACGCCGGTCACCTTGCAGCTTCCGGAACTGTTCATCGCAAGCGCCAAGACCAACGCCATCGTCCCTGACGGCGGCACGGTCGTGATTGCTGGTCTTCGCAAGCTGCTCGACATCGAGCAACGTGCCGAGATCCCCTTCTTGGCGAAGATTCCGATCTTGTCGGTGCTCTTCAAGTCGGAAGGCGAGGCTTACGAGAACGAGGACATCATCGTGCTGATTCGCGCGCAGATCCTCGACAACGCCGAAACGATCGCCGAGTTGGATCGCCGCCGCGCCAACGGCTAGGCTTCTCGACTCACGAAAAAGCGGCCCCTCCCATTGCTGGGAGGGGCCGCTCTTCGTTGGGCCGATGCCTGGCGAAAGCGCGACCTCGACCGCGGTCTAACGGGGCGGGATCGCGATGCCGTACTCCTTGACCAGAATCGGGCGCAACTCTTCGACGGCGTCGATCACGTGGTCGGGAGCCGGCTGCGGAGGCAGCTTGCTGTACTTGCCGGATCCGCGGTGCCAGGCCACTTTCATTCCGGCGAGTTTCGCCGACTCCATATCACGCTGCGGATGGTCCCCCACGTGCATGGCCCGTTCCGGCTTGACCTTGGCCACTTTCGCGGCGGTGCGGTAGAGCAAGGGATTGCTCTTGGCGACCCCGACCTGGTCGGTAATGAAAATCAAGCCGGGGTCGATGAAGCGATCCATGCCGAGGCGCAGGATTTTCTCCATTTGCTTGCGCGTCAGTCCCGCCGTAATCACACCGAGCTTGACGCCGGCCTTCTGAAGGTCGGCCAGCAAACGGGCGGTGTCGACACTCAAGCGCAGTTCCTCCCACTTGGTTTCGTGGTAGGCAATCACGCCAGCGACGACTAACAGGTCCGCATTCGTCCCGGCGACTGCCTTGCGTGGCAAGCGCTTGAGCAAGCGGTCGTAATGCCGGTCATCATTGCTGCCAAACTCCTCGACCACGGCTTGCAGCTCGGCGAGGACTTGGTCGGCTGGATGATCCAGGCCACGTTCGATCATCGCCGCAATGGCGCGTTCACGGGCACGCTTGGCAAAGGCCGTCGTGGTGAACATCGTGTCGTCGATGTCCCAGAAGACGGCATCGAGGGTCGCGGTTAGAGCGCTCACTCCCTCAGGATAACGCCGGGAGCCGCGGAGAAGCAGCCAGCAGACGCTTGGTATACGGATGCTGGGGATCATGGAAAACGCTAGCAACCGGTCCGCGTTCGACGATCTGCCCTTGATACATCACGGCGACTTGATCGGCGAAGTCCTCGACCACCGCAAGGTCGTGGGTGATAAACAAGTAACTTGTGCCGGTTGCGCTTTGCAGGTCTTTCAGCAACTGCAAGACCTGAGCTTGAACCGCAACATCGAGCGCTGACACGGCTTCGTCGCAGATCACAAGATCTGGCTGCAATGCCAGAGCCCGGGCAATCGCCACCCGCTGTTTTTGCCCTCCGCTGAGCTCTCCTGGGAACCGATCGACCATCTCGGCATCGAGCCCCACTTGCACCAACATGGCTTCGGCGCGCTCGCGCATTTCACCGCGAGGACAGACTTTGTGAATGCGCAGAGGCTCGCAGACGCTGGTGCCAATCCGCAGCCGCGGGTTCAAGGATCGGGCAGGATCCTGGAAAACCACGCCCAATCGGCGCCGGGCTGCGCGCAATGCCGCACCCTGCACCGCCATCAAATCGATGGACGCGCCGTGGCTTGGGTGCAATCGAATCGCACCGGCGGCCGGCACCAGGCGGAGCACCGCGCGGCCCAAGCTCGACTTTCCGGAGCCCGATTCCCCGACCAGCGCCAGAGTGCCTCCGGAGGGCACTTCCAGCGAGACCTGATCCACCGCCGCATTCCAGCTGCGCACGCGGCCGAGCCAATCGCGCTCAGCTGGATAGCGCACCGTCAATGCTTCGACCTGCAGAACGGGCTTCGCGCCTGTTTGCGGGTTCTCAGCCTTGCCCGGCAGTTGCTGAGGGTCCGAAGTGGCCTGAACGCGAGCGGCCCGTGGCAGAGCCGCGAGCAAGCGCTGCGCGGCCGCTGATTGCGGCCGCTGCAAAATCTGTTCGACCGAGCCCTGCTCGACCAACTCGCCAGCATCCAAGACCGCGACTCGATCGCAAACTCGCGCGATAACGCCCAGGTCATGGCTGATCCAGAGCATGGCGAGACCCCGTTCCCTTCGAATCTTTGCCACCAACTCCAGAATGGCCGCTTGCACCGTGACATCAAGCGCTGTGGTTGGCTCGTCGGCGAGCAGGAGCTCGGGCTCGCCAGCAAGCGCGATTGCGATCATCACGCGTTGGCGTTGCCCACCACTCAGCTCGTGCGGGAATCGATCCAGCAAATCGTCCGCCCGCGCAAGCTGCACTTCCTCGAACAGAGCGCGCACCCGCTCCCGGCCCCCGTCGATGCCATGGGCGGCCAGAACTTCCTCCACTTGAAATCCGACCCGGAGCACTGGGTTTAAGGCGGCAGAGGGATCCTGAAACACCAATCCGATCCGTCCTCCCCGCACGCCGCGCCAGGCACGCTCACTGAGCCCGGCCAAAGATTGCCCGGCAAAACGGAGATTGCCCGCCGACTGGCGTAGCCCCTCGGGCAGCAAGCCCAACAGCGCAAGAGTGGTCAGCGACTTGCCGCAACCGGAAGCCCCGACCAGGCCGAGGTTCTCGCCAGCCCGCACCTCAAAACTGATTCCGTGAACCAGCTCGGTCTTGCCTGCGCAAATGCGCAAGTCTTGCACCGTCAGCAAGGCCTCGGACTCCATAGGGAGATTCTAGCCCTCTGCCCCGCTATCCTCTCAAGCGTGAAGCGAAGGGTTCTTGCGCTCTTGCTCGGTTTGCTCCCCCTGGCATGCCGAGAGGCACCACAGGGACTGGTGGTCGCCAATGGGGACGACGTCAGCCTGCTCCATCCTCAGCGCGCCGCGTCGATTTCAGACATTCGGGTCCTGCAGGCTCTGCACGCCGGGCTAACGCGCCTTGATCCGGTCGATTTGCAGCCCCAACCAGGTCTCGCCTCCCGCTTTTCGAGCTCCGAAGGCGGCCGACAATGGAGCTTTGAACTACGCCCCAAGCTGCAGTGGTCCGACGGCCACCCACTCGACGCGAACGACTTCGTGCGCAGCTGGCAACAACTCGCCGACCCGAGTTTTGCCTCGCCATATCAAAGCTGGCTCGCCGACGCGCAGGTGCAGGCCGACGGCAATCGACTGACGGTGCGTTTTGTCGATCCTCGCCCGGCATTTGCCGAGATGTGTGCGTTTCCTGCGTTGGCCCCGGTTCCTGCGCACGCGGCCGCCGAAGCGGTCGGCGTAGGCCCCTTTCGCCTGGTTTCGCGTCGCGTGCGTGATCGTGTGCGGGTCGAGCGCAACCCGCATTACTGGGACGTCGAACAGGTGCAATTGGAAGCGATCGACTTCTTGACCGTGGAGTCGCAAGTAACCGCGCTCAACCTGTTCCTTGCGGGCGAGGTCGCCTATGCGCCCAACGCACCCGAACTCGCGATTCCCGAGCTGCGCAAACAGCTCGCTGATTCCTTTGCGCCGACCCCGCAGTTTGCTTCGACTTTCCTGCGCCTCAATACCAGCAAGCCACCCTTCGATCAGCTGCAAACACGGCGCGCCTTTGCCCGGGCCGTGGACCAACAAGCCCTGAGCCGCGCGCTCGGCCAAACTCGGATTGCCACCGAGTACTTCGTGCCGATCGACACACCGGATTGGGTGCCCCCGCCATTGCCGCAGTGGCATGAGCAGCGCGGGATCATCTCGATCGAAGCTCCGCCCGGTGGATTTGAGTATCTGTACAACTCGAGCGAACTCAATCGAAGTGTCGCAGAAGTTCTGCAAGACCAATGGCGGCGGTCGCTCGGCCAAACCGTGCGCTTAAGCAATCAGGAATGGAAGAGCTTCCTCTCCGCGCAGCGCGGCTTGGAATACCAAGTCTCGCGCTCGTCTTGGATCGGTGACTACCTCGACCCCATCGCGTTTCTTGAGATCTTCCATTCCAAGAGTGGCAATAGCCGCACGGGCTGGGTCGACTCGGTTTATGACGGTTTGATTGAACAAGCGCGACGCGAGTCTGATCCAGAAGCACGTCGCATCGTGTTGCGCGAAGCCGAACGAAGGTTGCTCGACCAAGCCGTGATCGTTCCGCTCTATCACGAAGTCAGCATGGAGCTGGTTTCGCCGCGCTTGCTCGGCTTTCACCGCAACCTGCGTGGCTACATCGACTGGGGCCGATTGGCCTGGCAGGCGGAGGATCAGCTATGAGCGCTCTCCTGCGTCGATTGGGCGCATTGGCCCTGACTTTGCTGGCGGTCCACCTGAGCGCCTTCTTGCTTCTGCGCGCGGCACGCGGTGGCCCCTTCGACGAGGCGCGCAGCTTGCCGGTGGAAGTCGAAGCCGCATTGCGCGCTGAGTATCACCTCGACGAGCCGCTCTATTCCCAGTACCTGCGTGCGCTCGGTGGCGCGCTGCAAGGGGACTTCGGCCCTTCCTTGCGCTACCGCGATGTGCGCGTGACCACCATTCTTGCCGACGCGCTTCCCGTCTCGGTGACCCTGGGCCTCGGAGCCTTACTCGTTGCTTTGCTGCTCGGCATTCCGGCCGGGCTCGCCGCGGCTTCGGCGCGCCAGCGCCCGCTCGACGGCTTGATCCGAGGCGGATCGACTCTGCTGCTTTCGGTGCCAAACTTTGTGATTGCTGGCCTGGCGATCAGTTGGTTTTCGTTTGGACTCGGTTGGTTTCCGCCGGCCGGCGGCTTCGGCTGGCGGGCCTATGTCCTGCCCTGCGTCTGCCTCGGGCTTCCGACTGCGGCGCAACTCGCGCGCTTGTCGCGCAGTGCAGCCCTCGAAGTCTTGGAAGGCGAAGGTCCACGTTCGGCTCAGGCACGCGGCTTGTCTGCATCGGTCATTCGCAGTCGCCACGTCTTGCGCCCGGCTCTTGCGCCCTTGCTGGCATTCCTGGGTCCGACCAGCGCCGCGTTGCTGACCGGCTCCTTGGTCATCGAGCAGGTCTTTGCCCTGCCTGGACTGGGTGCCCACTTTGTGCAAGCTGCCCTCAATCGTGACTACACGCTGGCTTTGGGGATCACTGTCAGCTACACCGCGCTGCTTGGGTTGTTGACCCTGTTGGCGGATTGGAGCATGGCGAAGTTGGACCCTCGCATGGAGAGCTTGTCGGGATGACTTGGCTCCCCCGTCGCTGGTCGACTCGTTTGGCGCTGGGCTTCTTGCTGCTGCTTGCCGTTCTCGCCATTCTGGTGCCTTGGCTACCGCTGGAGGATCCGGCAGCAATCGACCCCGACCGTCGTTTGATGCCGCCAGCTTGGTTGGACGCGCCCTATTGGGGAACCGACGCGAAAGGCCGAGATTTATTCTCTCGCGCTCTGCACGGTGCCCGCATCTCGCTCGCGGTCGGTCTGCTTGGCAGTCTGGTCGCGGTACTGATCGGCTTGCCTTACGGAGCGTTGGCAGGTATGCGCGGCGGTCGCACCGATCGTCTGCTGATGCGCATCGCCGACTTCCTTGAAGGCATCCCTCTCGCGGTCGTGGTGGTCTTCCTGTTGTCCGTGCTGCAGGCTTATCGTGGTGAACTCGCCGACCTCGGACTGGGACGCATTCATGTCTTCTTCGTTGCGGTCGGAGCGCTGTTCTGGTTGCCGACTGCTCGCATCGCGCGCGCCGAGGCATTACGAATCCGCAGCGCACCCTTCATCGAAGCCGCGCAGACCTCGGGCATGCGAGGCAGCCAACTCCTATGGCGTCATTACCTGCCGCACCTGCTGCCTTCTGGGCTGGTCATGCTCGGCTTGACTCTTCCGCGCGTGGTCTTGATGGAAGCCTTCTTGAGTTTCCTTGGCCTTGGCGTCGAAGCTCCCAACGTGAGTTGGGGCCTACTGGCTGCCGATGGGCTCGCGGCAATGAACCCACTGGTAGACAGCGCGTGGCTGCTTGGCGTGCCAGCGGCGTTGCTCGCAACCACCCTGTTGAGCCTCAACGTGCTCGCCGACGCGGCCCGTGATCAACTGGCCGCGCGCAATTAGGCACAGCCAATCTCGCGCTACCGAGCCTAGGCTGGCACTTCCGCGATGAAGTCGATTTCGATTTGTGCGCCTCTCGGAAGCGCCGCGACTTGCACACACGCGCGCGCCGGCCGGTGCTCGGCGAAGTACGCCGCATAGACTTCGTTCACCGCAGCAAACTCACCCAGATCGGTGAGATAAACGGTTGCACGCACGACGTTGGTCCGCTGACAACCGGCCGCTTGAAGCAAGGCGTCGAGATTCGCAAATACCTGGTGCGCTTCGTCAACCACGGAGCCTTCGACAAAGCCGCCACTCGGCGTCAGTGCCACTTGGCCACTGGTGTACAGAAAGCCCTGGGAAATAACCGCTTGGCTATACGGGCCGATCGCAGCCGGGGCGTGTTCTGTCGCGAGTGTTTTCATGTTGCACTGCGGCCAAGCCGCTCGAGAAGTTGCTTGTGCACGGCATCCGGCAGGAAGGTGCGCAATTCGCCGCCCGAGGCATAGACCTCTTTGATCAAGCGGCTGGAGAGGTAGGAATACTTTTCCGATGGCATCACAAAGGCGGTCTCGATCGATGGTTCGAGGGTGCGATTGGTCATGGCCATTTGGTACTCGTATTCAAAGTCAGAAACCGTGCGCACCCCGCGCAAGATCACCGAGATGCCTTGCGCGCGCGCATGCTCAACCACCAGGCCGCGGAAATACTCAACTTCGACGGGTAAGTCCTGCACTTCGGCGCGAATCATCTCGATCCGTTCCTCTGCGGTGAACAGAGGTTGCTTGGTGTTGTTGTTAGCGACCGCAACCACCAAGGGGCCAAACAACTCGACCCCCCGACGAATCAGGTCCAGATGACCGAGGGTCGGCGGATCGAAGGTACCCGGGTACAGCGCGCGTGGCTTAGATGCCATGTCGGGATTCTAGTGTCACCTTTGCATCCGTGACGCGTCTGCTGAGTGTGGGAACAGCGGGGTACTTGCTGCGCGCAATGGCATGCGCATTCTTGGCCTGCGCTTTCTTGCTCCGGGTGAGCGTGCGCCCGGTCTTTCTGGGCGAGCATGCGCCGTTCGGTCTGGGGTTGCTTGCACTTGTCGGCCTCCTTGTACTCCTTCGCCCGCGCCGCACAGCATGGTTGCTGGTGCCCGCTGCCGCAGGTCTGGCCTGGGCGCGCGCTGGGCCGCCTGAACCGGCCATTCCCAGCTCGCTGCTGCACGCTCAAGCGCGCGCCGTCATAGTCGAAGCGCATGTGCGATGGGCTCGTCTTGAGCCTTCGCAGGGTTGCTCCTTCGAAGTCGATCAGGTCACCGGAGTCCCGAGCGGACTGCGCATTCGGGTGCGATCGACCCTGGCTCGGGCACCGTCGGCTGGCTCACGCGTGCGACTGCAAGCCAGGGCGCGAGTGGTGCAGCAACGGGTCGTGCTCGACCAAGCGATCTGGCAGCCCCTCGACCAAGCACGCAGCCCTTCAAGCTGGATACAAGCCGTCCGTTCCTGGGTTCGCCTCCGTTTGCACTCCAAGCTTGCCAAGACCGACGCTGGCCTCGCGCGGGCCCTACTTCTCGGCGAGAGTCAAGCCGCGCCCGTGGATCAGCGTAGCGCCTATCGACAACTCGGCCTCCTGCACCTGCTCTGCATCTCAGGTCTGCATTTCTGGGTGTGGGGCGGACTGCTGCGCCGCTTGCTTCCCAGCAAAGTCCGCTGGTTACGCTGGCCTTGCCTGCTCGTCCTTGCCGGCCTCGCGCAGTTCTCAGCCCCGGTGGTGCGTGCCGCAACGGCTCTCGTGCTGCGCGAGTGGCTCGCCGCGCGTGGCCGGGCTTGCCTTGCCTGGCAGTTGTGGGCTTGCGCGCTTTGGGTCGAACTGGCGCGCAGTTCCGGGCTACCCATGGGGTTCTTGCTTTCGTATGCAGCGACTGCTGGGTTGCTCTGGACCCCGCATGCACCGGGCCGACATTGGCTGCTGCGCACACTCTTGCCTTCGGCCGCAGCCTTCCTTGCGACCGCCCCGCTCGTGCATACCTGGCAGGCCACACTCGAACCCTGGAGCATCCCTCTCACGCCCGTGTTTGCCAGCCTGTTGCCGTTCCGCTTGCTGGGTTCCGCACTCACATGCCTCCCCGGCGGCGCCTGGTTTGGCAACGGCTTGTTCACAAGCACGCGCTTCCTCGAAGATCTCTGTCTCGATCTCTTGGCCGGGCTTCCGGGCACGCCTTGGCCTCTGCCTCACTTCAGCAGCATGAATGTATCCCTCGCTTGTGCCGTGTGCTTGTTACTCTTGCGGATGCGAGCCAAGGTGGCTTGGTCGAGTTCGCTCGCCCTGACTGGTTTCTCTTTGGTCGCATGGGCACCCGATCCATCTGCAAGCCAATCGCGGACCGTTGCGTTGCATTCCGACCCCGGCAACTGGGTGGTCGCTTCGGCGGATTCTGGTAGCTGGCTGATCCCGCTCGACAACGATCGGCTCGCCAGCCGGCTCAAGCTCGGAAGTGGCCTCCTGCCCTTTCTTGCGCAAGCGCAGGCTCGACCCCCTTGAAGAGTCATCGGCGCGAGCCCCGCGCTGCTCGCCGAATTGCGTCGCTTGCTGCCCGGAATCCAAGCCGCACCCGCGTGGCAGATGGATTCCAGCTCGGAGCTTCGCTATCGCGCATGGCATCGCGGCTTCGGCACCACGCATGCAGCGTTGCACGATCTCGAGCCGATTGCTTGGCAGGTCTCCACCCATTCCGACAAGTTGCTGCTGCTGCTCGACGCGCATGCGAGTGCTTTGCGCTCTCTCGCAACGCAGCTACCACCCCAAGACTGGACGGGCGTCGTGCTGCCCGCGGTGCAAGCTCCGCAACCCGATCTTCAACTCTTCCTCGCCCAGCTCGGTCACCCTCGCCTTCTTGATGCGGAGCGGCCATCGACGAAGATGTGATGATCGTGTCACCGATGCGGGGTGGATCCGTCTTCCATGTATGGGGAATGCAGTCTTCGGTGCCTGTTTACACGACGGCCGAGCACAGGTCTTTCGAGTCGAGTGCCTCGTCAGCCGGGGGCTGCCACGTGTGCAAATCGTTGGCTTGCCCGACCTCGCCGCACGCGAGGCCCGAGATCGTTTGCCAGCCGCATTCGCCCAACAAGGCTTGCAGTTCCCGAAAGCCAAAGTGCTCTTCAACCTTGTCCCCGCTCTGCTTCCAAAACGTGGCCTCCCGGTTGATCTTGCGCTTGCCTGTTCCCTCTTGCATACCACCGGCCAGGTCCCCGCTCTCGATCGATCACTCCTCGCCGTCGCTGAACTCGATCTTGCCGGTAGCCTCCGCCCTGCTGCGCGCGGGGTCTTGCTTGCTTCCATGGCAGGTCAGGCCAAGTCCTCCTGCATGATCGTCGCACCCGAAAGCCTGCCCGAAGCCCGGCTCGGACAAGCGCATTCCATCGCACCCGCCTCGCTGGTGGAGCTGGTTGAATGCCTGCGCAACGGGGCCACGTGCAAAGCGGAAAACGTGCCACCTCCCCCGCGTCACTCGATTACGGGGCAACCAATGAAAACAAAGAAGAGGCCTCGCCTCGACGAAGTCCGCGGCCAAGAGCACGCACGCAGTGCCGCAGTTCTGGCCGTCGCCGGCAGGCATTCTCTGCTCCTGCAAGGGCCACCCGGTACCGGAAAAAGCATGCTTGCTCAGCGCATCGCCGGGCTCCTCCCCGTGCCGCCACACGGCCTCGCCCTCGAACTCGCATCGCTTGAATCCCTGCATGGCCCTGTGCAATTCCTTCCGCAGCAGGCTCCGTTTCGAGCTCCTCACCACAGCATTTCTGCGCAAGCCTTGCTTGGTGGTGGGCGCCCCCTGCGTCCGGGCGAGCTCTCACGCGCTCACGGCGGTGTGCTCTTCCTGGACGAACTCCCCGAGTTTCAGCGCCCTGCATTGGAGGGGCTGCGCCAGCCACTAGAAGAACGCGAAGTGCGCATCGAGCGCAGCAATGAAAGCGCCTGCTTCCCCGCCGATGTCTTGCTCATTGCAGCTCGCAACCCGTGCCCGTGCGGCTTCGCGAGTCATCCAACGCGTGCTTGCATTTGCACTCCGGCGGCACAAAGCCGCTACCTGCGACGAACCTCAGGCCCCCTGCTCGATCGGTTCGACTTATTCGCCGAAATGGGCCCTGTCCCTGCCGAGCGCCTGCAAGGGGCGGCCACTCCACCCAGCGACGAAGACGCGCGCGCCGCGATTGCTCGTGCGCACCGCATCCAAAAGCAGCGCATCGCAACACTTGGATGGGGCGCATCGTGCACGGCATCGCGCCAGCAACTCGACGACGCCGGGGTCCAACACCAAGCACGCCGAACACTGATCGCTGCTGCGGATCGTCTGCAGTGGAGTGGCCGCGCAGTCTTGCGCTGCCTGCGGGTAGCTCGCACGGTCGCCGATACTCACGGCGCCACTAAGGTGGAACGGACTCACCTGCTCCAAGCGATCGGCTTTCGACCGCCGGCTAGCCTTGCTGCTCTAGACTCACCCGAAGCGGTTCCAGGCGCCACAAGCTAATGCCATTCTCGGTCGCAAGTTGGCGAGCACCCGCATCCTGCAAAGCTTGCTCGACGCCCGGAAACTGCGCTTGCGTCAGTACCAACCATGTGCGCTCGGGCAAATGAGCTCGAGCCGCCGCCAGCGCGTCGAACGCATGGCTTGCGTCACGCCCTTCCCACAAGCCCGATGGCCGGGCGCCGTTCAAGGCGGCCAACATGCGCGACCCGCGCTCGGCGCCAAACACGCGGACAAGATTGTCCGCTCCTACGGTCCAAGCAAGACGCTGCACCAGATCCGCGATCCCTTCGTTGTGGATTTGCGGGATGTCCACAAACAAGGCATGGCCGAGCGCTGGCGCAAGAGTGTTGCCCTGGACCACACCCTGCGAGCGCACCATTCCAGGGTGCACGATGTTCATCCACAACACCGCGTCGCGCGCTTCGGCATGCAAAGCGACTTGAACAGATTGTGGCAAGCCTTGTGCGGCGAGCTCTGCTCGTGGGAGCAAGGCGCCGTTTGCCTGGGCCTCCAGGGCCGGGGGCGAGCTCTCACGCCCCCAATCGAGATAGGCCATGACGACCAAAGCGGTGGTCGGGCCAAACACGGCAATCGAAGCAAGCAGCACCGGCTTCCAGGGCAGACGCGCCGCCCACCAAGCACCACAGGGCAAGGCCAACAAGATGCCGGCAAGCCGAGCAAGCTTGTATTCATTCCCCCACGGCAAACGCGCATACACCGCGACAAGAACAGCGATGCCCACGGCGAGCCCCCAACGCATGCGCATCGCAGCCGTCCACTTGCGCAAGGCCAACACTGCAAAGACCAGCACGAAGCAGCTCGGCCCCAAGATGTTGCCCCATCCTTCCTGCTGGAAGCCCACACTCCCGGTCAGGCTTTCGCCTTGGGGCGCGGGAGCAAAAGCAGGCAACAAGAATGGCAGCGCAAGTGCGACCGCTCCAAGGCCCGCGCCACACCACGCAAGTCGTTCCGAACTCGAAGCGCCAAGCAAGCGCGGCGCGACCCACACCAGCAGACAGAGCCCAGCAAAGCCTCCGGCAAGTGGATTGATGGCAAGCGCCAGGCCCGCGGGAAGCAACACCGCCCATGCTCCGAACTTGCCCGCTTGGCCAGTCAAGACTCGCTGTGCCGCAGCAAGGGCCCAGAGTGTGGGCGCCAAGGCCAAGGCGAACGAACTGACATTCAAGAACTTGGGCAAGAACGCCTGAAGGCGGGCATCCCAGCCCCAGCTCTCAAAGCCAAAGGTCAACGACTGAAAGGCAAACACGGGCACCGCCGACTGCTCCGGTGGATGAAACAACCACCCAAGCCAACCCAATCCATTGAACCCGAGCACGGCAAAAACAAAGGCCAGCCTGCGGGCTTGCCAACTCAACCCAAGCGAGCGCCCCAAACTATCCAAGGCCGGGGCAAACAACAGAGCCGCGAGCACATTCAGCAGCGCGAACCCTGTGATCGCGCCCATTCCCCAAGAACCCAGCCACGCTCCCAGCCAGGGGTAAAGCGTGTAATACCGCAGGGCCTCTCCGGCGTGATACGGATTCTCGGGCGACCAACCCTCCGCTCGCACGGCTTCCCCAATCGATGCGTGCAAATAGCCGTGATACGAAGTGCGCACCACCTCTCCGCCGATCACGAATACCAGACTCACCAAGATGGCGAGCAGGACTGCTTCCACCCAGGGTGCACGGCCAGCCCGCGGGCTCAGCGTGTTTTCCATTGCTCAACCGTCCACGGCGCGACCAGTGCCTCGGGCACTTCATCCAAGTAGCCCAAGGCAGCCATTCTCTTTTGCACTTCCAAGGGATCGGTACCGGGCAAGAACTGGGCCTTCCTTTGCTTGATCCCCAAGTACCAGAGGTTCATCCGCTTCAACAAGCGTTCGACTTCCGCGGGGTGTTTCGCGGCGATGTTCTGCAACTCCAATGGATCCGCGAGTCGGTCGTACAACTCAAGCTCGGCATAGGGATAGCCAATCTCGCGCGGCATTTCGATCGGCCCGTGCCGGTCGCCGGCTGGATTGTGGATCAAGGTCCAGCGCGCATCGCGAAGCGCATAGAACTGGGTCTGCCACGAAGCCGCCCAAACTTCCCGCGATGGAGTTTTGCCTGCGAAGAGCTCGGGCAAGACATCAAGCAAACTCCGCGGCTCGGCAATACGCGCGGCTTGGCGCCCTCTTCCGGCGATCACCAAGGGCACATGCAGCACGCCGCGATACAGGCTCTTTGCGTGCATGAAATAGCCATGCCGTTCCGCCAACTCCTCTCCGTGATCGGAAAAGAAAACCACCGTCGCAGCTTCAAGCAAACTGCCGCGGCCCGCTTCTCGATAGGCTCGGTCCAGGCCGCTCAACAGCTCTTGAACATAGCCGGAAGCAGTCAGGATCTCGGCGTCATAGAGCCCGATCAACGCCTGTTTGGTCTCTTCATCCAAGCTCGCTGGATCAGCATGAAAACCGTAAAGCGCTTCGTTATCCGCCGGCGTGTTGGGACGATCCGTGAAGCGGTTCGCCAAGCCGGGCGCTGGAGTGTAGGGCTGATGCGGGGCCATGAAATGCGCCCAAAGCATCAGCGGCTCGCCTTGCGCAATGACCGGTCGACTCAGTTCCAACAGCGCCTCGGGGATCTCTGGCTCGCGCTCTTTCGGCAAGACTTCGTAGCTCAAGAAACCTGCGTCTAACCCCATGCCGCGGCCCAAGGCACGATTTGCAACGCGGGCGTGCGTCGTAAAGCCGGCATCGGCGAGACTCTGGACATACGTCGGAATCGAAAGCAGAGTCGGATTACTAATCGCACCATGTTCCAGCGGGAACATCCCCGTCCAGAAGCTCGCAAGCGACGGCATGGTCTTGCCAATCGGCGCCCAAACCGAGTCGTACACTGCCCCTTGATCTGCTAACCAAGCCAAACTGTGCGCAAGACTCGGGTCACCCGCAGTGGCGCGCGAGTAGCCATAAAACGGCAGGTGATCGGCTCGTAGGGTATCGATCGAGACGAAGATCAGATCACCCTGCAGGGCAGACCCCGAGATCGAAGGCGGCTTGTCAGACTTGCCCGATTCGGTGCCGCATGCCCCAAGAATAAGGGCAAGACAGACAAGGCGTGCTCCCCATTGGCCCAGCATCGCCAAAGTCTATCACCGAGAACCTTCCAAGCTCGGCTCGCCCGAAGCTGGTTCGGCCCAGCTCGGGAACTCGCCCAACTCGAATCCCCACATCGGAGCGATCCAGAAGTAGGTAAACAAGCTGACCAGCACCGCCGTGAGGATGTTGAGCAGAAATCCAGCTCGCGCCATGTCCATCACCGTCAATCGGCCGGAGGAAAACAGGATGGCATTCGGCGGGGTTGCTACCGGCAACATGAAGGCACAGCTCACCGCCAGGGTCGCGGGCAGAGCCAAGAGCATCGGGTGCACTTGAGCCGCCACACAGGCGCTAAACATCAACGGAAGAAGCACATTGATCGTGGCGGTATTCGAGGTGATCTCAGTCAAGAAGGTCACCCCCAGCGCCACCAAGAATGCCATGAGCAAAGGCGGAGTTGCATCCAAAGAACCCGCCATCGCCTGACCAATCGCAGCCGAGAGCCCACTCTCCTCGCAGGCCTTCGCCAGGGCGAAGCCTCCGCCCAGCAGAAGCAGGATCCCCCAAGGGATGCCCTTGCAGTCCTCCCAATCAAGCAAGGCTCCACTGTGTCGAGCTCGGCCGGGCAATAGGAACAGCAGCATCACGCCGAGCAGCGCGACGGTGGAATCACTGAGCGTGCCCGCGATACGATCCGGCAGCAGCGATTGCCAACCTGGAAGGGACAAACTGCCGAAGTCCGCGCCCGATCGCGTCAGCCAGAGCAAGGCAACCATCCCGAAGATGGCCAAGACGCGGTTCTGCTCTACGTCGCGCCGGCCCGCCGCGCGTCGCTCTTGACGCACGTCTTCCACCGACATCGAAGACTCGGCGGGCAAGCGGTGCGCAACGCGGACGAGAACAAACCAGGCACAGGCCAGAAAACTGACGACCAACGGCAATGCCCCGAAAAACCAGGTGCCGAATGGGATGCTGGGTGCCTCGGGAAAGCGGTCGCGCAACTGCCCAAGCAGCACACTATTCGGCGCCGTGCCAATCGGAGTCGCCACCCCTCCGATCGAGCAAGCGTAAGCGATGCCGAGCAACAAGGGGCGAGTCAAAACCTCTCGGTCGGCGGCGGTGCAACGGTCCAATACCGCCAACGCGACCGGCAGCATGAGCAAAGCGGTGCTCGTATTGCTGACGAACATGCTGAGCCCTGCACCCACCACCATGAAACCGAGTACGACGCGGCGTGGCCCCGCACCAAACACCGACAGCGCTCGCAGCGCGAATCGTCGATGCAGGTTGTAGCGCTCCAAAGCGATCGCCAGAATGAAGCCGCCCAGGAACAGCAGCAGAATGTCGTGGAAGTACCAGGGCGCCACCACACGGGCCGGGATCGCTCCTGTTGCCGGCAGCAACAGCGCGGGCAGCAGGGAAGCCACCGGCAAAGGCAGCGCTGCGGTGAGCCAACACCATGCGGTCAGCACGGCAACCCCGGACACCGCGCGAGCCTCGGGAGCCAGATCGTTCACTCCTGGCAGAAAGGGAACGACGCTCGCCAACAGGGCTCCGAGGCCGAAGCGCAGCAGCGCCGGACGTGGGGAAGCTTCGGAAGACGACATGGGGATCGGAACGCGGTCTCACTCGATGCGGCTCGACATCCTCCCAGGCAGAGGCTTGGCGAGAACCGGGGCGCACGCCATCCTATGGGCGCGGAGGCTTGCATCCCCCCGCCTTCCCCGAGTCCGTCGCCGGGTTCAAGCGAGCATTCCCAAGCCCCGACATGAGCTTCTTCGATCGCATCTTCGCCTCCACCATGCCGCTGGTGCCGCGGCCGATCGTGCGTCGATTAAGCACGCGCTATATCGCGGGAGAAAAACTCGGCGACGCCCTCGCTGCGGGGGAATCGCTGCAGGGCGCTGGCTATCACGTGACCTATGACATTTTGGGCGAGGCCGTTTCCAATCGAGCCGGTGTCGAAGCGGCGGCCGATGAGTATTTGGAATTGCTCGCGGCGCTGATCGAACGCAAGCTCGAGCTCAATATCTCGCTGAAACCGACTCAGATGGGCTTGGACATTTCCGAAGACTTCTGTTTCGAAATGGTCTCAAAGATCGCAAGGGAAGCACAGGCTGCCCAGGCGTTCGTGCGCTTCGAAATGGAAGATTCGCCGACAGTTGACGGAACCCTGCGTGTCTTTGATCGATTGCGGGCCGAGTTCGGCGCCACGGTCGGATGCGTGTTGCAATCCATGCTGTTTCGTACCGAAGACGACGCCGCCCGCCTGGTTGCCATCAATCAGCCCCTTTCGGTTCGACTGGTCAAGGGCATCTACGTTGAACCGGAAAATTGCGCCTACCAAGACCCTGCGGAAATCAACGCGGCCTACCTCCGGACCTTGGCCATCTTGCTCGAAGGCGGCGCGCGGGTCGCCGTCGCTTCGCATGACGAATTCTTGATCGATGGCCTGCTCGACTATCTCGAGAAGAACCCAGAAGTAAGAGACCAAGTCGAAGTGCAGATGTTGCTCGGTGTGCGCGAAGAATTGCGCCAGCAGGTCCGTGCCGCAGACCTCCCGGTGCGGGTCTACGTGCCGTATGGCACCCAGTGGTATCCCTACGTGATTCGACGATTGCGCAAGAATCCGAAACTGGCGCGCTACGCCTTCCAGGGTCTGTTCCGGAAACGCGAAAACCTCGGCTAGTTCGACGATGCGTGGGCTGCAACGGCGGCCTCGAGCAGCGCAGCGATTTGTTCGCGCGCGGCCTGCATGCTGACCCCTTCGGGGAAGTTCGCGCCGGCTGCGCGCGCATGCCCGCCGCCGCCAATCTCGCGCGCGACTTGGTTGACATCGACGCGTGACTTGCTGCGGAAGGAAACCTTGATGCGTCCGTTGCGCTCGCTCAAGAAGGCGACGACTTCGACTGTGCCAACAGAACGCAAGATATCGAGCACCTCATCGGTATCGATCAGTTCACCTTGCGCGGCTTTTAAGCTTGCGCTATCAACCCAGCCGACCACCGCGAGTCCATCTGCAAAGTACTCGGTATGACTGAGCGCTGCGGCAATCCCGCGCGGCGCACCTGGATCGGATTGCTGATAAATCGCCCGATAGACCTTATCCGGGTTGACCCCTCGTCCCACGAGGTCTGCGGCAGCAGCAAAAGCGCGCGCGTCCGCGTTGGAATACTTCAGCCAGCCGGTGTCGGTCATCAATGCGACAAAGGCCGCCTCGAGGGCTGGCGCATCCGGCTCGCCGCCGAGTTGTCGAATCAAATCGATCGCAAGCAAGCCGGTCGCCGCCGCGGTGACATCATGGAACTCGGCATCCCAGTGATGCTCGGTGCGGTCGAATGGATGATGATCGACAACCAACCGGGGTTGGGCCAAGCGTGCGAGTTCGACTCCCATTGCCCCCAGTCGATCGAGTTGCGAGCAATCACACACGATCGCCAGATCATGCTTCGGCAAGGAGCCCTCGCCGGCATACAAAGCCCAAGGGGTCTCGGACTCGAGAAAGCCGCAGCGACCATCCGGCGGATCCGGGAGCACCAGCTCGACCTGCTTGCCTAGGGCGCGCAGCCCCCGTGCGATCACAATTGCGGCACCAAGAGAATCGCCATCGGCGCGAAGGTGACCGGCAACCAGCACACGCTGGCTATTCCGGATAAGGTCAAGAGCTACAGACATGGCGTGGAGGCGGGCATCCGGGCCGCGCCAAAGGGCGTGGTCCGTGCATCGACGCAAGACTCTCGCAGAGCGCAACGGGGTCACGCAACAACGGGTCGGGAAGACGCAAGAAAAGTCCATCCCGGCCAGGCAACAAACTTCCGCGGCGCGAGGCTAAGCCGAGGCTTTCCGCGGCCCGGGTGGTCAGCGCCGACCACCAGTCCTGCGCCGCATACTCGGGCAGGATCTCACGCGCTTGGCAGAGCTCGGCAAAGGGGTCCAACTGGGCGTTACTGGCGCGTGAATCGCAGCCAAGCAAAGGCGCTGGCAATCCGGCTTCTGCGAAGGCCGGCTTGGCGCGATCGAAATAGCGATGCGTGCCTGGACAGAAAACCGTTTTGACCTGTTTGGCCCGCAAGGCTTGGAGTTCGCCCGCGCCGAGGTTGCTTGCATGGACCGCAAGCACGTTCGACTGAGTTCCTGGAGCGACCGACTCCAGCCAGTCCACCGGGGAACTCCAGCGTTGATCGGGCAAACTGCGCCCACGCGCCCTGAGCAGCTCGGCCAACGGCCCTGCGTGCTCGGCCAGAAATGCGCGTTCTTCCTCGTGTTCGCCCAAATGAATCGAGACGCGCCGATTGGCGGCGTCACAAGCCCAGGCAAAGGCGAGGCGTGCCAACTCCGGGCTGACCGAGAAGGGCGCGTGCAAAGCGACTCCGATCGGCAAGTCAAGTCCTGTCGAAGCCGCGAGCTCGCTTGCATCCTTCCCCTCCTGCCGTCCTGCTTGCGTTGCGGAAGCAATCCATGCCTGCCAGGTCGTGCCAGCCAAATCCGGGTCCGGCTCAAAAAGCTCCGACCAATGCAGGCAAGTCAAAGGGTGGTCCGATGCAACAGCTCCGTGTTCCGAAACCGAACTCACGACCAGCCCGCAGCCCGCTGCCTCCAAGTCAGAGAGGCTGCGTCGTGCGGATTCTGACGCAGCAAGGCGCTCGCCTGTGCCCTGTCGCCAAGCGAGGAGAGCTTGCACCCACGCACTAAAGCTCGCGCGAGGCCAATCTGCCGAGGGCGCGTCATAGCTCTCTAGATGAGCATGAAGGAGACAAGGCGCAGCGACCCAGGCCTCGCCTGGAAACTTTTCTACCGTCGCCCCAGCAGGAACCGATTCTGGATCGATCCAGGCCTCGATCCCTTGCACCGACAGCACACAAACTTGGTCTGCGACCAACTGCTGTGGAGTTAACAGGGCACAGTCAGGGAGCAAGTATCGGAAGGCCAAGCGACTCAACCTCTTGCTCCGTTCACGCGCGCACCCTTGCTCCAGAATGCAATGAGGGCCCCGAGTCGAAACTCGGAGCCCTGCTGCCTCGCGATCACTATTCCTTCCAATCGAAGGAGATGGACGTGACCTCGAAGTAGGCCGCTGGGTTCGCGCCGATCAAACTCGCAACCAGGTCTTGATCGAAGACCAGTTGGTAACGAATGAGACGCGTCGAAGCCGGCGCGGCTTGCAACTCAGCATCGCCGCCCGTCGCGGTGTTGTAGCCAGGAATGATCCAGCCATACTCCGATCCTGGGTCGGCTTCGATCGTGCCTCCGTCCTCGAAACCGTATGCGGTTTGGATGGCAGCCCAGACTGGAGTCAGTCCAGGAGTGGTCGGGTTGGCATCGTTGTAGGTGATGGTCTGGGGACCCGAAACACCGTTGCTCCACTCCACCGTGACTTCCCACGAATCGAAGATCAGGAACAGCTTGTCAGGATCTGCTTCATACCATTCCGAAGCGACGCCCGTTGCGTTGCCATTGAAGAACACGGCGCCGGTACCGACCGCTTTATCGACAGTCTGGTCACCCAAGGAGCCGCTCAGATCGACGACAAACGAATCCTGATTGGCACCCGAAAGGCTGAACTCGGGGCGCGTTGCGAGATCGTAAGACTCGATCGGAGTTACGATGCCAGCAGCATCGCCGAGCGTGAATGGCTGCGCCGATTCAAAGCGGAGCAGGCCGATGCCGCCATCGCCGCCGTCGTTGCCGATCGCGCCTTCCCCGCCCGTGCCTCCCGACAGATCGATGTTGCCGCCGAGGAACTGCGTGGTACCACCCACTTGTAGCAGCAGGCCACCGCCGGCACCGCCACCGCCGCCGGCTTCGCCCGCGCGGTTCGCCAAGTAGCCTGCGGGATCGAGTTGATACGAGCTGGAGACTCGGGTCGCGCTCGTGCCGCCGTCGCCACCGCTCAAATCAATCGTGCCTCCCAGATTCAAATCACGGGCGACCTGCAGTTGCACGCCACCGCCGCCGGCACCACCGCCACAGCCGTCTGAATCTCGGTAAGACTCAATGTCCGCGAGCGCGAGAGAGGGCGAACTGAGGTTCAGGTTGAACGACCCGGTCTGCGAGTTGCCGGCCCCACCGCCGCCCGCGCCACCGCGGAGGAAGCCTTGCGCTGGATCCAGCGAATAGAAGGGTTCCGGGTTGCCACCGACCAAGGGGGTGAACTCGCCGCCGACCCCGTCGTGCACGACATTTGCGCCCTGGTTATCCCAACGGATGTAACTCGGCCAAAGCTCACGATCGGACGGGTCGGTGATATCACCGCCAGCACCAGGCAACCCGTTGAAGTCAAAGTTGACCTGAAGAGTTGCGTTATAGCGGACGAAGTCCGGCGGGTTCTCCGAAAGGAACTGTCCGAAGCTGTCTTGCCGGAACAGATCTTCATCGTGAACATCGCCTCGCTTGCCCGAGGTCCAGTAACCGCCTCCGCCCGCGCCACGAGCGCGCGCAACGGTGAAGTTCCGGAAGAAGAAGACCGAGGTGACCTTGCTGTAGTTGTACGCCGAGATCGTTGTTCCAGCGAGGTTGCCGGCCCAGCTCTTGCTATTGACGTCGCCCTGGGAAGGGATCGCATTTGCCTTAGGCGGCCAAGCAAGGGTGCCCATGCCAGAACCGGACAGCGCATCATTCGGAATCTGGTTTGCCGCGGCGGTTGGAATCGGAGCACCAAGTGCGTCCATGCCACCCACGCGTCCACCGTTCGCGCCATGCACGCCAACAATCGCAGGACCGGTCAAACCATTCCGGTAGCGCGAGGGATCCGCACTGGTACTGCCCGAGTGCTCGGAGAACCAACCGATCTTCGAGTCGTCATAGTAGGTCGGAACCGTGTGCCAGCCAAAGCCGCCGGTCCCGCCAGCGCCGCCACCGAGCGCCGCCGCGCCGCCAGCTCCACCGGCATTCTCGAGCGGGTCAACCATCAGCGCAATCATCTCCAAAGTCGGTGAGTCCGCGCCGAGCTGTCCGTAGCTCAGACGCTCATCGTCCGGGCGATACATGCCGAAGTTGACCTCGCCATCTTCGCCGGAAAAGTCAAGGCGGCCGCGGATGTCAGCACTGCCACGCACGAACAGGCGCAACGGCCGCGTTCCCATGCCCGAAGCAGTGCGGCCCGAGGCAAGCTCAAGCGAAGAAAACATCATCACGCCATCGGTGACGGGCAAATCGATGCCCAAAAGCTCACTTGGCACCATGCCGGCGGCCGGAGCAACGCCGGCATCGAAGACGAAGCCGTCCAAATCAGGCGAACCAAAAACTCCACTGCCGCCACCCGGGTGTTGGCCGGTCGCTGGATTCAGGCCACTCTCCAGTGCACCGGTTCCTTCCCAAAGGCCAGGCGCGCTCTTCAACGCGTCCACCTTGGCGGTGGTATCGAAAGTCTCGGTCAAGGTGCCGGTCGCGCCAGATTCCTCGGGCAGCGGCACGATAAAACTGCCTGCGTTGACCAAACGATTGCCGACCAAGTCGGTGACCTGGTTGGAGACGTCAACACGCACCCAGCGCGTCCCGTTCTGGCCAGTTGGCAACTCGCCGATGGGCTGGAAGGTCAGCGTCGTCGTGCGCGCATCAATGTCATTCTCGAACAAGAATGTGCCATCCAGCGGGAACACAACTTCCGAGCCAAAACCGTCAATCGAAACCAAGCTGACCGAAACCGTGGGGCTGGTGCCATTCGGGTTCAGCAACTGCGAGGAACGGACCAAGTCATTGAAGGCTAGGGTCAGATTGAAGGCACGCCCGACCGGCGGATTCTCGATACTCGGCGAAACCGTGACGACCGGAGGGCCAGGCACGAAGTCGCGCACTCCTCGCGCTTCAAAGGTGCAGGACAAACGCGACGAGTTCGGCCGTCCGCCACGGGAACGCACCACCGCGCTGTCGCCCGGCGCGGCCGACAAGACCAAGCTGTAGGTGTTTGAATCCTCAAACCCAAAAGCCACTCCTTCCGTCGTATCCGAGTAGCTCGGCCGGAACGTGACTTCATTGCCATCGATCAGGAAGCTGCCCGTCGGCGAGCCCCCGTTCGTCAGGTTGACCATCGCGATCGACGTCAAGCTGACGGAACTTGGCAGAATATTGTCGTTGAAGGTGAAGACGATGTCCGAGTTCACCGGGATCTTCCTGACCGAGCAGGTACCGCTATTGCAGCCCAAAGAACAAACGGTCAAGGACAACTCAGCTGTGTTCGCAGCGTTATTCCCGGAGGATGAGCCGCCACCGCCGCAAGATGCGAGGAGGAAAGCCGCGAGGACGGGCGAAGTGCGTAGAATCTTCGACATGGCGCAATCGGACCCACGGGTTCTTCGCGTCGCGAAAAACCGGTGTGATCCTGATGACTAGTCTAGCAGACGAACGGAACAACCGAGCCTGATGCTGCCCTCTCTCACACGCGCGCTGATTCTGCTTTCGCCTTTCCTCGTCGTCGCTTGGGGCAGTTCAGCACGGTCCTCGGCACGCGTCGAGTCGGGGGTCTCGCATGGACTGCGCGTTGCGGCCCTCGCGACTCAGGCGGCGACCCCGGAATCGCTCCTCCAAGCCGCGCAGGAAGCGGCAGCGAGATCCGATCGAGCAGACAGCGTCGCGACAGCGAGCGCCTCAGAGCGGGCCTGCAAGGCCTTCTGCGCAGCCCTTGCCCGCGGACCACAGGCGGCCGAATTGAGCTGGGACGCTTGGATCGACGCCGAGATGCGGAATCGGGACGCGCTCGCGCTCAGCTTGTACCGCGCCTCGCTGATCGCGTCCGCCCCCGATGCGGTCGCGCGCGCGCGTCGATTGAGCGATCGCAGCGTGCCCGTGCTGCTCCGGATCGAGGCCCAGCGCACCCTGTGGCGTCTCGATCCGGACCTCGCCGTGCAACAAGGCCGCCTGCTCATTCTTGAGTACCCACGTGGGACCACCAGCATGCATGCTCGCTATGTGCAGGTGCTCGCTGAAGCCAATACTCGCGCCAGCCAAGAGCTCTTGATCCAAGTCGCCCACCGGGACGGGCTTGAGAGCCACCCGCGTGTGCTCGCCATTCAGGCGCTTGCCGCAACCGGCCGGATTGAACTCGGCGCGGATCTGGCGACGCTTTGGAATAGCAGCACGGGCGACATCGCAACGCGCCAACAGGCAATCCTGGCGACCTTGGCGCTGGACCCACTGCTCGGCGATCGCATGTTGCTGGAGAGCATGCCGAGCGCGGAGACCCAGCCCGTGCTCTTTGCATTCGCCCAAGGCCTGCGCAAATCGCGCGGACTTCCGCCAGCTGCGGAATAGCCCTTTTGCCTCAACCCATCCTCCCCATGCGCCTCTTCGATACGCACTGTCATCTCACTTGGCATGCCGACACGGATCCCCCTGCCGAGCGCGTCGCGCGGGCGCGCGCATCTGGGGTGGAACGCTTGCTGACAGTTGCGGTCGACTTGGCTAGCGCCCGAGAATGCGCCACGATTGCCGCCAGCATTCCTGGCGTACAAGCCAGCGCGGGGATTCACCCAAACGACGTGCCCCAGGCCGCCGACCTTGACGCCAGTCTGGCCGAGCTTGCGAGCCTCTTGCACGATGGCGAATTTGTCGCCGTGGGCGAATCCGGACTCGACTACTTCCGCGATTGGAGCGAACCCGCCGACCAAATCGCCAGCCTGGAAGCTCACCTGGATCTCGCCGAAGCGCATGAGCTGCCGATCATTCTGCACTGCCGAGCGGCCGCAGACGCTCTGCACGAAGTCCTGTCCTCGCGTGGTCGCGCCATCTCGGGAGTGATGCACTGCTTTTCCGAAGGCGCTGCGCATGCCCGGCGGTTCCTCGATCTGGGCCTGCATGTCAGCTTTGCCGGAAACCTGACCTATCCCAAGTCCGATGAGCTGCGTGCGGCCGCGAGCTTGATCCCCGCCGACCGTTTGTTGGTGGAAACCGATGCACCCTTCTTGGCTCCGCAGACCAAGCGTGGCAAACGCAATGAGCCTGCGTATGTCGCGCATACGCTGGCGTTCGCGGCCGAACTTCGCGGGGTTCCCGCCGAGGAACTCGCCGAACAAACTTTCCGCAACGCCGTCTCACTGTTCGGCGATCAAGGCGTCAGCTGAATCGGCTCGGCTTCTCCGTAGGCCAATTCGAAGCTGTGCTCACCGCTAAACGGCGGCGTCGTTGGATCGGCTCGACACCCGGTCGGCCGCCCCAGCCCGTCGGTCAACTCTTGGAATCGATAGCCTCCATAGTGAGCAAAGTCGGCCGAGAAGGGCATAAAGGGTAAGAATGGCTCGAGGTTGCTCGACTTGTATCCAGGCGTGAACTGGAGACGAAACAACTCGGCCCATTCCCCCGTCGCCAATCG
>JBDQJC010000030.1:0-34379 GCA_040264055.1 Planctomycetota bacterium
GAACCATAGCGGGAAGGCGTCCTACACTTGTCTCGGGGATGCGGGGGGGGAGCCGGGCATGGGGGATGGCCCCCACACCCGGCCCCTCGCTCAGGCGCTTTGCTGCCTCGTTTAGTGCGCAGTTAGGTCTGCACTCGATTGGACCAACATCGCCCGCGCGAGCGCCTCCTGACTCTGATCAACAAGGTGTGAAGTGGCGCCCTTACTACCGCTTGTTGGATTGAGATTAACGTGCCTCGGTTGGCCCAGGAGTCGGGGGTCAAGCCACTTTCTCCTAGCCAAAAAAAGCGCCCCGCACTTCAGCGAACCGAGGTGCGGAGCGTCGCTGTTGTTTGAGTAAGCTGCTTACTGAATCACGCCAGCCCAGGCACCACTCGTGCGGCGGACGTCCATGAAAGAGAGGCGTTCGACCGTCTGCATCCTCTGATCGGAAGCAACTCCGACCGCTGGGCAAGAGCTAAGCTATTCGCATGCTTTCCTGCTTCTCCACACGGCTGATCACGGCGGCGGTTGCCATCGTGCCTTTTCTTGCTTCTGCGGGGCCGGTTCAGTCCGATGCCGTCGGCCCGGTTTTCAAAGATGGCATGGCTCAAGTCGTCCCTGAATTCAAGGACGCCAAGGACTGGATTCAGCACGACCTGTGGGTCGAAACCGAATTCGACTCCGACGGCAACGGCAAGCTCGATCGCATGCACGTCGATGTCACGCGACCAGGGCAGACGGATAGCGAAGGGCTGAAGGTCGCGGTGATTTACGAAACCAGTCCGTATTTCAGCGGCATCGCTCCGGGCAAGAATTTCTTCTGGGACACCGAGCATCAAGTCGGTGCCAAACCGCCCAAGCGCGGCGATGCGCCAGACATTCGCTTCGCGAATCGGAAGGTACCGATGTCGCGTTCGCTGATTGGCACCTGGGTGCCGCGCGGATTTGCCGTGGTGCATTCGGCGTCGCCGGGAACGGGGCTGTCGCAAGGTTGCGTGACCATTGGCGGCGAAAATGAAGAGCTGGCGCCCAAGGCAGTCATCGATTGGTTGAATGGCCGCGCGCGTGGCTTCACCACGCCGGATGGCGATGAGTTGGTCGAGGCTTCCTGGTCAACAGGCAAAGTCGGCATGACCGGTACGTCCTACAACGGCACGCTTCCGCTGGCTGCCGCGACGACCGGTGTGGAAGGATTGGAAGCCATCATTCCCGATGCGCCGAACACCTCGTACTACCACTACTACCGCGCCAATGGTTTGGTGCGCCATCCCGGCGGCTACATGGGGGAAGACATCGACGTGCTTTACGACTTTGTGAACAGCGGCGACCCGAAGTTCCGTAAGTCGTGCAACAAGACGGTGCGCGATGAGTTGATGAACGAAAACCAGGATCGCGTCACCGGCGACTACAACGACTTTTGGCACAGCCGCAACTACCGCGAACGCCTTGAAAACGTGCGCGCCGCGGTCTTGATTTCGCATGGCTTCAACGATTGGAACGTGATGCCGGATCACAGCGTCGACGTCTATCTGAAGCTGAAGGAGCTTGGCAAGCCCACGATGGCGTACTTGCACCAAGGCGGGCACGGCGGGCCGCCGGCGCCTGAGCTGATGAACAAGTGGTTCAGTCACTACTTGTACGGTGTCGACAACGGCGTCGAAGAACTGCCGCGCGCGTGGATCGTGCGCGAAGGTGCGCGCCACAATGATGCGACCGCCTACGCCGATTACCCGAACCCTGCCGCGCAGCCGGTCAGCCTGCACCTGCGGAAGGGCGGCAATGGCCAAGGGGCGATGATGGCTTCTGCCCCAGGCGCGAGCCAGGGCATCGAGAAGCTGGTCGATGACGCCGAGGAATCCGGCACCGAGTTGGCCAAAGCCGACAAGTCCAAGCACCGTTTGATGTATGTGTCCGAAGAACTGAGCGCGCCGCTGCACATTTCCGGCGCAGCGCGATTGAAGATTCGCGTCGCTGCAAACAAGAAGGCGGCCAACTTGTCGGTGTGGTTGGTCGCGCTGCCATGGGAGGATGGTGGCCACATCAACGACAACATCATTACGCGTGGCTGGGCCGACCCGCAGAATGCCGAATCTTTGCGTGACAGTAAGCCGCTGAAGAAGGGGGAGTTCGTTGACCTTGAGTTCAACCTAGAGCCCGACGATCAGATCATTCCCGCCGGTCAACGCCTCGGCTTGATGATCTTTTCCAGCGATCGCGATTTCACGCTGCTGCCCAAAGCCGGTACACAGCTGAGCATTGATCTCGATGCCACGTCCTTGCAGTTGCCCGTCGTCGGCGGCTTGACAGCCTTTGACGCCGCGACGGGGATGGAGTCGAACTAAAGTACTAGTCCATCCCGCGCGCGACTCCACTCTTGAGCGGAGAGCCATTCGCAGAGAGTTCTCTTTGAGGCGCAAGAACGCAAAGGCCACGGGTCAACACCAGTGGAGCCTCTTGCGCACCGAACTCACTAAGGACGTGCTTCCAGAATCATGTTGAAAGGAGTAGCGGCGGCTTGGCGAAACTCTCTGAAGCCGCCTTCCTTCACGACCTTCTCAAGCCGCTTCGGACCGGCCTGGGCACCGAGTGCTAAACCGACTTCCTGACTGATCGATGCGGGTGTGCAGATCATTGTGGAGAAGGCGTAATACATCCGGCCGACGGGATTCAGGTTATCGATCAGTTCATCCTTGGCGAATGGTTCAACGATCAGCAGGGTGCCGTCTGGCTTGAGTGCCTTCAGAGTATGGGCAACACCGCCGACCGGGTCTCCCATGTCATGAAGGCAGTCAAAGTAAGCCACGAGATCGTAGTCCTCTCCATGGAACCCCTTGGCGGAGGCGACCTCGAAACGGATGTTCTTCAAACCGTGTTCGGCTGCGCGCTGGTTTGCCGCTTCGATGGATGGAGCATGGAAGTCGAAGCCGATGAATTGAGAGTTGGGGTAGGCTTGCGCCATCACAATCGTGGAAGCGCCATAACCGCAACCGACGTCGGCGACGACAGCTCCCGCTTCGAGTTTTTCGCAAACCCCATCAAGTGCCGGGAGCCACTCTGAGACGAGGCTAGCCTGGTACCCAGGACGGAAAAACTTCTCAGTGCCGCAGAATAAACAGTCGCTGTGGTCCCCCCAGCCAACGCCTTCTCCGGTCTTGAAGGCGCTTTCAATTTTTGGCTGATCGATAAACAACGATGCGATGGCGTGATAGCCTCCGGTCATACAAGCAGGACTGTTCTCGTCTGCGAATACTGCTTGCTGTTCAGGTGTCATAAAAAAGTTGCCCGATTCAGCGTCGAGTTCGATGTATCCCGAACCGGCTTGCGCGGCACACCATTCACGCACATAGCGCTCGGTAGTACCCGTGGCATCGGCGATTTGATGCGTGCTGCTCGGACCATGGTCCGCGAGTGCCTTGTACAGTCCGAGGCGATCGCCTAGTGCGACCAAGGGTGCGACGGCAGCGGCGCCCATATCTCCGACCATTTGGCCGAGAAGATCTTGAAGCTTGGATTCATTGATTGACATTCGGTGGTCCTACATCTTGGGTGTGTGTTGTATCTGCGTGAAAGCCCGCGGAATGGAAACCCAGCATTGCGGGAAGTTCCATGACCGGCCCCTCAGAGAACTGGTCCAATCCAAACAAGACTCTCCTTGCCACCCGAGAGCCATTCAAAGGGAGTCCCGAACGGGGAGCCATAGCAGAAGCCACCCAAGTTCACGCTTGGGTGGCTCTTTCGATTCCTCCTTTGTGGCCGCGGCTCAGTTCAGGCTGCATACAGGGTGAACGATACGGGGGCCAACGCCGAAGACCTCATGGAGACTCGTGAAAGTAAGGCGCGCTATGCGTGTCCGTCGTCTCGACATATCCATTTGGATAAACCCGCCTCGCGATCCAGTTCACAAGTGGGTTGGTCATGCCATTCAAGAAGGCGTAGTGCGTGTTGTCCGCTTCGTGATGCACGCGATGGTGTTCCGGATGCAACAGCACTCGCGCCGACTGCAGCAGCCGCACGAAGCGATGCGTCGAGTTATGGCAAAGATAATGGCTGAGCTCGGCGAAGCTTGAGAGCAAGCTGAATGCAAGCAGCATGAAAGCCAAGCTTGCCGGCAAGTGATGCTGCACGACGACCAGCAAGATCATGTAGACGGCGAGCCAGTTCTTCATGCCGTTTTCGGCAAGAAACACCAGCGCCGCCGGGCGGTCTCGATACTTCGGGACATGATGGTGCTGATGGAAAGCCGCAACCAGCGGGCCAATCACCGAGGTGTAGTCATCGGCGTTGTCCATCACCATATGGATCAGGCCGTTGACGAAATCCGCCAGCACATAGGCCAAAAGAAACAGCGGGATCCACGCGAGCGAAGCCTGACCCCACGGCAGCATGGCCAAGCTCACGAGCTGCAGCAGCACGATGACCGCAGCCACAACCGTGCCCAAGTTGCGATACACTACATGGCGCTCGAACTTGTCCATCGCCTTCCGGTATTGCTCTTGCTTGCTCATGCCGCCTCGTTCTCGCCCTCGCCGCTCTGGTGCTGTTCAAGCCAGCGCGGGGGAGTTCATCCTACTGGAAGGGGGAAGTCGCGACCGGATCCCCCAATCGGATTAACTTTACGGAAACAGTTATCCGATACACATTGAGGGACCTCCGGCCTGCGCAGTCGTTTCGTCACCCCCCAATGAATCCTGCCCCCCAAGCTTCGGCGACGCCGCCGCGCACGCAATTCGTGTCGCTGCGTCGGCGGCTCTACGAGCGCCCACGGGCACTGCTGTTCACCTTCGAAGACCTCATCGCAGAGCTGGATGGCGCCGAAGTGATCGCGCCCGAAGGCATCGACTACGGCTTCGGCGCGCGACTCTACCGACGCTTCCCGGCGCTCGCCGCGCCGCTGCTCGGGCCACCGCCTGCACTTGATTCGGCCACCCAATTGGTGTTCGTCGGTATGCAAGGTCTAGGCGATGTCGGCAGCATGCTGCCGGTTTTCCACCGCGGCAACCCCGGCGGCCTGATGGTGGCGTTCATCGAGGAGCTATGGAAGGACAAGTGGCGCCGATGCCCCGGCGAAATCGAAGCACTGAAGCGTTGCGATTTGGTCTTCGTTGGCTGCGCGGGCAGCGTCGAAGCTTTAAGCGCGACCATCGGACGACCCTGTGTGCACTTGCCGCCTTCGGTTGACACCTTGCGTTTCGACCCCTTTCCGCGTGGGCTAGAGCGCTGCATCGATGTGTTTGGCATGGGTCGACGCGACGAAGCCCAGCACAACCAGCTACGCGTTTGGGCGCGGGAACAGGGTCGCTTCTATCTCTACGACACGCTGGATGGCATCGGTTCGCTGAAGGATCATTGGCAGCACCGCGAGCACTTCATTGAGTTGGTGCAACGCTCGCGCTACTTCATCGTGAATCCGGCCAAGCTCGATGTTTCTGGGCACACTGGCGGGCAGGAAGAAGTCGGTTTCCGTTACTACGAGGGCGCAGCCGGCGGTGCCGTGCTGATCGGGGACCGGTCCAACTCGGACATCTTCGAACGCCAGTTCCCGCACGAAGATGCGGTGCTATCGATTCAAGATCAGAAGACCGGCTTGCCCGGGCTGATCGAAGAACTCGATGCGCAGCCGGAACGGCTCGAGCGCATTCGCTGCATGAATGTGGCGAACATGTTGCGTCATCATGACCACGCACATCGCTGGGCGACGGTGCTCGATGCACTCGACCTCGCGCCAACCGAAGCCTTGTCGGCCCGTCTCGCGGAACTTGCGGAACGCGCGGCACGGCTCGAAGCTGGGCTGGAGCAGCACGCCGGGGTGCAGGCCTCATGAAAGTCGCCATCCTTGCCGGCGGAGTCGGCAGCCGTCTCTCGGAAGAGACGGTGATCAAGCCCAAGCCGATGGTCGAGATCGGTGGCCGACCGATTCTTTGGCACATCATGCAGCACTACGCCCGCTTCGGGCACGACGAGTTCTGCATCGCACTCGGCTACAAGGGCGAGGTCATCAAAAAGTACATGCAAGACTTCTGCGCACTAGAAAGCGACCTGACGGTGCGCTTGGGCGCTGGCGAGGTACGCCGGCACGCTGCGGAAGTGCCGGACTGGACAGTGCACTTGGTCGACACCGGCATGCAAACCGATACCGGAGGGCGGATCAAACGCCTGCAGCCTTGGTTGGATGACGAACGCTTCTTCCTCACTTGGGGCGACGGGGTTTCCGATGTCGACCTCGACGCGCTACTCGCCTTTCACCAAGCGCACGGCAAGCTCGCGACCGTCACCGCGGTGCGCCCGGCTGCGCGCTATGGGCACATGGAATTCGAAGGCGACCGCGTCACCGAGTTCTCGGAAAAGCCGCAGGCACGTGAAGGCTGGATCAATGGTGCCTTCTTCGTCTTGGAGCCCGGCGTGTTTGATTACATCGAAGGTGACCACACAGGTTTCGAACTCGAACCACTGCAAGGCCTCGCGCGCGATGGCGAGCTGATGGCCTTTAAGCACGAAGGTTTCTGGCAGTGCATGGACACCGTGCGCGACCGCAATCTGCTGCAGCGCATGTGGGAGAGCGGCGCTGCGCCGTGGATCCCGAGTGGGGTCAACCCGTGAAGGTCTTAGTCACCGGGCACCTCGGCTACATCGGCACCGCTTTGGTCCCGATGCTGCAAGCGCGCGGCCACGAGGTCATCGGCTGGGATTCCGACCTGTTTCGACGCTGCACCTACGGCGATCCGGCCGGGCTTCCGAAGGTGCCGACGCTCGAGATCGATCTGCGCGACCTCGACCAACTGCAGCCGGGTGCTTTGGCTGACTTTGACGGCGTACTGCATCTCGCGGGGCTTTCGAACGACCCGCTTGGCGACCTCGACCCGGGATTGACCGACGCGATCAACCATCACGCTTCGGTCGCTTTTGCTCGGGCGGCGCGCGACGCAGGTGTGGAGCGCTTCGTGTTTAGTTCTTCGTGTTCGAACTACGGCGCGGGGGGCGACACGCCGCTCGACGAAAGTGCGCCCTCCAATCCGGTCACACCTTATGGGGCTTCCAAGGTTGCCGTGGAGTTGGCGCTGGCCGAACTTACGAGGCCTGGATTCTCGCCGGTTTTCCTGCGCAATGCCACTGCCTATGGTGCCTCGGTCCGTCTTCGCTTCGACCTGGTCGTCAACAATTTGACGGCTTGGGCTTTCACGACCGGCAAGGTACTGCTGAAGAGCGATGGCCGCTCCTGGCGACCCCTGGTGCACATCGAGGACATTGCGCGTGCCTTCATCGCGACCTTGGAAGCGCCGGCCGAGCAAGTTGCCGGCGAGGCTTTCAACATCACATCGAGCAGCGAGAACTATCTGATCCGCGATGTAGCCGAGATCGTCGCCGAAGAAGTTCCGGGTTCCACCGTGACTTTCGCCGACGACCACTTTCCGGATGTGCGCAACTACCGCGTGCTCGGCGACAAGTTTGCCGCGGCATTTCCCGAGTTTGCGCCGCGTTGGACCGTGCGCGAGGGCGTGCGCGAGCTGCTCGCCGTCTACCAGGAACGCGGGCTCACGCTCGACCAGTTCGAAGGTCCGGCTTTCCGCCGCGTCGATCACATCCGCCAACTGATCGACGATGGCGTACTCCTCGCCAACCTGCGCCACCGATGAGCCAGATCGAGCACTGTCGGTCTTGCGGATCCGCGGCACTGGAACCAGTGCTCGACTTGGGCACGACCGCATTCGCCGACCGCCTGCTGCGCGAAGACGAGCTGGACCTTCCCGAGCCAAGTGCGCCCTTGCGTGTGGTCCTGTGTACCGATTGCTCGCTGGTACAAATCGATGAAACGGTGTCCCCGGAGTTGCTGTTCGGCGAGTCCTACCTCTACTACTCATCCGTCAATGACTATCTGCTCGAACACGCGCGCGCGTGCGTCGAAGGACTGATCAAAACGCGCGAGCTGAACGCAGATTCCTTTGTGCTCGAGTTGGCTTCCAACGATGGCTACCTGCTGCGCAACTACGTGGAAGCTGGCATCCCGTGTTTGGG
This sequence comes from Planctomycetota bacterium, assembly GCA_040264055.1. Classification (GTDB taxonomy): domain Bacteria; phylum Planctomycetota; class UBA1135; order UBA1135; family UBA1135. Next base: position 7,993 of record JBDQJC010000030.1, read on the forward strand.
GGTCGATCCGGTAGCTGCCTTCGCGGAAGCCGCCGCACAGGTCGGGGTAGAAACCCGAACCGAGTTCTTCACCGAAGAGCTTGCCGAGCAACTGGCCGCCGATGGCTTGCGCGCCGATGTGATTCACGCCAACAATGTGCTCGCACACGTCGCCGACACCAATGGCTTCGTCGCGGGCATCGCGCGCCTACTTACCGAGGACGGCGTCGCCGTCTTCGAAATGCCGTACCTGCGTGACCTCATTGAGGGACTGCAGTTCGACACGATCTACCATCAGCACCTGCTGTACCTCTCCGTGCACGCGCTCGATGCGCTGTTCGCGCGGCATGGATTGCACCTGAATGAGGTCGAGCGCATCCCGGTGCACGGAGGCTCGCTGCGCATCAAGGTGGAGCCGTTTGCGCAGCCGAGTGCGCGCAAGACGGCGCTGCTCGCTGAAGAGCGAGCGCTCGGAATGTGTGAACCGGCCTACTACCGCGCCTTTGCGGGTCGTGTGCACGCACTTTGTGCGGAACTGCGCAGCATGCTCGAGGGCTTGCGCGCCAATGGGCGTCGGGTGGCCGCCTACGGCGCTGCAGCCAAAGGTGCGACGCTGCTCCAGGTCGCCGACATCGGCACCGACTTGCTCGACTTCGTCGTCGATCGCAATGTGCACAAACACGGTCGATTCATGCCCGGCAAGCATCTTCCGATTCTGCCGGTCGAACAGTTGCTCGTCGAACGTCCGGATGATGTGTTGATTCTGCCTTGGAATGCGCGCGAAGAGATTCAGGCGCAGCAAACTGAGTATCTGGCCGGCGGCGGGCGCTTCCTGGTGCCCGTGCCGTGGCCAGCCGTGCTCGAGCAACCCAGCCCAGCGGTCGATCGCACACGATGAACGCCAAGGTCGATTTCACTGCGGCCGACGCGCCAGATCTCGATTGCTTGGCCTGCGGCAACCAGGGGCTGCGAACCTTCTACACCCTGCGCGGGACGCCCGTGCATTCTTGCCTGTTGATGCCGACGCGCGAAGCGGCGCTGGCTTACCCGCGGCGCGACCTGCGCCTCGGCTTCTGCACGAACTGTGGCTTTGTCAGCAATACCTTGTTTGACTCGCAGGTGCACGAGTACTCGGAGGATTACGAGGAAACGCAGGGATACTCGCCGACCTTCAGTCGTTTCGCTGCCGAGTTGGCCGAACAGCTGGTGGCGCGCTTTGAGTTGCGAGGGCGTTCGCTGATCGAAATCGGTTGCGGCAAAGGCGAGTTCCTTTTGCAGTTGTGCCGTGCGGCGGACGCGACTGGCCTGGGCGTGGATCCGGCCTATGTGCCTGGGCGTCTGCCGCTCGAGGCCAGCGACCAGGTCGAATACCGCCAAGAGTTCTTCCGCCCTGAGCACGCTGCAGCGCGCGACTTCGTGTTCTGCCGCCACACTTTGGAGCATATTCATGAAGTGCTTGCTTTCCTGGAACAGGTGCGAGCGGGGATCGGCGAGCGCGCCGATGTGCGGGTCTGGTTTGACCTTCCGGACGCACGCCGCGTCTGGCGCGAAGGTGCATTCTGGGACGTCTACTACGAACATGTTTCCTACTTCGACGCCGGATCGCTGGCTCGCTTGTTTCGCGCGAGCGGCTTTGCCGTGGACGCGGTCGAGCGCGAGTACGGCGAGCAGTGGCTGAGTCTGGCCGCGCGCCCGGCGAAGGGTGCGCAAATGGGCAGTCTTCCGATTGAAGGCACGGCGGCGGACACCGCGAAGGACTTGAGACGCTTCGTCACGCGCGCGGCCGAACAGGTGGAGCATTGGCGCACGACGCTGACTTCCGCGCGCGCGGCCGGCGGACGGCCGGTGGTGTGGGGCGGCGGCTCCAAAGCCGTGGCCTTCCTCGGTGCGCTCGATCTAAACGAAGGCGTCGTCGAGCAAGTGGTCGACATCAATCCACACAAGGCGGGGCACTATTTGCCCGGCACCGGCCAAGAAGTCGTCTTGCCGGAAGCCCTGGTCGCAACGCCGCCGAGCCTGGTGGTGGTCATGAACCCGATCTACCTGGACGAGATCCGTGCGCAGTTGGCTGAGCTGGGTCTGGCACCTGAGCTACTTGCTGTTGGGTAGAGGTCGAGAAGGTGGGCGCAGTCGTTCTGAAACGGCGGTAGCGAAGTCATTCCCGATTTGCTTGTACACTTATCGGGAAGAGTCATCTCTCGCACGATCGATGCATTCAAGAGTCTCTCACCATTCCGCAACTGCCCGCTCTTCGGGTGGCTTCATCCGGTTCTTCTCGGTTGTTGGCATCCTCTTGCTCCTGCTCATTGCTTGGTACATCGCCACGGTGCGGCCGGGCCAGAGCGGGATTGTTTTGACGGGTGAGTCGCCGGATGGACGCGAATACTGCATCGTGCAGACCTACAGCAATCTGATCGAGCCCTATCAAGTCAGCCTGTATGTGCGTGACGCGGCTGGTAGTTGGCGTTGGCACTACCTTGAACACGAAGACAATGCGTGGCGGTCCGCCCGGGTCGAGTTTCAGGGCGACCAAGTCGTGGTCTACCGGAATGAAAAGCCCTTCCGCGAACTCGAACTCGACCGCGATGTGATCGAAAAAGTGACACCAACGCATACTCACCAGGAACGCGCTCTACCCGCAGAGCTGACAGTTGACGAAGTCGCTCGACTTCATCACCTGCGCTACGGCGACGACTAGTCACGCAGGCTTCGAGCTTCGGGCGAGGCCTACCGAGGCAGCAACCAGATATTCCGGTAGCGTACCGCGTGACCGTGGTCTTGCAGCATGAGCGGTCCGAAACCGGGTTCGTTCATCGCTGCAGCAGCACCGGTCGGGCTATCGACTTCGACATCGTCGTGAATCAAGATGCCGTTTTGCCAGACGCTCATGCGTGCGTTCTCGGATTTTGTGCCATCTTCGCCGTGGCGCGGGGCGCGAAACTCAATGTCGTAGCTCTGCCATTCGCCGGCCGGCTTGCAGGCGTTGACGCGCGCGACGTGCTTGCCGTAGATCCCGCCGCAATCGCCAGCGCGCAGGTCAGCCGCGGGTGTGCCGAATGAGTTCAGCACTTGAACTTCGTAGCGGCTATGAATGTAGACGCCGCTATTGCCGCGGTCTTGCCAGCCGTTGCTGGCTGGGGTGGGCGGAATCATGAACTCGACGTGCAGCAGGAAATCGCCACCGAGTTGCGCACGCGTGAACAGGTTGCCGGTGCCCGGTTTCACGGCCATATGTGCCGAGCCAGGGCCCGTCGCGACACTCCATTTCGCCTCGGACCCGTCCTGCTGTTTCCATCCGGCAAGCGCCGCTTCCGCATTTGAGATCGAGACGTCGAGTAGGGGCAGGGCCCCGGCCGGCGCAGGCACGGAAACGCTTTCGCCGCCGATCGCCCATTCAATTCCGCCAATCAGGTGTTCCTGAAAGACGGGATTCGTCCAGACGTCTTCGCGGTGCCCGAGCGCGGTGTAGAACATCTTGCCTTGGCCGAAGTCCTTGCACCAAGCGTTGGCGTAGTCGCGGTCGGCGCGCGTGCCGCGCGCGACATCGGTTGCCTTCGTATCGAGCGAAAGCAGGACATGGTTCGGGTGCCGTCGCCACCACTTGAACTGGTAGATCTCATCGACCAGCACCCACTTCGCGTCCAGGTGTGCCGTCGAAGGGTGACCACGATCCTCGACATTCATCGTGACTTTTTCGTGCCATGGATGGCCATCAAAGGCGCCGCCCACCAAGCCCATGTAATCGGCGAACTCGTAGAAAGTGTCGGTGGCGCAATGCACGCCGCAGAAAGCTCCGCCTTGTCGCACCCAGTCGATCAGAGCGGCTTTCCCGCTTTCGCTGATCGGTAACTTGCCGGTGGTGTAGAACAAGACCGCGTCGTACTTCGCCAGGTTCTCAGCTTCAATGACCGAGCAATCTTGCGTGCTGTCGACAATGAGCCGGCCCGCAGAGGCCTCGGTCAGCACGCGTTCGGCGAAGGCCAGGCCACCACCGTCCGGACGTCGCACGACTGAGTGCGTGAAGCCCGCCGAATGCGTCAAGAAGAGCACGCGGGGAACCGCTTTCGCCGGCGCAGCTTCTTGAGCCGGCGCGGTAGCCGCCAGCGGGGCAATCAAACTGAAAAGGGCAAGGCACAGGAAGGGAAGTCGCATGTTTCTGACGGCGGGATCAAGCAGGTGGGGCGGCGCGCTGCCGCCCTGCGCCGAGGATAACCGGGCACGGCCCGCACGGTGAGCCCCAGTGCGTGCTAGTGTGAGCACACCGAAGCCTCGCCGTGCGTCGTTTCATCAAGATCCTTGCCTGTCATGACGTTTCCAAATCACCTTCGAAATCCTGCGCTTTGCGTCGCCGTGGCGTGCAGCCTTTCGCTTGTGGCCTGCCAAGAGTCAGACTCGAGTTCCTCCCCAGAGAATGCTGAGATGTTTGCCGAAGAACGGAATTATGAACAATTCATGGGGCGCTGGAGCCGACCGCTTGCCCCAGGCTTCATTGCCTTCGCCGGAGTCTCGAGCGGTGATCGCGTGCTCGATGTCGGGACGGGAACCGGAGCGCTCGCATCGGCGCTGCTTGAAGACAAGTCGCTGACTGGAGTGACCGGGATCGACCCTTCGGAAGCGTATGTCAACTTCGCGACCGAGCAATATCCTGACGCTCGCGCCGCTTTTGAGGTTGGCGATGCACAAGCCATGCGCTTCGAAGACGACAGCTATGACCGCTGCTTGTCCTTGCTCGTGCTCAACTTCATTCCAGATCCGATGAAAGCAGTCGTCGAGATGCGCCGGGTCACGAAGCCGGGTGGCGTGATCGCAGCGGCTGTTTGGGACTACAGCGATGGCATGCAAATGCTGCGCGTGTTTTGGGACGAAGCTGTTGCCTTGGACCCAAGCGCGGATGCGCGCGACGAGGGCCACATGCCGTATTGCCGCAAGGAACAACTCGAGGAGCTGTGGCAACAAGCCGGCATGCTCGAAGTGGAGGTCGAGGCGCTTTCGATCGAACAGAACTTTGCGTCATTCGATGACTATTGGAACCCCTTCCTTCTTGGCACTGGGCCGGCGGGTGCCTATGTCGCGAGTCTCGACGCAGAACAACGCGAGGTTTTGCGCGAGCGAATTCGTTCCCGCTTGGTTGCAGACGGCGGAGATGGATCGATCGTCCTCGAGGCGCGAGTTTGGGCGGTGCGCGGAGTCTCTCCCTAATCGATCGCGTGCTTCGGGCCTCCCGCTGCCTCGTGTTTCTGCTTGCGCCTTTTCTGGGTGCTTGCCAAGGCTTGGCTACCCACGACGACGCGGCCGCGCCGGCGATCATCAAGGTGCTGAGCTACAACATCCATTATGGGCTGGGTACCGATAGCGAAACCGATCTCGAGCGAATCGCGCAGGTGATCCAGCGTTCGGGCGCGGGCATTGTGGGGCTGCAAGAAATCGGCAACAAGGCGATGGCGCTCGAGCTCGGCCACCTGACTGGCATGCACGCGGTCTTTGGCCGCTCGAAGGAAGACGACAAAGGTTATGGCGACGCCATTCTTTGCAAGTACCCCTTCACCTGGGTGGGCGGCGAGTCGATCCCAAGCGCAAGCTCGAGTCGTTACCAGGCGATGGCGATCGACATCGACCTAAGCGAAGTGTTTGGGCCAGGCGCGACGGTGCGCTTCATCAATACGCACTTTGATTGGCTGGACACGATTGGTTCGCAAGAAGCACGGCTTGCGACCGTCGATGTCATTCAGCGCGCCTTTCGGGCAGATACGCAGATGCCGGCGCTGTTGGCGGGGGACATGAATGCCACCCCGGACAGCGGGCCTCTGAAGAAGCTGCAGGCCTACGGCTGGGCGCATGGCAGTGCCGCTTCAGGCCTGTTGACTTGGGAGGCAACCAACCCGGATCAGCAGATTGACTATGTGCTTGCGGCCCCGCGTGGCGCATGGCGGGTGCATGGCGTTGAAGTGATGGACGAGCCGCTTGCCTCGGACCATCTCCCGGTCGTCGTTGAGTTCGAGTTGCTGCGCGACTAGACCGAGCGACGGGGTCGAATCGCGTCGCCCTATTGCTTGGCAAAGACTGCGTGCTTCTTGTCGCCGCCCGAAACCAAGTAGGCCATGAGGTCAGCAAGCTCGTTCTCGTTCATCAGCGCGATGGTCGCAGGAGGCATCAACGAAACCTGCGAAGGCTCGATGCTCTCGATTTGATCGGCCGGCGCTTTCGTGAGTTTGCTGAAGTCATAAGGGTTGGAGGCAACCGCGATCTCAAGCGCATTCTTGTAGATCACGCGGCCGTAGATCATGTTGCCGTCCTTCAGCTTGACGACGCTGGCTTGATACTGATCCGAGATGGAGTCACTCGGCTCAACCATCGCAACCAGGATGTCTCGCATCGAATAGCGCTGCGCGACCGAACCTAAATCTGGTCCGGAACGCCCGCCGGAGCCCTGAAAGCGGTGGCAGGCGATGCATTTGCCGGCCGAGAACATGCGCTTGCCGTTTTCGAAGTCGCGCCCCGTCAACCCGTTTTCGAAGAGCGCCAGGGCAGTGTCGACCGTCCAATTCCTCGGCGGGCCTTCGGGCAGCGGCAGCGTACTCAAATCAACGGTGCCAATCTCACCGAGCAGCCAGCCGACGGAAGCGGCGTCTTCCGGCGGAAGGTGCGCAATCGCATCCTCGCGGATCGCGCGGATGTAGCCGGCGAAGCTCTGTCCGCCACTCTTCTGTAGCGTTTCGTTCAGCCAGGAGAAGTACTCCTTGCGGTCGTTCAAGGTCCAACCGTTTTGCACGCGCCGCAGCGAATAGGCGTACTGAATGTTCTGGCTATTCGGCGTGTTGGCCATCGTTTCCAAGATGACCTTGCCGTACTCGTGACGGCCCAGCATTTCGGCGTCGTAAGCAAGTGCCTTGGTTTGCGTGACCTTCATCAGGCCGATTGTCTTGCTGACGACGGTAGGGGAATCGAGATAACTCAGCACGCGGCAGAGTTCGGTATTCAAGGCCTCGTCGTTCGCCGGATACGCGGGGTCGATCTGCGCAATGACGGCATCGACTTCGCTTGCGCTGGGCGGGTCAAGGCGAATGAAGCACAGGGAATAGGCACGCAGCAATGCCAGCTTGTCTTCCCGCTCCATCTCTTCAAAATCCAGCTGCGTGAGCTTGCGCAGAATCTGGCTAGTCAACGCTGGCTCGCCGTGCCGACACAGCGCGATCGCGGCGTAGATCGTCGCGCGCGGATGCGTTTCGGCGAATACGCGGTCTTGCCACAAGGCGAGTTCTTGGTTTTCGATCGCCAACCGTGCGGCGTAGCGAATGTTGCGATCTTCATGCCCAAGGTAGGGCCAAGCCGTCTCGACGGCTTTGGCGCCACCTGCCGCCTCGCCCGCCGCCCGCCTTGCTGCATCGCCGTGAAACACCTCGAGCGCATGGCGCAGATCGCGCAGCTTCTGGTTCTTGGTCAGCGATTTGCCGGGCCCCGGCTTCTCGTCGCCGACATAGCGAATGCGATACAACTTCGAGTCGGTATTCCGGCCGCCAATCAGGAAGTACATATAGCCGTCCGGGCCGAATCGCATCGCCGTGATGTTGAGCGGCTCGCCCTTCAAGAACACCGATTCCCTGCCGGTGTAACTCGAGCCATCTTCTTCCAACTCGACCGTGTAGATCTGCCCGAAAGTCCAATCGCACAGGAACAGCTTGTCCTGAAAGCGGCTGGGGAAGTTCGAATGATGGCCAAAGCTAATCGCGGTGGGTGAACCCGGACCAATGTCGACCACCGAGCCATTGCTATCGGCAAAGTACTCGGGCCACTTCGCCGAACCGGCGCGCCAGCCGAACTCGCTGGCCGAAGTGACATGATTCACTCGCGTCGGTCGATACCACGGGCTTCCGATGTCGAACTCAAGATCGGAGTCATAGGTAAACAGCTCGCCTTCCCGGTTCAGCGCGATGTCGACCGAGTTGCGAAAGCCCGAAGCGATCATTTTCCAATCCGACCCGTCGGGCGAAATGCGGCAAATCCAACCAGCCGGCGCGCGCACCCCAATGGCGTGGCCGCTCGGATCGTTCATCGCAGGAAGCAGCGAATCCAAGCCCCAAACCGGCGGTTGCAGCGGCTGCACGCCTTCGGGCACGCGCGAGTGGTTGCCGGAAACCAAGTACAGACCCTGGCCGTCTTCGGTCTTGATGATCGTGTGGGCCGAATGCTCGTAGCCCACATACAACTTCTTGAGTAGCGTGAACTCGTCGTATTGATCATCGCCGTCGGTGTCGCGAATGCGATAGAAACCCTTCATCGACGACATGTACAGACTGTCGAAGGCGTACAAGAACCCCAGTGCGCCGCCCACCGTGCGGCTGCCCCATGGGATCGGGTCATAGGGGAAGCCTTCCAGGCTCTCGACATAGACATTCGTCTCGATCGGCCCCTTGGCGCCCACCGGCGGCAGCGTCACGCGAAACACGCCCTGGCTATCTTGATCGGAAACGATCAGCCGGCCCTTCGGGTCGAAGGCCATGGCGACCCACGAACCCTGCGATTTGGGCACTTCATAGATCAACTCGGCGTCGAATCCCTCCAACAGCGTGATTCCGGTATCAGCATCGAGCACGTACTTGTTCTCGTCGGATGGAGCCGTGGATCCGGCGCCGATGCCGAGATAGAGCGTGATCGTGCTAGGAATCAGGAGCGCAAGGAGCTTCATCATGGTCTGTCTGCGGCCCGCTGCGATTCCAGCCGGTATTCCGCCGCAATCAAGATACCCCAGCGCGCGCCGAAGCCACGAGATTGCAGCCGCTTGCTATTCTCGATTCATGGAGAACACCTTCGGCACCGAGATGCAGGCGCCGCGCCAGATCGTCTTCGACTTCTTGGACGACGAGTCCAATCTGAAGAAGATCGTTCCTAACTTGGTCGATGCTGGGGTGACGCACGAGACACCTGAGAAGGTCGGGTCGACCTTCTGGCACGTGTACGAAGAGAATGGTCGAAAGATGAAGATGACCGGAGTGGTCACCGAGCACAACGCGCCGCATGGTTTCGCGGTCAAGCTCGACGGCGCATTCTTCGGACTCGAAGTGAGCTACCACCTCGACGAACTCACGCCGACTTCCACACGGGTCACGCAGTACTCAAAGGCTCGCTTCAAGCACGTCTTCAAGCTGATGGGCCTCTTCTTCGGCAAGAAGATGCAACGCGAAGGCGAGCGCGTACAAGCGGAGAACTTTGCCCGCATGAAGGAAATGATCGAAGCCGAGGCGCGCGCCGCCGAAGCTAGCTCTGGCGACTGACCATTTCGTTGATCCAGGTCGGTGCGTAGGGCGAGATGCAGCCCTTCCGCTCGGGGTAGTCGCTGTAGGCGCCGATTGCTTTGCCGATGGCGAGTGCGCGCTTGCGGAGCTTCGGGAACTGAATGCCGACCTCGGCTAGGCAGAAGTTCATGTACCACTTGATCAGCTCGGGAGCCTCGCCCATCTCGGCTTCGATGCGATCGAGAAGCGCATCCAAATCGAGCCCGCCGGGTGACTTGGCAATGCGATCCCGGGTCAATCCCCAGCCGGCGAGCGCATGGTCCTTCTGCAGCCACTTCGCGATCTTGCGAATATCGCCTGACTTCACTCCAAGCTGCTTCTCATTCGCATCCCACTTCTACTTGCGCTTGTGGATCATCACGTTGCGGAGTGATTCAAGCTCAGTCAGGATGGACTTCACAGTCATGAACTCGATGTTGTCCGATCACGCGCGTCATGCAGATGCTGAAGCCATCGTTGACGTAGTCCCCGAATGGCGCGCAAGGTTCAAATCCAAATTTGGTGTAGAGCGCGCGCGCTGCCGCGAAAGCCTCCGTATTGTCGGTTTCCAAGCTCAATCTTCGATAGCCGCGTTCGTGCGCAATTTGGATGATGTGTTGAAGCAACAAAGCGGCGACACCGCGACGGAGAAAGGCGTCGGCGGTGCGCATCGACTTGATCTCGCCGTGGCTCGAATGAAGTTCGCGCAATGCAGCGCAACCGGCCAGTGCATCGCCGTGCCAGGCCGACCAGAAAGTGACCTTCGGCTGGCGAAGATCGTCGAGCCTCAGAGCATGCGCCGCGCCTTCGGGCGAGCTCTTTGTTGCATGCGCCAGGTGACTTTGCAGCAACTTGATGATCGATGCCCCGGTCAGATCGTCTTCACGGAGGCTGAAAGAGTCGTGAAGGGACTCAGTCAAGGTCCAGAAAGCTCTTCGCGAGCAGCGCACCGAGCTCCACGATGCCTTCGGTCGTGATCACCAGATTCTGTTCACGCCCGGGTAGGTCGAATGCTTGGATGTGGACCAGGTGCGCGTCCGTCTCTGCGAGCGCGGCGATTCCTGCGGTTACGTCGACCTTGTTGACGTTCTCATGATCGGTCGGCGGCTGCTGACTGATGAACCAGCGCAACGCGGGCATTTCCAGGTCGACGCGACTTTGCGCCACCAGCGCACCCAAGCGCTCGGCCGCCTGTTTGCGATAGGGATAGAAGGACATATCGTTCTCGCCCAGGTGATAGAAGATGCCGGCAAGTTCGACCTCGTGGCCACGCTCGCGCAGCTCTTGCATGCTGGTGCGCACAAACGCGATGAAGTGCGGATAGACGTGCCGTTCCGGCGCCTCGGAGCTTCCCGTCGGCGTCCAATCGATGATTTGCGAACCGCTATCGGTGTATTTTGCGATCGCGACATTGGCCTTTTGTTTGCGCGCAAGTCGGTCGCCGAAGCTGAGTTCTGGGCCGAAAGTGTCGTAGGCACCAGCGGGGCCGAGCGGCTCCCACCCGTTCGATTCCTTGAAGCCGGCGCCGACGGAATAGCGGTAGGCAACCTTGGCTTGATCCTTCAGCAACGCGCGCGGCTTCAATTCCTGCACGAAGGCGCGCTCGCCCTCCATGTTGCGATGACCGGCCAGCACAAACAGCTTCACCTTGCTGCCTTCGGCGTAGGGCCATTTCTTCAACGGACGCTCGACCTTCGGCAGCTTGCCGATGTTGCGCAAGTAGGCGTGCGCATGATTCACGCCGTGCTCGAGCTGCCCGAGCGTGCCGTAGTGGTAGTGCAGCCCGACCCCGCCACCAATCTCGACGCCAACGTGCGAAGTGGGCACATAATCGGCGAGCGGGTCGGCGTCAGTCACCTCACGCTGCCCTTTGCGAATCGCGTACATGCGCGGCCGCATGTCCATGCCCCAGATCGTCTTGGTGCAAAGTTCGCCGATATAGAAACGAAGCTCGGGCGCCTTCAAGTCCGCGCGCCAGCGCGCCAGGAAGTTCTTCAAGTTGGCGCCATAGGCCGGCATCGCGCCTTCTTCAAACATGTCGTTCTCGCCTTGGTGCCAGACGAAACCTTCGAGCCGATAGGGGATGCGCTTGCGGTCCAGCTCGGCGAGCGCCTCACTTACCCAGCCGAGCGCCAGCGGGTACATCTCGAATCCGCGCGGTTCGTCGGGGTTCCAATCGCCAGCCAAGTGCGTGCCACCCGCAGCAACTTTAATGATCGCAATCGGCGCATCGATATGCCGCTTCAACTCACGCGCAAAACTCAGCTCGGGCCCGACCATATTCCGCGTCGGCCGCAGTTCTTCCCAGCCATCCGATTTGGTCTTGTTCTCGCGGCCCAAGCAATACGAGAACATCACATCCTTCTGCACTTCGCCCAGCCCAGAGAACGGCGGGAAGCGCTCGATGTCCGCCACCTTCGAATCCGCGCCCTCCATGTTCGACTGCCCAGCAAAGATGAACACGCGCAGCGTCTTCGTGTCTTCCTGCCCCGCGGCGGGACCAAGCAAGACAAGCAGTAGGCAGAGGTTCAGGAGGAAGCTGGAGGCGCGCATGGTCGGAAAGCGTGAACTTTGGAAGAACCCAGGAGGGGCCGATGGCAAAGCAGTGGATCCAGATTACGAAAGAGCGCGTCGCGCGGCTCCATGACCAAGTTCAAGATGCGAATCTACTCAAGCTAGCCGTGCGCCCCGAGCTAAACCCCTGGGCTGCCCCAGTCGAGTTGAGCGGTCCGCGCGACTATTCTTCTGGTCTGGCTGGGGGCAACCCCCACGCCCAGGAAGCATGAGCGCTGACCGCGTCACGATTGTTGAGCAGAAGCTCGATCGCCTGCTCGCTGAGTTGACGGCGACGGTTCGGCCGTTGGCGGCGAATGAGCCGCTGCGGCCAGGCAGTAGCTTAACGGCTGCGCGCGCCCGCGAGCTGTTCGAGGACATGGTGCTGTCGCGCAGCCTCGACACGGCGGCGCGAGCGCTCAAGGCCCGTGGCCAGGGCTTCTACACCATCTCAAGCGCCGGTCACGAAGCCAACGCCACGCTCGGCGCGCTGCTGCGGCCGACCGACCCTTGCTTGCTGCATTACCGCTCGGGCGCGCTGTTCTCTTCGCGGCTGCGCCAGGTCCCCGGCAGCACGCCGGCCTGGGATGTGCTGCTTTCGTTGACCGCGTCGGCCGAAGATTTGGCCAGCGGCGGGCGCCACAAAGTTTGGGGCAGTCGCGCCGCTTGGGTGCCGCCGCAGACCTCGACGATCGCCAGCCATGTACCGAAGGCTGTTGGCATGGCCTTCGCATTGGGCCGCGCGCGCCGCTTGGCGATGGAAGCCGGCTTGCCATCGCTTAGCGATCTGCCCCAGGACTCGGTCGTGATGTGCAGCTTCGGCGATGCCTCGTCCAACCACGCCACCGCCCTGGCCGGCATCAACGCGGCGCGCTACGCCAAGCGCAAGGGCAATCCGGTGCCGATCCTGTTCGTTTGCGAAGACAACCAGCGCGGCATCAGCGTGGAAACGCCTTCGCACTGGGTGCAAGACACCTGGGACGGCCGCCGTCACCTGAGTTTCTTCAACGCGGCCGGCGAAATCGATCAGGTCTGGGACACGGTCGAACTGGCGATCCGCACCTGCCGGCAGCAACGCGGGCCGGTCTTCCTGCGGCTGGAAACGATTCGTCTTTGGGGACATGCCGGCAGCGACGTGGAAACGGCGTACCGCACACTCGAGGACATTGAACAGACGGAATCGCGTGATCCGGTCCTAGCTGCGGCGCGCCGCCTCGTAGAAACCGGTGCGGCGACGCCCGAGCAACTGCGCAAGATCCTGGCCAGCACCCGCACCCGCGTGCGCGCGGCGATGGAAGAAGCGGTAGGCCGGCCCAAGATCGTGGACGCGCAGGAAGTCATGCGTCCGCTGGCCCCAGTCGATCCCGATGCGTGGCGCGCCGCCGCGACTTGCGCGCTGCCCAAGAAGGCACGCAAGAAGGTGTTTGGTCGGCGCTTGCCCGAGGAAGAAACTTCGAGCACCCGCCGCACCCTGGCTGCGCGCATCAACCAAGCATTGCATGACGAAATGCTGCGCCACCCCGAGATGATCATCTTTGGCGAAGATGTCGGCCGCAAGGGCGGGGTGTATGGGCTGACGCAACGCGTGCAGGAACGCTTTGGCCAAGCCCGTTGTTTCGACACCTTGCTCGACGAGACGACGATCTTGGGCGTGGCGCAGGGTGCCGGGCAGGTGGGTTTGCTGCCGGTGCCGGAAATCCAATACCTGGCCTATCTGCACAACGCGATCGACCAGCTGCGCGGCGAGGCTTGTTCGATGGCTTACTTCTCGAACGGTGCCTTCACCAACCCGATGGTCGTACGCATCGCTGGGCTGGCGTACCAAAAAGGCTTCGGCGGGCACTTCCATAACGACAACGCGATTGGCGCCCTGCGCGAGATCCCGGGCTTGGCGATCGCCTGCCCGTCGCGCGGCGACGACGCGGTGCGCATGTTCCGCGGCGCGATGGCCATGGCCGCCGAAAGCGGTCGGGTGGTGGTCTTCCTCGAGCCGATTGCGCTTTACCACGAGCGCGATTTGTACGAGGCCGGCGATGAAGCTTGGTTGTGCGATTACCCCGCGCCCGACGGCAGTGAAGGCTCGGCGCTGCTGCCCGGCGAAGTCGGCATCCACCATCCCGAGGCTTCGGACCTCCTGATCGTGTCCTACGCAAACGGCCTGCGCATGTCGCTGCGCGCCGCGCGCCGACTCGAAGCGGAAACAGGCAAGCGCGCGCGTGTGCTCGACCTGCGTTGGCTGAACCCCTTGCCTGTGGAAGCGCTGCGTGCGCACGCGGCGGAATGCGGACGGGTGCTGGTCGTTGACGAATGCCGCGCAACCGGTGCCGGCATCGCCGACGCGGTGATCGCCGATCTTGCCGAGCATGGCTACCAAGGCCGCATCAAATCGGTGCGCGGCATGGATAGTTACATCCCGCTCGCCGACGCCGCCAATCTTGTCCTGGTCGACGAAGAGCAAATCCTCGAAGCTGCGCGCGAGGTGTCGGCATGAGTCGCGTCGTGCTCGTCCTGCCTGGCCGCGGCTCCTACACCGAGCGCAGCATGGGGCAACTTGATGCGGCCCACCCTTGGGTGCAGGCCGCCGAAGCGATGCGCGCCGAACTCGGCCTGGATTCGCTGCTCGAACTCGATCGTGCAGAACGCTTCAGCCCGGCCCGCCACTTGCGCCCAGCGCACGTCTCGCCGCTGATTTATCTGCGCACCATGCTCGACGCAGCGCGAGTGCGCGAGCAGCACGAAGTCGTCGCGATCGTCGGCAACTCGATGGGCTGGTACACCGGCTTGGCGGCCGGCGGCGCACTCAGTTTTGAAGATGGCTTCCGCTTGGTGCAGCGCATGTCGCTGCTGCAAGAAGAGCACGGAGCCGAAGGCGGGCAGATCGTCTACCCCTTGGTGGGGGAAGACTGGCGCGTGATCCCCGAGCGTCGCGCCGCGGTCGAAGCAGCGGCCACGCAGCATGCGGGCGAGCTTTTTCATTCGATTCGCCTGGGCGGGCAAGCGGTGCTCGCCGGTTCCCGCGCTGGGCTCAAGGCAGCGCTCGACACGCTCGAGCCGATCCAGCAGGGCCGCATCAGCTATCCGCTGCGTCTTGCGCAACACGGTCCGTACCACACGCCCTTGGTCGACGCGACCGCGCAAGCTGCGCGCCTGTTCGCCGAAGAACTGGCCTTTGCGCAACCTGACATCGAGCTGATCGATGGCCTCGGTCGTCGCCACACCTCCTGGGGGGCCGACCCGGAACGCTTGCGCGACTACACCTTCGGCGCACAGATCGTTGGCACCTACGACTTCACCCGTTTGCTCGAAGTCGCGCTGTGCGAACACGCGCCGGATCAACTGATCGCCACCGGTCCGGGCAACACGCTCGGTGGCATCTGCGGCCAAATCCTGGTCGGTCTGCGCTGGCGCGGCATGGATTCGAAAGATGCTTTCCTTGCTATGCAAGAAGGCGATTCGCCAATCCTCGAGTCGCTCGATCGCTAGTTCGAAGCGATGAGCGATCGCATTCAGTTGGAATCTAGATTCTCGGGAGCGGCTTCGTTCGCTCGCAGGAAGCAAACGCGGTCGAGATTCATCAAGCCGCCGCCGCCGTTGGGGTTGGTGAAGACGATGTAGAGATCGTGCGCGCCGCCGGGGTCGGTGATGGGCACTTCGATTTCGTACCAGTCTTCCCAGGCGCCGTTTGGCTCGACCTTGGTTTGTGCGAGCAGCGGGCCGTCGATGGCATTGGCGCGGAACTCGATGGCGCCGCCTGATCCAGCCGAGGAAACGCGCAGGGAAACGCGTTCCATGCCTGCTAGGTTGATGGCTTCGTAGCGCAAATGACTGCCGGCGTTGATCGCGCCGATGAAGGCTCCGCCAGTCGCGGAGTCGGAATTCAGTACCGAGTTGCCCGCGTTGGAGTGGAAGAACTCGGCTTCCATGGCAGGGTGGCGCAGCCGCACTTGGGCACGCGCGGTGAGTGGGCCGACGGCCTCGCTTCCGGCGTCGGTGTAGCTCGCAGTAAGCAGAAGCGAGCCCTTGTTGTCGCCGATTTGCACCGTACCGGACAAGCCGCGCTGGACCTCCATGGCCGGGCCGCCTGCATCCAGACTCAAGATCCAAGAAACCATTTGCGCGGTTTCCGCGGCGGAGTGCTGGGGGTGAGGAAGCATGGGGATCTGTCCCCAAACTCCCGTCGAACCTTCGCGCACGCGCTGCACCAACAGCTCAAGCGCATCATGCTCGCCGCGATACTTGTCGGCGATTTCGAGCAGCGCGGGGCCGACGACGCGATGCGAAACTGCATGGCAGTTAAAGCAATCGCTGCGCTTCATGGCTTCGCGGCCGGGCGCGGAATCCTCGGCTGCGCCGCCTAGGCCGGGCAGTGCACCTGGGTACCAAGTCGCCTCAAGGGCAAGCCGCGCTTGCATGGCTAGCTGAGTTGACGCGTCTCCGTCCTCGGCATCGTGGGCACTCAGCCGCCAAGCGACCGAGCCTTCGGCGGGGAGGAAGCCGCCATCGGCCGGCGAAGCGAAAGCGATTTGCGGCTGGCTGTTCCCCACGAGCACCGGCATGACCGTACTGGCGCTCGCGCCGGAAGGGTCGGTCACGGTCAACTCAAGGTTGTAACTGCCTTCATAAACGAAAGTCAGTTCCGGGTTGGCTTCGGTCGAAAGCACGCGGTCCATGGGCGGAACGCGCCAGCTGTACTGCAGCGCATCGCCATCCGGGTCGTGGGTGCCGCCCGTCGAGGCTTGCACGGTCAATGGAACTGGGCCGATGTTGTTGCTCAGCTCGACTTGCACGCGCGGCGCGCGATTGCCGGCAAAGTAGTCGATGCGCACCAGCGCCGAGTCTTCGTTGGTGCCCCAGGTCGAGCCGTACTCAAGCATGTACAAGGAACCATCCGGGCCGAACTCGAGGTCAACGGGGCGCTTGAAGCTGCGTTCGGGCAGGAATCGCTCGAGCCGCTCGATGTTCGAATCGGCATCGAGGTGCACCGCGGTAATCCAATGCCGCGACCATTCGAAAGCGAACAAGCAACGGTCGTAATGGGCCGGGAACTTGGTGCTCGATTCCAACTCGGCGTCGAAGTCATACACCGGGCCCGCGCAAGCGGTGCGGCCGCCCGGCGCGTTTAGTTCCGGGAACTTGTCGGAGTCGCCATAGGGGTAATAAATCCAAGCGGGCTGCGCCGGCGGCAGCACGCGCGCGCCGGTGTTATTCGGCGAGGCGTTGACCGGGGCCAGCGGGTCATAAGCCGGGCCGATCTCGCCGCTTTCAAAATCGACGTCGTGATAGGCCTGATTATTGGCGATGAAATAAGGCCAGCCAAAGTTGCCCGCCGCGCGCGCTTGATTGATCTCGTCGTAACCGCGCGGGCCGCGATCGCCGTCGCCGCCAGCGTCCGGGCCGACTTCGCCCCAATACAAGTAGCCCGTCTTCTGGTCGACGCCGATCCGCCAAGGGTTGCGGCAACCCATCACATAGATTTCTGGGCGGCCCTCGGCGGGGTCGGCAAACAGATTGCCCTCGGGAATCTCGTAGCCGGTTTCAGTCAGCCGAATGCGCAGGATCTTGCCGCTTAGGCTTTGGGTATTGGATGGCCCCTTCTGCGCGTCAAATGGGTAGCGGTCGTGACGTTCGTCGATCGGCGCGAAGCCTTGGGCATCACCGCCCGGGTGCGTGTTGTCACCGGTCGCGATGAACAGCAAGCCGTCTGGGCCGAACTCCAAGGCGCCGGCATGGTGGCAGCACTCGCGTCGCTGCTCCTCAAAAGTAAGCAGCACCTGTTCCGATGCGCGGTCGAGCGTGTTGCCGTCGAGTCGGAATCGGCTGAGTCGCTGGCCGGAAAAATCGGGCGGTGAGTACAGCAAGTAAAGCTCGCTGTTGCGCTCAAAATCTGGGTCGAGCGCGAGGCCGATCAGCCCGTTTTCTTGTTCGGCAAACACGGGCAACTCGCCGGCTTCGATGACCTCGCTGGTCTGAGGGTCGTAGATGCGCAGCTTGCCGCCAAGCTCGATCCAAAGCACGCGCCCATCCGGCGTGACCGTCAACTCCATCGGCCGATCGAGTGCGGTGACCAACTTCGTTGCTTCGAAGCGAGTCGGGTCCACTTTGCTGGCCCCCTTCGCTGTGGGGTGGGGCGCTTCCTGCGCAAGCGCCGCGCCAGCAAGCAGCGCGAAGCAGGAGGAAATCAGGCCGAAGGTGCGAGTCGGGGACATGGGGCGGCGATTCAGCGCGTGGTCGCTTCTGGAAGCTGGCGAATGGCGTCGAGCTTGGCAGTCAATCGTGCGACGACGGTCGGGTTTTCGGCGTAAAGGTTGTGCTGTTCCTGAGGATCAGCCTGCAGGTCGTATAACTGGCCGGCGGGGGCCTCTTCTGGGGGTGTGTAGCGCGTGAAACCACCCGAGCTGCGTCCGAGGATCAGCTTCCAGCGACCCTCGCGAATCGCGAACACGCCGTTGCCCGAGTGGTGCACGAGGGTCGTGCGCGCGCCGCTTGTGGCTTGCCCAGTCCAAGTGGTGACTTGCGACACGCTATCGCTTGCTTGGCTCGGGTCGATCGGCAGATCCAGGAAGTGGGCAAGCGTGCGGTACAGGTCAACGTGAATCCAAGGCTGGTCTTGCACGACGCCGGCCGGCACGACGCCAGGCCAACGCACCACGAAGGGCACTCGGTGCCCGCCTTCCCAGATGTCGGATTTCAAACCGCGCCAGGGTGCGGAAGGGTCGTGGCCAAAGCGTTCTTTTACCGCGCCGACTGGACCGGACATATTTGTGCCATCGCGTTGCGGCGATCCGTTGTCCGACGTGAACACGATCATCGTGTTCTCGCTCAAGCCATTGCGTTCAAGCGCGGACATTACTTCGCCAAGCACACCATCGGTTTGCGCGACGAAATCACCGTAGTCGCCCGCCTCGGACTTGCCGCGCCAATCGGGGCTGGGCGCGATTGGCGTGTGCGGTGCGGTTAGGGATAGGTACAGGAAGAAAGGCGGCGCGTTTTCTTCGGCCGCTTGTGCATCAATCCACGCGGCGGCGCGTTGGTTCAGCGTGGGTAACACACTGCCTAAATCCCAACCGGGCGCGGCCGGCCCGGCAGCACCAAACATGCCTTGCGGCTTCGCGATCGTTGGCTTGGTGACGACACGGTCGCCTTCGATCCAGGTGTAAGGAGGGAAGTTCGGCACATCGTCACCGAAGTAGTGATCGAAGCCATGTTCGATCGGGCCGCCTGCGATCGGGCGCGACCAATTCACGCGCCGGCCGATCGCGCCCGCTTGATTTCGGGGCCATTGCAGTCCTTTAATCTCGGCGCTGACCGAAGATTCTTCGTCGAGCGGCCAATCCCAACCCAAGTGCCACTTCCCGATGCAAGCCGTGCGATAGCCCGCCGCTCGCAGCATCTCGGGCAGCGTAATGCGCTCCGGTTCCAACAGCGGAGGGTCCCAGGGCCAAAGCACCATGCGATCGAGCCCGGTACGCCAGGAATAACGCCCGGTCAGCAAGCCATAGCGCGTTGGCGTGCAGACGCTGGATGGGCTATGCGCATCGGTGAAGCGCATGCCTTCGGCGGCCAGCCGATCGATCGCCGGCGTCGGGATCTTCGAATCCGGGTTGTAACAACTTGGGTCGCCATACCCGAGGTCGTCGGCCAGCACGACGATGATGTTGGGCCGCGGCGCTGCAAGAGGTTCTTGCGCTTGCAGGGCCATGGCGAGGGTGGTGAGTAGGAGCATGTCTACGTATCGCCGGTCAGCTATTTCGTTTGCTGCAGCTTCAGAAGTTCGAGCATGCCCTCGCCTATGCCCGATCCAATTAAGTAGTAAGTCTCGGCGTTGTTGTTCCAGTGGTAAGCCTGGCCCGATGGCGACTCTTCTTTGGTGCGGTAGAAGTCGCGTGTGCCGACGAAGGCGACGTTGCCGCGGAACTCTTCGCGCTGCGCAACGGCGAGCTGGGCTGCCATCAAGGACAGCGCGCGCGGGTGAGTTTCTTCGTGCCCGCTCATGCCGGTTTCGGCAATCACGAAGGGCAGGTCAGGAATGCCGAGTTCCTTGCGGGCATCGCGAATGAAACAGGACAGATTCTCTTCGTAGGCATCGTTGAAGGCCTGGTTGACGCGATCGTTCCAGCCTTGGTGCCAGCCGATGCCGAGCAACTCGTAGCCGGTGTGCTCAATCTCGGGGAAGCGCTCGCCGATGCTGCCGAGCACCGCGTGGACTTGCGTGAACAGATCGGTGTACGCGGGCCCGACTTCACCACCAGCGCTCGGCGGACGGAAGTCCGCGCCAATGCTCTTGCCGCCCCAAGCGACTTTGATCAGCAAGACGGGTTCATCCATGGCTTCGCCGACAATCTGACCGAAGCCCAGCTCGGGTCCGATCGTGCCTTCATTCGAGCCATAGCCAACCGACAACTTGCCCTCGCGTTCGAAGTACGAGATCCAGACATCGTCGCGTGCTCGCCAGTTGCCTTCGGCGTCGACCAGATGTGCGTAGTCCTCCGAAGTCGCGGGGGACTTGACCAGATACTCCAGCGTTCCCTTGCCTTCATTGCGGTTTGGATCGGCCGCAACGATGCCGGCGCCGACCATATTCGACTGCCCAGCAAGAATGAAGACTTTGAGCGGAGGCGGCCCGACATCCGCCGTCGCCTCGGGTGCGGGCGGCAGCGGAGAGCACCCGAAGAGTGCAAGAGTGACAAAGAGAGCGAGGGACTTCATGGGGGAGTGCAAGGAAACCTGTCCAGGCTAGCGTTCCGCGCCTAGGCTGGGTGCGTGAAGCTGCCAGCCCTCTGTCTCGGACTCTTCTCGATTGCGTGCTCGCAAGGTCCCTCTGAACCGGCGAAGCCCGAGCGCCCGAATGTGCTGCTGATCATTTCCGACGATCAGCATTGGTCGGACTTTGGCTTCATGGGCAGTAAGGAAGTGCGCACGCCGGCCTTGGATGATTTAGCAGCGAACGGCTTGGTTTTCCCGCGCGGCTATTTGGCTGCGCCCTTGTGCCGACCGAGTTTGGCGACGCTGGCAACCGGGCTGCACGCGCACCAGCACAAGATCACTGGAAATGATCCGCCGAAGGGCACGGATCGATCGCAAATGCTGAAGCACATGGAGTCGCTTGAGACGCTTCCCGATTTGCTGGTGAAGGCGGGCTATCGCACCATGCAGACCGGCAAGTGGTGGGAGGGCGCGCCCGCGCTCGGTGGCTTCACCGAGGGCATGACGCACGGCGATACGGCGCGCGGTGGGCGGCACGGCGATGTCGGCTTGAAGATTGGCCGCGAGGGTTTGGGCCCGGCGACTGAGTTCATTGACGATTGCGAGGCCGAAGGCACGCCGTGGTTCCTGTGGTACGCGCCCTTCTTACCGCACACGCCGCACAACCCTCCGGCGGAGTGGCTGGAGCAGTATCAGAAGGAAGGCGTGCCGCTTCCGATCGCCAAGTACCGCGCGATGTGTGCTTGGTTTGATCAGACTTGCGGCGAGCTGCTCGCGCACCTCGATGCGATCGGTGTGAGCGAGAACACGCTGGTGGTGTTCGTGACCGACAACGGTTGGATCCAGCGCCCGAATGCCAACGGTTATGCGCCGCGCAGCAAGCGCACGGCTTACGAGGGCGGAGTACGCACGCCCGTCATGCTGCGTTGGCCGGGGCAGCTTGCGCCCGAGCTACGCGAGACGCCGATCAGTAGCGTCGACATTCCGGCGACGATTCTGGCGGCTTGCGGTTTGCCGATTCCGGCGCACTGGCCCGGTCGTGATTTGCGTAAAGTCGGCACCGAAGGCGCGGCGCCGCGCGGCCCGGTGTTCGGGACGGCGGGCACCCACGACTTGGTATCGATCGACGACCCCGGTCAGAACTGGGTCACACGCTGGGTGCTACGCGACCCGTACAAGCTGATGATTCACCGTGACCCGGCGCTTGCGCCCGAGCTCTACGATGTTCGCGCCGACCCGGAGGAACTGCGGCCGATCGACAACCCGGCCTTGCAGGCCGAACTGACCGAGCTACTGGATGCTTGGTGGCCGACCGCGGTGCTGCACGACTGAGTCCTGCTTAGTCCTTCTTCTTCGCGTACAGCGAGCCCGTGACCGGTGCGCCGAAACGCTCGATGAACTGCTCGGTGATGATCCGCATTTCCGCCAGAGCCTCGGCGTAGGCCGGATCGTTCGCAAGATTGACCAGTTCGTCTGGATCTTTCTGCAAGTCGTGCAGGAACTCGGCATCCTTAGGCTGATCAAAATAGCGCGCGTACTTATAGCGATCGTTGCGCGCGCCCTCCCACGACAGATTGGGCCGCACCGCAACGTGCTCGAAGAACATGGCGCTGCGCCAATAGCGCGGGCCTTCGCCGCGCACGGTCGCCGACAGATCCATGCCGTCGTAATCGCTCGGAACCTTCACGCCAGCCCAGCTGAGGAAGGTCAACGGCAGGTCGATGTTCATCACGTTACGCTGTTCGACCCTGCCGCGGCCAGCATCGGCACTGGGCCGCGGGTCCATGATGATCAGCGGCACGCGCAGCGATTGCTCATAGTGAGACCACTTGCCGGCGAAGCCGCGATCGCCCATGTAGTAACCATTGTCGGCGGAATAGATGACGATGGTGTTGTCGGCGAATCCTTCGGCTTCGAGCGTCTTCAACACGCGCGCCATCGCCTGATCGATGCCCGAAATCATGCGGAAGTAGGCGCGGATGTTGGTCTGATATTTCTCGGGCGTGTCCCAGCGCCAGAACCAGCGCTTGCGGTTAATGGACTCTTTCAAGAAGTCGGGTTGGCTCTCGAAAATCGCGGGGTCGCCCAAGCGCGGCGCTGGAACCTCGATGTCGTCGTACATGCCGTCGACTGCCTTCGGCCAAGGGAAATGGCCGATGCCGGGGCGGTGGTCGCCGTCTTCAGCATGCCCGGCGTTAAACCATAAGTTCAGCGCGAAGGGTTGTTCCTTTGGTTGCGACTTCAAAAAGGCGATGCCGCGGTCAGCGATGACTTCGGTTTCGTGCCGCAAGCTGCCGTCGGGTTGCTTTTTGAAGTAGGGGTTGAGATGGATGATCTCGATCTCGTCATACAGTTCCTTCGGGTTGGTGCCGCGCGGCAGGCGGGTGTGAAACTTGCCATAGTGCGCGGTGCGATAGCCGGCTTGGTGCAGCAGCCGCGGGTAGAAGCCCGCCATCGAAGCCTCGGTCACGCGGTCCGGCTCGTCGGGCGTGCCAAAGGATCGCGCCGTCATGCCGGTCAAGATCGAAGCGCGGCTCACCCAGCAAATCGAGTGGCTGACGAACATGTTCTCAAAGCGCACCCCGCGCTTGGCCAAGCCATCGATGGTGGGCGTCTTGATGATTTCATGCCCGGCGCAGCCCAGCGTGTCGTTGCGCTGATCGTCGGTCAAAAAGAACAGGAAGTTGGGCCGCTGTTGAGCCGCGTTCTCAACAGCGAGGTCCTGGGCGAGGGCTTGCTGCAGAGGAAGGGTGCCAGCGGCGAAAGCCGCCGCCAGGAGACACTTCGCCGCAAGGCGAGCTGATCGAAGGAAGACCATGGCGATAGGATGGCATTTGCTCCGATGCAGTGCGAAAGAATCAGTGCCGGATGCCCAAGGAAGAGGTGACATGATCCCGGTTTTTGTCCTGTCTGTGGCGGCTGTCATGATCTTGATCGAGGTCGTGCGGGGCGGACGCAAATGGCCGCGGGTGCGCGGTTGGTGGGGGCGGGCCTTTCTGCTCAATGGCATACAGTTCTTGGTCGCCTTCGTAGCGACCCTGGCCTGGGATCCTTGGATGGCGC
The DNA here is from genome assembly GCA_040264055.1 of Planctomycetota bacterium. Taxonomy (GTDB): domain Bacteria; phylum Planctomycetota; class UBA1135; order UBA1135; family UBA1135. The sequence continues at coordinate 31,560 of JBDQJC010000030.1, forward strand.
AGTATCGGCTGTTTTCGGCCGACGCCTTGGGCACGACGGGCGGAGCGATCGTCGGCTACGTCGCGATTACCTTTGTGTTCTATTGGTGGCACCGTGCGCGGCATCAGTTGCCGTTTCTGTGGCGCTGGTTCCATCAGGTGCACCACAGCCCGCGGCGCATCGAAATCATCACTTCCTTCTACAAGCATCCTTTCGAGATCTTTGTGAACAGTCTGATCTCGACGGCGATTGTGTACTTCTTGGTTGGCTTGGGCCCGCTTGCCTCGGCCTATGCCTTGTTGCTGACCGGGCTCGCCGAGTTGTTCTACCACTGGAATGTGAAGACGCCGTATTGGATCGGCCCCTTCTTTCAACGGCCCGAAATGCACTGCGTGCATCATCAAACTCGTTTGCACCATTACAACTACGCCGACTTGCCGATCTGGGACATCCTGTTTGGCACCTACCGCAATCCGCGGCATTGGGAAGCGCAGTGCGGCTTTGACGAAGTTGCCGAGTTGAAGCTGGGCAGCATGCTGCGGGGCGAGGTCGTCGAATGAGCGAGGTTTCCCATCTGGACCCCTTAAGTGTGGGGCCGAGCCGCTTGAAACGCTTGCGCGTGCAGATTGCTGCGATCGTGATTTTGCTGCTCGGTTTGTTGCAAATGGTTGGCGATTTATTCGGCGTGGCGGAAGTCAAGGGCGTCGGCGCCGCGTCGATGGCATCGCCCGCGCCGAAAGTGTTTTCGTCGGTGAAGGGGCTCGAGACTTTTTCGACGCGCATCTACTTGGAATGGACGAGCATCGATGGCGGCGAGCAATCGATCGAGTTCGATCGCGACAGCTATGCCAATCTGCAGGGCCCGTACAACCGACGCAACATCTACGGCGCGGCCCTGGCCTATGGCCCGGTGCTCGCGCAAGATGAACGCGCGCGCCCGATGTTGAAGGCGGTGCTGGCCTATGCGCTGACGGGGGATGCGCCGCTGCTGCACGAGCTGGGGATTGACCCGCGGACCGTGCGCATGCCGATGCGGCTGCGCTACGAATCGCTGCCGGGCACGGACCTAGGCGAGCTTCCGACCACGCTGCAGGTGCCGCTGCGATGAATAACGGCTGGACTCTGGGCGGCTATCGCGTGTTCCGCGTCGTCTTCGGCGTGTACTTGCTGGTGCACTTTGTGCAGCTGCTGCCGTGGGCGGAAGAGATGTTCTCGCATGCTGGTGTGCTACCCGACGCGAGCAGTAGCCCCTTACTGCCGGCCTTCCCGAACCTGTTCGCTTACATCGACTCGCCGCTGATCGCGACGATGGTCTTGGTCAGCGCTGTCGGCCTGAGCTTGATGTTGGCGCTGGGGCGAAGTGACCGCATCGCCGCGGTGCTGCTGTGGTATTTGATGGCCTGCATGTTCGGGCGCAACCCGCTGATCTCGAATCCAAGCCTGCCGTATGTCGGCATGTTGTTGCTGCTACACGCTGCGAAGCCACGCGATTGGGCCATGCCGCCGGCGCTGCATCGGGTGGCCTGGGTGTTGATGTCGCTGGGCTATACCTACAGCGGCTACACCAAGCTGATTAGCCCGTCCTGGCAAGACGGCACGGCCATGCGTCGTGTGCTCGACAATCCGCTTGCGCGGCCCGGCGCGGTGCACGACTTCACTTCGGCCTTACCGGAATGGCTGCTGCAGGTTTCGACTTGGGGTGCGCTGGGGCTCGAACTGGCCTTCTCCCCGCTGGCTCTGCTCGCGCGCGCACGGCCCTGGATCTGGGGTGCGATGTTGGCGCTACACCTCGGTCTGATCGTGCTGATCGACTTCGCCGACCTCAGCCTCGGCATGGTCATGCTGCACCTGTTCACCTTTGATCCGCGTTGGTTCCAGCGGAAGCCGCGGCAGATAGAACCGATCCCTACGATCGATCCCGAGCCTATCCTGGAACAAGCATGACCGACGCCATCATCCACCGCTGGGCCGACTTAGCCGCCGACTTCCCGATGGACAAGCTCGAGCGTCGCCGCGTCATCGGCACGCAAGCCATGATCTCGCAAGTCGTGCTCGAAGCCGGCTGCGATGTGCCCAGCCACGCGCACCCAAACGAACAGTTCGCCCACATCGTCAGCGGCCGCGTGCGCTTCGGCCTCGGCGCCCCCGGCACCGATGCGTACCACGAAGTCGAACTCGGCCCCGGCGAGGTTCTGCAACTCCCAGGCGGCGTCCCGCATTCCGCCTACGCCATCGAACGCTGCGAAACCCTCGACATCTTTTCCCCGCCGAGCGAGACGACGGGCATCGACGGATAGACCGTTTGGGTTCGTTTGGATGCCCTGTGTAGCGGTCGGCGACAGCCGAACCTGCGCCCTCGCTATGATGCTCCGCGCTCGCCGCTAGGCCCAGCCTTGTTCTAGGGGTCGGCGCGCCCCACGCGCACTCGCATTCGCAATGACCTCCATCCTATTTAAGCTGGGCACGCTGCTGTTGGCAGTTGCGATCTTGCTTTGTGGGCATGGATTGCAGATGACTTTGCTGCCGATTCGGGCGGAGGGCTTGGGGTGGAGCACTGGCGCGATTGGCGTCACGGCTTCGGCGTATTTCTGCGGTTTCGTGCTGAGCTGCATTGTGACGCCCGGCGTGGTGGCACGGGTCGGGCATATCCGCGGCTTCATGGTGCTCAGCGCGCTCGCCACCCTCGCGCTGCTGGGGGCGGGGCTGCTGGATTTCTTCGCCGCTTGGCTAGTGCTGCGTTTCGCCACTGGCTTCGCCTTTTCCGGCTTGTACATGGTCATCGAAAGCTGGCTCAGCGAAGCCTCCACGCGCGACAACCGCGGCACGGTGCTGGCGGTCTAC
>JBDQJC010000031.1:0-33471 GCA_040264055.1 Planctomycetota bacterium
CCGAGCCAAACACGTGGCGCATCGTCGCTTGGGTATGCGCAAAGACCCAAGCGTGTGGCAGTTGCCGAATCGCCGCGCTCGCCGCCGCCCGTTTCGAGGCCACGGGCAGGTCCCGAGTCGCCAAGCGGCGGCGCAGAAGGTTGGGTGTATCGGCGTCAAAGCCAGGCTCGCCGGTCATCTCCTCCAAAGCATGCAGCGCTTCATGCACGACGATCTCGGCCAGCTCCACCACGGTCCGCAAATCACCTTTGTGATCCGCCAAGGACACCATGCAACTCGGACCGGAGCGCGTGCGCACAGTCCAGCCTCCAGGGCTCGGCATGCTGGTGACCAAGTAGATCGGGATCGCTCGTTGCGGGTCCGGCTCGCCGAGGCCGTCGAGCAGAAAGGCGATCGCCGCCGACTGCTTCTCGCCATACCAGGCCTCAAGAGTCGCGGCGAACTTCTCCTGGCGCTCCTGCCGAGCCAACCAATGAATCGATCGGAAGCTCGCTTCGGTGCTTGCGAGCGCGCGCGCGGCTTCTTCAAAGACTGAGAAACGGGCCACACGTTGCTCGCGGCTCAGCTCCAACCCAGGTCGCGTTGGGTCCAGCGCAGCCCGCTCGCCCGCCTCGGCAAACAGATCCGCAGCTTCTTCCATCGAGGCGACCTGTGCGAAGACTGCGTCCCCCATCGCTCCCAAGGCGATGCCGTCTTCCTCAGCGGTACGCATAATCTCGACGGCATGCCGCATGCCCTCGATCCTGAGCGGAGCGGACTGACCCGCAGCCGCCGTCCGGGCCAGCATCCAGTATTCGAGCGTCGCACTGGTCCGGAAAGTCAGCCTCGTCTCGGAACGATCCTCTTTAACGGTCGATCTCTCGAGCACAAGAGCGCTCACTGGCTCAACCAGGGCCAAGAACGCAAGAGCGAGGGCGGCAAGCACAGGTCGATTCTAATCACTCCAGCAGAAATCTGTAGCTATGCTATTCCGACAAGAGTCTAGATCAAACGGACCTAGAAATTTGAATCTGCAGCCTCGGTACAGCATGACCCCCAATCACGGCGAATATCTTGACCAGCGAATCTTTGGATCGTTGGACGGCCTGCGCGCGATCAGCATTTTGGCCGTAATTTGGAGTCATGCTGTACCGAAGCTTGCCTACTCAATGCCCATGTCGAATCGCGGCTTTCTTGGCGTCGACATGTTCTTTGTGATTAGCGGTTTCTTGATCGTCAGCCTGCTACTGCGCGAGCGTGACCGTCACGGCACGATTTCATTGCGCAAGTTCTATGCCCGCCGGACACTGCGAATTTTTCCGATTTACTACGCCATGCTCGCTGCGCTTGCAGTGCTTTACTACTTGAAGCCAGACGCTGGCTCCGCACCGTCTTTCCATGCCGAGCTCCCCTACTACATTTCGTATACATCCAACTGGATTGCCGCTGGAGTCCTGCCATTCACATGGTCGCTCGCGGCTGAGGAGCAATTCTATATCCTTTGGCCACCAGTTGAGCGTTTTCTACGCGGCGCAGTAATTCCGCTACTCGTAGCCGTCATCGGACTTTCTCAGGCGATTAACTTTGGGTTACTTGACACTCAGCTCCTTCAATGGATTGGCTCTGACGCGGCTCAATTGCCCATTTTGCAAGCCACGTTTACGCCGATCTGCTTGGGGGTGGCACTTGCCCATTCTCTTCACCGCCCTCGTGGATTTGCACAGCTCGCTCGAGCGTTTGGCCGGCACGGCTCTGCGCCGATTTGCGCATTGCTCGTTCTGGCTGCAGTTAACTGGCCGATCGAGGACATTTCTGGGCTACCACGTCTTTCGATGCAGCTCGGGTTTACTGCACTCATTGCTTGCATGGTTATCCGCGAGACCCACCCTCTACAAGGGTTCATGCAACTCAAGTTCATGCGCAAAATTGGCGCCGTGAGCTACGGCATTTACCTCTTCCACATGTTTGTTATCACCGGCATCAAGAAATTGGAGCATCGGCTGCCATTCTCAAGCCCTGTGCTCGTATTCCTGCTCGCAACTGCTGGCGCGACACTACTGGCAGAGATTAGCTTCCGATACTTCGAGAATCCGATCCTTCGTCTAAAGAAGCGATTCTCGGTCTAGACCAGAATCGAGGGGGGAACGCTACGATTTCCCTCCATGTCTGTGCGCTCCACGACCTTGCTCCTGTCCGCAGCCGCCTTGCTGGCGGGCTGCACTCAGCCGGGCATCACCAACGGCGACCTCACCTACCCGTTGACTTCGACCACCGATCAGGTTGACGTCTATCACGGCACCGAGGTTTCCGACCCGTATCGCTGGTTGGAAGACCTCGATGGCCCGGCCACTCGCGAGTGGGTCGATGCTCAAAACAAGCTGACCTATTCGTATCTGGATGAAATCCCCTTCCGCGGCAAGGTCCGCGACCGCCTCGAGCAACTGTGGAACTACGAGAAGTTCGGCGTGCCCCGCGAAGAGGGTGGGCGTTACTTCTTCAGCCATAACGATGGCCTGCAGAATCAGTCGGTGCTCTACGTTCAGGATGGATTGGATGCGAACGAGCGCGTTCTGATCGACCCGAACAAGTTTTCCAAGGACGGCACAGTTTCCTTGGCCGGGACTTCGCCCAGCCCAGACGGCCGATTCTTGGCTTATGCGATTTCGGAAGGCGGCTCGGATTGGCGCGAATGGAAAGTTCGCGACGTCGAGACGGGCATGGATCTGGATGACCATTTGGAGTGGACCAAGTTCACTGGCGCAACCTGGCACCCTGACTCGAGTGGCTTCTGGTACACCGGCTACCCGATCCCTGAAGACGATGCGCTCGGCGATCTCAACGAGAACGCCACGATCTACTTCCACAAGCTGGGCACCGATCAATCGCAGGACAAGGTGGTCTTCAAGCGCGCCGATCAACCGCGCTGGGGCTTTGGCGCTGGCGTGACCGAGGACGGTCGCTGGTTGCTGATCAGCGGCAGCGAAGGCACCGCACGCAAGAACCGCTTGTGGGTCAAGAATCTGGAGAGCGAAAGCGACTTCCTGCCGATCTACACCGACTTCGACGCGCAATACAGCGTGATTGGCAACGATGAGGACACGCTGTTCATCCGCACCACGCGCGATGCTCCGCGCGCGATGGTCATCGCTACCGAAGTCGACCCTGATGGAGACATTTCTGAGAAGGTCATCCTGCCGCAAGCGGAAGACGTCCTGCAGGGCGTTTCGGTGCTTGGCGAGCGCCTGGTCGCGAACTATCTGCACGAAGCCCACACGCTGATCAAGGTCTTCAGCCTCGACGGTGACTTTGAATACGACCTCGAGCTGCCGACGCTTGGCAGCGCCGGAGGCTTCAGTGGCAAAGAAGATGAGAAGGACGGCTTCTTCCGCTTCTCAAGCTTCACTTACCCCCCGACGATCTTCCGCATCGATTACGAGACCGGCCAGACTTCGGTCTTCCGTCGTCCGAAGGTGGACTTCGACCCGGCGAACTTCGCCGTCGAACAGAAGTGGTACAAGAGCAAAGATGGCACCAAGGTGCCGATGTTCATCGTGCGCCGCGCCGATGCCGAGGCCAACTTCAAGAACCCCACACTGCTCTATGGCTACGGTGGTTTCAACATCTCGCTGACTCCGAGCTTCAGCCCAGGCAACCTGCAATGGGTCGAAATGGGAGGGGTTTACGCGGTTGCGAACCTGCGCGGTGGTGGCGAGTTCGGCGCCGAATGGCACCAAGCCGGCACCATTCATAACAAGCAGAATGTCTTCGATGATTTCATCGCGGCCGGCGAATACCTGATTCAAGAAGGCTGGACGCGCAGCGATTTGCTAACGATTCGCGGCGGCTCAAACGGCGGTCTGCTGGTCGGCGCTTGCATGACGCAGCGCCCGGATCTGTTTGCGGTCGCGCTTCCGGCGGTCGGCGTGCTCGACATGCTGCGCTACCACTTGTTCACGATTGGATGGGCCTGGGCAAGCGATTACGGAACGGTCGACGACGCGGAGCAGTTCAAGACTCTGATCAAGTACTCGCCCGTGCACAACGTCAAGTTGGGTCGCCACTACCCATCGACAATGGTCACGACCGGCGACCATGACGACCGCGTCGTGCCTTCGCACTCGTACAAGTTCGCCTCGGCGCTGCAGCGCGCACAAGGCAGCGAGAACCCCGTTCTGATTCGCATTGAAACCCGCGGTGGTCACGGCGGCGGGAAGCCGACCAGCATGATCATCGATGAGGTCGCCGATCTCTGGTCATTCGCGATGTTCGAGATGGGCCAAACGCCGAAGCTTCCTTCGAGACGCTCTGAAGCGACTCCGCGCGATTAGGGAAAACGCACAAAATCGGAAGGGTCCCCTGACACAACCGTGACCCACATCCCTCGACGACGCCGACAATCCTGCTCATGGTGTGGGTCCACTACCTACCGATTGCGACAACTCTGCTATCGGCCTTGTTCTTGCGCGCTCTCCTCGCACGCTGGCGCGAGCGTGGTGGCAAGCACTTGGCTTGGTGGGCTTTCGGCGTGTTTACCTATGGGGTGGGAACTGCGCTTGAAAGCACGATTACTCTGTTCGGCAATAGCGCGCATTTGACCCAGGCTTGGTACATCGCGGGTGCGGTGTGGGGTGGCTACCCCTTGGCACAGGGGTCGGTTTGGTTACTGGCCAAGCCACGCACCGCAAGGATCTTGACCGCGATCACACTGAGCTACGCCTTGGTGCTCTCGGCCCTCGTCTTGCTTTCGCCCTTGAACGCGAGCGAAGTCGAAGCGGCGAAGCCGAGTGGCGCAGTCATCGGCTGGCAATGGGTGCGCATGTGGTCGCCCTTGCTGAATGGCTATGCGGCCATTTTCCTGATCGGCGGCGCAGCGCTGAGTGCCGTGCGCTACTTCAGGCTGCGAGCGCCTGGCATGCGCGAGCGCGCGGTCGGTAACACTCTGATTGCGATCGGTGCGCTCTTGCCAGGCATCGGCGGAGGCATGGCGAAAGCGGGCATAGTCGAAGCTCTGTATCTCGGCGAGCTGGTCGGCTTGGTTCTGATTTGGCTCGGCTATCGCAGTTGCATTACTGCCCCGGAGCAGAGCCCGAAGGCTTCTTCGGCTTCACGGGTTCTTTCGCCTTCGGGTCCAGTGCCTGAGCCAAAACTGGACGCAAGTTCATCAGCTGACGCAGCAAGTTGAACCTCAAGGGCGCACCGAGAGATGCAAGCATGCCCTGCAAACGAACTTCGTCCTGCGGCATCGTGCGGCATTCAGAAGAAGTTCTGGCCCTTACTTCCAGAGCCCCAAAACCACCGCAAACGCACAGAACTGCGCGACGTGATAACCCGCGTCAATTGCCCATAGCTTGAAGCTGCGTTGCGCGAACTGATAGTTGACGCCAAAACTCGCCGCGACGAATCCAACGCCGCCCATCAATGCAACGTGTAGTGCTTGGGAAAGGCTGAAGTCCGCCCCGAACCAATCGATCGCTACCCGTGCGAGAGTCCAAGCCGCAATCAAGGAAAACAACAAAGCGAATCCAAAGACCTTGCCTGGGTGGCCTTGTTGTGACTCGTCGTAGCCGACTTCTTTCATCCAGATCTTGCCGAACAGCACAGGCGAATACCAAAGACCGCCAAGCAGGAAGGATGCGATGGCCGCAACCACGATTGCGAAAAGGTTGAGATCGTCCATGAGATTCATCGGGTCGGGGGAGACAGGGAGAGAATCAACGCGCCGCCATGCTAGCAAGGGGACTTGAGCGATGGCTCCACCCCCTCCCTCCGCCGCGAGATCGGCGGATTGCACGCGACCGGTATCGTGCTGGGCTCGATCATTGGGGTTGGAATCTTTCTTACCCCAAGCAAAGTGGCCGCTCAGGCGGGCTCGCCTGGGCTCGCTTTGGCACTTTGGGCGATCGGTGGATTGATCGCGATGGCCGGCGCTTTGTGCATGGCCGAAGTCGGCGCTCGCTATCCGACTTCGGGCGGCGAGATCATGGCGCTGCGCTACATGATCGGGAAGCTGCCGGCGTTCTTGTACGGCTGGTCCTTGCTCACTGCGATTCAGACCGGAGTGCTGGTGATCATCGCGCTATTCGGCGCCCATAACTTGGGGGTGTTGCTCGGCCAAGAATGGGGAGCAACCGAAAGTGCGGTGGTCGCTTCGGCAGCGATTACCGCGCTCGCGGTGATCAACTTAATGGGCGTGCGCTATGGCGCGTGGGCGCAAACGCTGACCTCGATTTTCAAAGTTGTGGTGCTCGCCGCACTGACGGTGCTGGGAGTTTGGGCGATCTTCGATGGGCTGACGCCGGAAGCAAGTCAAGCGTTGGCAACCACGGAAGATGCTGCCAAACCGCGTGGCATCACCGTCTTCCTCGCCGGCATCGCCGCAACCTTGTTTAGCTACGGCGGGTTCCACCAAGTCACTTGGGTCGGCGGAGAAGTCCGCAACCCGCAACGCACCGTGCCACGCGCGATTGTGATCGGCGTGCTCTTGGTCGTTGCCTGTTACTTGGCCGCCAACTGGGCTTACTTCTCCTTGCTTCCCTTTGAAGAAGTGACGGGTTCGACATCGCTGGCAGCCGATGCAGTCGGCACGCGCATGCCCGAACTCGCGCGTCGCCTGACGGCGCTTGCGTTGTGCGTTTCAGCATTTGGAATCGCCAACGCGCAGTTGCTCACCACTCCGCGTGTCTACTTCTCGCTTGCACGCGAAGGCTTGTTTCCGAAAGTGCTCGGCGAGTTGCACCATTCCAGTGGGGTTCCACGCGCATCGATCATCTTGCAGACCGTGCTCGCGATCGCCTTGCTGTGGATCGCCGGTGGCGACCGCATGGATCAGTTAGTCACCGGCGTCGTCTTCATCGACTGGGTCTTTCACATCCTTGCCGTCTTCGGCTTGTTCTTGGTCAGACGCCGCGGGGACGCCATGCCGGATTACCGCACACCCTGGTGGCCGCTACCTCCGGTCATTTTCTTGGGCGGAGCAATCATTGGATTGGGCGCGACCTTTCTCGATCCGGCGGTGCGACAAGCCAGCATCTTGGGAGTGGTTTGGATCCTGGTTGGCGTCGTGGTCTACGCTTGGATGCAGCGCAAGGCGAACCCCAACGGCGATTGAACTGCGATCGTTACACGGCTTGAGACTCGGCTTCGTTGCGATGCCAATGGTGCGGCCCGCGCAGGTCGCTCACCGACCCGAATACTAAGCGGAGTGTCGGTGCTCAAACTGGCAAAGCGCTGTTCTGTAAGACGACGCGATAGCCATCGAAGTCGGCGTAAGTCACGCCGTGCCGATCCCAATACGGGTTGTGCGAAGGCACTCGCTGCCAAGCCGCTGCTTCTGCACGCGCGCAGGCAGCTGACCATCGCGCTGGGTTGGCAATATAAAAGACCAGCAAGTGCTCCGCAGATGGCACACCGCCGGAAGGCATGCCACGTTCTTGCGTGAACTCGAGGTGATAACCCGCGCCTGCGTAGCCCAGCATGACGCCGTCGAAACCCTCGTGATCGACAAAACCACCCAAGCGTTCAAAACCGAGGCCAGCGATGTACTGCTGCTCGATCTCAGCCAGCCGATCGGTCGGTCGAGCGATGCGGAGATGTGCCTGCGCGGTCATGGTTGCTAGGGCCATCGTTGGCTAGCTGAATCATAGCGAAAGTCAAAGTCACCAAGACTCTCGGGACAAGCGCTGAGCAGCACGCCAACGCGGCGTTAGCGCTTTCTTCGTGCGTCTTGCCATTCTTGGGGCATGGCTTGCCCGCCGGTAGTGTCGCCGTATTGAGCACGAAGTGCGCCCAACTGCTCGGCAAGCGTCGCCACGAGATCACCATACGCGGGATCACCGTAAAGGTTGTGCAACTCGTCCGGGTCCTCGTGCAAGTCGAACAGTTCCCATTCGCCGAACTGGTAGTAGCGAATCAGCTTATAGCGTTCGGTTCGAATGCCATAGTGCCGCGCAACCTGGTGCACATCGGGGTAGCCGTAGTAGTGGTAGTAGACCGCGTCGCGCCAATCCGGTTGGGCCTCACCCTGGAGCAAAGGCGCAAGGGAACGCCCTTGCATATCTGCTGGAGTGTCGGCTCCGGCCAGATCGAGAAGCGTCGGAGAATAATCGAGGTTTTGAACGAGGTTGTGATTCACAGAGCCGGCTTCGGTGACCCCGGGCCACTTCACGATCAAGGGCATCGCCATGGACTCTTCGTACATCCAACGCTTGTCATACCAACCGTGATCGCCGAGATAGAAGCCTTGGTCACTGGAATAGATGACAACGGTGTTGTCCGCTAAGCCAGATTCGTCGAGATAAGCCATGAGCCGCCCCACGCTGTCGTCGACAGCGCGCGCCGTTGCAAGGTAGTTCTTCAAGTAGCGCTGGTACTTCCAACGAACCAACTCCTCGCCTTCAAGCCGTGCTTCATAGAAGGCTGCGTTCTCTTCGGCGAAGGCTGCGTCCCAAGCCTCGCGTTGTTCTGCGGTCATCCGCTCCAGGTTGCGAAAACCAGACTTGTCTGAGCCCTTCTCCTTGGATGGATCCCAGTTTGATGGCGGGTTGACAAAGAGATCGAAGACCACGGCCATATGGCGATCGATCTCCATTTCTTGCCAACTCGCTGGACTCGCATTATCGGCGTGGTCGTCGAACAGGGTCGCCGGCTCGGGAAGGGTGACCCCATCAAGCCAATCGAGGTGACGCAGTGGTGGCATCCAGTTCCGGTGCGGGCCCTTGTGCTGAGCCATCAACAGAAACGGCTTGTTCGGATCGCGTCGGTTCTGCAACCAATCGATCGCCAACTCGGTAATGATGTCGGTGCAGTAACCCTGAACCGTGCGTCGACCGTCTTGATTGATGAAGGCTGGGTTGTAGTAATCGCCTTGGCCAGGAAGGATGTCCCAGTAGTCGAAGCCTTGTGGATCACTTCCAAGGTGCCACTTGCCGATTAACGCGGTGGTGTAGCCTTCGGCGCGCAGCAGCTTCGGCAGCGTGACCTGATCGCCGTCAAAGCGGTTGCCATTGGCCATGAAACCATTTCGATGACTGTGCTTGCCGCTCAAGATGACGGCACGACTCGGCCCGCAAATCGAATTAGTGCAGAAGCTCGCCTTGAAGGTCATACCTTGGGCGGCAAGCTTGTCGATGTTGGGCGTCGGATCGACCGCGGCGTAGCGCCTTCCATAGGCGCCGATCGCATGCGGCGCGTGATCGTCCGAGAAGATGAACAGGAAGTTCGGGCGCGTCGCTTGCTTACCCGTTTCCGTGGCGACACGCGTCGACCCTTCTTGAGCAAAAAGCGGCGCGCCTACGCAGGCGAGAAAAACGGTCAGAGCGAAGCATCGCAACATCGTGCTGCGATTCTAGCGCCAGCCCGCTAGCGCATTGGCCACTGCAGGATCACTTCGTCATTGACGTAGACGATGCCCTGTTGAACCGACATCGCTCGGAAATACAAGAGCACATCCTGATTGTCATTTCGCGTGCCCAGATAGACCTTGAGCATCTTGGCACTGCCTGACTCAGAAGTGAGCACAGCTTCTGGATCGCCCGAGAGCATTTCCCATCGGCGACCGACGAACGGCGAAAGCGCCGCCTTTTCGCTGTCGAGCTTCATCTCTTCCGAACCCACTAGGTCGCCCCATGGCGTGTGAACCGTATCGTGGGCCCAATCGAACTCGAGATTGTTGACCGTCGCGAGTAACTCGCTCGCCTTCAGTTTGCTCGAGGCTCCGAAGTTCACGACTTCAAAACTGACCTCTGCGTCCGAGCGTAGCGCGGCCTCGCCGGCCTCCATCGAAGCGATGTAGCGATCGTATTCTTCCTCGCTGACGCCGAAGTTCTCGTGGTACGGAAGCGCGCCAGGGCCGTCGTTCTCCCTCGCGTATTGCGCCATCCAATCGTTGTTCTCTTTGATCGCTTGCTGCATGACAAAACCGATCGCAGCGATCGGAAGCGGGGCACGAAGCTGCAAGCGTTCCGCGTCGATCTTCCCTGCCGGAAGTAACTGCTGCAAGGACGCGTCTGGCGCGCTGTCTTCAGACGAACACGCCGGGATCATGAGCAGGACAAAAAGGCCGGCGAAACGCAGCATGCGCAGAGTCTACTCGCCCTCTGTCCGGGTCTGGATTCCGATTGTTTCGTGGACGGTTGCCTCATCGTCTTTCCAGAACTTGGAGCCCCCGCTAGGAATACGCGGAGCTTGCCTCCAGAGAAATGAGCTCCGCAAACCAAGGTAACTGCATTCCCGCTTCCGCCTCCCAAGCGCACACCGGAACGCGTAGACTTCGGCCCTATGGCGAAGATCTTGGTTCTCGGGGCCGGCATGGTCGGAAGCGCGATGGTGCGCGATTTGGCAGAGCGGCACGAAGTGTTGTCCACCGACTTCAGCGCGTCGGCATTGGAGCCACTGGCCGGTCTCGCCCAGGTCACCACGCGTCAGCTCGACTGCACCGATGCGGCAGAGGTGCAAGCGGCCGCCGCGGATGCCGATGCGGTAGTTTGCGCAGTGCCTGGCGCACTGGGTTTTCAGACCCTGCGCAGTCTGATTGAAACGGGTGCGAAGGTCGCTGACATTTCCTTCTTCCCGGAAGACGCGCTTGAACTCCACGCGCTCGCTGAGCAAAGCGGCGCGATCGTGGTCACCGACATCGGCGTTGCCCCAGGCGTCGACAACTTGATTCTTGGCTTCCATGATGCGCAAATGGAAGTGCGGCGCTTCGAATGCTTGGTCGGCGGTTTGCCGATCGCGCGCGCGTTCCCTTATCAGTACAAGGCTCCGTTCTCCCCCGCCGATGTGGTCGAGGAATATCTGCGCCCGGCACGCGTTTATGAACACGGCCGGGAAGTCATTAAGCCCGCCTTATCTGAGCCCGAGTACCTCGAGTTCCCAGGTATCGGAACCTTGGAAGCCTTCAACACCGACGGCTTGCGCTCGCTCATTCAAACCATGCCGCACATCCCGGACATGGTCGAACGCACCTTGCGCTACCCAGGCCATCGCGAGCTGATGTTGGCCTTCCGAGAATCGGGATTCTTTTCAGATGATCCGATTGATGTGGATGGCGTGCCGGTGTGCCCGCGCGCTTTCACGTCGAAGATTCTGTTCGATCACTGGAAGCTGCACCCCGGCGAACCGGAACTCACGGTCATGCGTGTGACCGTCGAAGGCATCGAGAATGGCAAAGCGGTACGCCACATCTATCACCTCGATGATCGCGGCGATGCAGCGACGCAGACTTCTTCGATGGCGCGCACCACCGGCTACACCTGCACCGGCATGCTGGAATGCCTGCTCGATGGAAGTTGGACCAAAGTTGGCGTAAGCCCGCCGGAGCGCGTGGGCCAAGCCGCCGGACTCTGGGACAAGATCCGCACGCATCTTGCTGCGCGCCAGGTCCGTTTCGAACACACGGTCGAATAGCCACGCAAAAGTCGGGAACGCTTTGCCCGCTGCGCGCTAGCTTGGAGGGATGGCTGCCACCCCTCGCCTCGTTGCCGCAATCGTGATTCCGGTCCTGGCTTTTGCGGTTGGCTACTTGCTTGGCGCCGGGCCGAATCAGGGCACGGGCAACAACCAGGAAGTACTCGCCAATCAACGCGAGTTGATGCGCTTGCTGCGCGAGGCGCAGGAGTTCACTCCAACTGAGGCGCGCCCAACTTCGCCGCGCTTGGCTGGCGACCCAAACCCACGCGCGAACGCATCCGGCAACGGCTTTCGCCTGCCTTCGCTCGACCCGTGGATGGAGCGCATTGAAGAAGCGGTCAAGCGGCTCGAAGACGCGGCGGAACGCGGCAGTCGCATCGCGCCACCAAGTTCCACTGATACGCTGCGCCGCGCGTCCCGTCTTGACCTTCCGCGCAACGACGCGGAACTCAAGAAGTTCATTCGCGAGTATGAAGCGGCCGAGAACGCGGATTATGACGACGATCGATCTTACGATCGCATTTGGGACACCCTTTACAGCAAGTACCTCTACCAATCGATGGACCAGATGCTCGACCGCTTCGGGCGGCCCGATGACATTTCCGTCTCGGCCGGTTCGTCGAGTTGGGAGTACTACTACGAGCGCTCGCTGCCGAGCGGTTTGACCGAAGACTGGGGAGTCTCTCTTGAGTTTGCCGACGGCGTCTTAGTCGACTTCCACGGCTATTGGAATCGCATCGAATAGGCGGGGCCACTTTTAGTTGGAAGTCTGTTGCTCGTGATCGAGCAAGGCGCGCTTGCGCCAAACGCCACCTCCATATCCCGACAAACTTCCATCTGCGCGCACGACGCGATGGCAGGGAATGATGATGCCCAAGCGATTGCGACCATTCGCTGTCCCGACCGCGCGGCTGGCGCCGGGGCGGCCCAAGGCCGACGCGATCTGCGCGTAAGAACGCGTTTCTCCGCAAGGAATCGCAAGCAGTTGCCGCCAAACCGAGCGCTCCCATTCGCTACCGGGCCACGCGATCGGCACATCGAACGCACTGCGCGCCCCAGCAAAGTACTCCTCCAACTCCGATTCGGCTTGCTGCAGAATCGCATTGTCTCCGGGCAGGTAATGGGCACCCATGCGCCGCGCCAAGTTCTGGATTTGCGTTTCAAGCGCACGCCGATCATGGAACTCAAGGAACACAAGTTCTTGATCGCTTGCCGCTGCCAGCATTGTTCCAAGAGGCGTCGACAGGGGTCGCACCACGAGGGCCTGGGATGCACGCGCCTTTCCTGGCGTCAGTCGAAACAGCTTTTCGAAGGCTTCGCGAAAACCGCTCGCTGACTCGTAGCCTGCATCCATCCCGGCGTGCAAGAGATCCTCGCCGGCGCCAATCTTGCCGAGCGCGGTGCCGAGCCTGCGCGCACGCAAATAAGCATGAAAGGTCATGCCGTGTTGCGCTTGAAACCAACGCCGCACCCGCACGGGGTCAAAGCCAGCCTCTCGCAGTTCAAAATCCTTCCATCGACGCGTCGGGTCCTCTTCGACCGCAGCCAAGAGCGGGCGCACCCAATCCGGCGCTTCGCCGGCGCGTTCCATCGGGCGACAGCGCTTGCACGGACGGAAGCCCGCCGCCAAACCTTCCGACACCGTCGGGTAGAAACGCAGATTCTCTGGCTTCGGCGTGCGCGCCGGGCAACCCGGCCGGCACAAGATTTTGGTGGAAGTCACTCCCAGCCAGAACACGCCTTCAAACGACTTATCCCGTTCGCGCACGGCGCGCTGCATGGTCTCGATCGGCGGAAGTTGGCTGACGATCATGACCCCAGGCTAAGCCACTGCCACAAACCCCTCTACCGGAGTTTGAACATCAATGTGACTGTTCATCAAAGCCTCCTGTGTCGGACGCCGGCTGGATTCGCACGCGCGAACCATCACCCATGGCCAGCAAATCGATCCCGCCCTCGGGGACCGCGAAGGGGCCCGCCGGGCCAACCCAACGGACCTCCTGCAACGGATACTCGACTTCCGACGGGCAATACCACGCCACTCCCAAGGTGCTGCGATTCGAACCATTTGAGGAAGCAATCAGCGTCGTGAGTTCAAACGCCAAACGACCTTTGATCTGACGCAGCTCCACTTGAAAGTCTGCCGCTCGCCCGCTTCCCACCAGAATCGCTGCAAACCGCTCATCGGACGGCGGCCGCTTGGCTTTAGCGGACCGATCGAGGCCGACAAGTTCGCCAGGCCAACCAAAGATCACAATTTGATAGGCGCGGTACTCGTCCGCTTGCGGCGGGTCCGGTACTTCAAGTCGCCATGAAAGGACTCCAGTGCCTTGCTCCCCTCGAGTCGGAATCAACAGATGTTCGTCCTGTCGATTCGCGTTTTCGCTTGGACTCGGTTCGTCTGGAGCGCCGCAGGCGCACCAAGCCACAACGCCCAGGAGGAGCACGGTCATCCCGACTCGATTCAGCATGAATGTACGCTAACAGGTCGCTCCGATTGCAGCCGAAACCAAAGCCAGCGCTGTCTGCAAGTCCTGCACAAGATCTTCGGTGTATTCGATGCCCGCTGACAGGCGCACCAAGTCTTCGGGCAGATCGCGGGCACGTCGCTCTTCCGCTGGTATCGAAGCGTGCGACATCCGGCACGGCAGACTTGCAGTGCTTGCCGTACTTCCGAAACTCACCGCGATCGTGAAGCACTCCAAGGCGCGCAGGACCGCTGCGCTGGTTTCGACCGAACCAGTCTCAAAGCAAACGAGTGTTCCCGCTGCGCGGGTGCGCGTCACGAGCGGATGTGCCTGTAGAACTTCTGCCAGCGCCGCCGCGTTCCGCTCTTGTTGGGCAAGCCGCAAATGCAGTGTCTTCAGCCCGCGCAGCAAAAGCCACGCGTCGAAGGGCGCGAGTGCAGTGCCTTCGGCATTTTGCAGAAAACCGATGCGCTGCGCCAACTGCGGATCATTCACCGCCAGCACTCCGGCGCTTAGGTCCGCGTGGCCGCCCAAAAACTTGGTCGCAGAATGCATGACGATGTCAGCACCGAGCGCAAGCGGGCGTTGGCGCAGGGGGGTTAGCAGACTGTTGTCCACCGCAAGGCGGCAGCCATGCGCACGACAGCGCTTGGCGACCTCAACAAGATCGCAGACACGCAGACGCGGGTTGGTAGGCGACTCCAGCACCAGAAGATCTGCCCCTTGAGCTAGCTCGCTTTCTAGGGCCGCGCAGTCGGATGGGTCGACGCTTCCCACTTTGATTCCGCTCGGCCCGACGATCTGCTCGAGCAGCCGCCAGGTACCACCATAGATGTCGTCGCCACAAAGAATGCGGCCGCCGGCTGGCACCAGCCGGGTGAGCAACGAAAGCGCCGCCATACCGGTCGTGAAACTGAAGGCATGTTGCGCACCCTCCAACTTAGCCAGTTGCGTTTCCAGCACACTGCGTGTGGGGTTCCCGCTACGCGTGTAGTCGTATTCTGCGCCGACCAGCGGGTCGGGCTGCGCGAAAGTCGCGGTTTGGTAAATCGGGGTCGTGCACGGAGCGTGCGGATCCCCCGGGGCCGCATCGAAGCGGACCAGTTCGGTCGCAGGATGCATCTTTACTCCCCCTCGTCCGAGCTGGTTGGATTCGAT
This sequence comes from Planctomycetota bacterium, assembly GCA_040264055.1. GTDB lineage: Bacteria > Planctomycetota > UBA1135 > UBA1135 > UBA1135. Next base: position 15,012 of record JBDQJC010000031.1, read on the forward strand.
CGCTTGACAGACTCTTTCTTGCTCGCCTCGTTCGCTTCGATTCCGGCCTCGACGCAACGTTCGCGCCACAGGTCGAGCAGATCAGCCACCACCGCTTCCGCTGTGGGCCATCGCCCGGCACCTTTGCCCGCGAGCGCAATCCGCTTGCCCTCCTCGGTTTCGATGACGATCGCATTGCCTTCACCCTGTGCTTGGGCCATCGGGTGATCCATCGGAAGCAAGCGCGGCGCAACTTCGGCAACGATGCGTCCATTCGCAAATCGCTCGGCGCGCGCAACCAAGCGCACGCGTTCGTGAGGCGTCGCGCGCGCCGCGAGCTCGGCCGCGGCGCGAATCCCTGTGCAGGCAATGTGGTCCGGCCGCAAAGTCTCACCCCAAGCCGCCTGCACAAGGAGGGCGAGCTTGCGCTGCGCGTCGAGCCCATCCAAATCAGCACTCGGATCGGCCTCAGCAAAGCCGAGCTCTTGTGCTTCCCGCACCGCCTCATCCAAACTTGCGCCTTCGGCAACGCGCTCCAAGACGAAGTTCGTTGTGCCATTCAAGACGCCTTCGATGATGCGCACCTCGGGCTGAGATCGCCGCACCGCCTCAAGCGCGGGCACCACCCCCGCGACCGCAGCCGAGCCGCGTAAGCGCGGCTGATCCCCCGCCAGCCAATCGGCCAGGTTTCCGGTCGAGTCCGCGAGCAGCGCCTTATCCGCCGTAATCACGCGGATGCCCTGTTCCAGCGCTCCGATCAATCGCAGAGCGAATGCCTCGGGGTTTCCCGCGCAGTCGATCAGCACATCCGGCTTCTGTTGGAGCAAGCCATCTGGATGCGTGAAGACCTGCGCCTCGGGCAAGTCGATCGCGCGTCGCTTGCTGGCGTCGCGCACAACCGCGCCCACTAACTCGAATCGCTCGGGTTGGCGCAAGACATGGGCGGCAACGCCTACGCCTACTGTGCCCAAACCCAAGATTCCGACGCGTAGCGGAGTCAGCGGCAAGGGATCTTGGGCGATTGCCGTGGTCGTTGCGCCGACCAAGGTGTGCCGAGCCGCGGCACAACGGCTTACGAGGAAACTCAGGCCGCGCGATTGCGCAAAGGCGAGCGCTTTCTTTTGCAGGATGGCGCCATCCAGCTCCAAGGCATCGGCAAAACTGATCGTTGCAAATCGCCGCGGCGCCGGACCTGCGCTGGCCGGATCCCATTCGAACAAGCCGGGCACATCTTTCAGCAAACGGCACTCGGCGTTAAGCCGCGCGGCCAAGAACAGGGCGGTCAAATCGGAACCGCCACGTCCCAATAAAGACAGTCGACCGTCATCGTGACGGCCAACAAAGCCGGGCACGACCAACACGGGGCGCTGCCGTAGATGTGCATGCAAGGCATCAGCGTCGAGCGCAACCGGATCGGCGTCGAGCAGGGGGCCGCGGGTGCGCACGCCCAAGCGCGCGGCATCGAGAGCGCTCGCGGGAATCCCCGCCTTGGCCAATGCCAGCTTCAAGAGCGCGACCGACTCCGCTTCCCCGGTTGCCAGAAGTTCAGCGGTCGCCTCTTCATCGGGCCGCGCCGACAAACGCTTGGCTTCCGCCAACAATCGATCGGTCGTGCTGCCAATCGCCGAAACGACTGCGACCACGCGCTTGCCCTCGCGCCACCAGCGATAGATCTCGTGTACCGCGTTGGCCAGGTGTTCGGGCGAAGCCAGAACGGAACTTCCGAACTTCAAGACTTGGGTCGGAGACTCGCTCACGCCAGCACCCCCCCGGCGCATTCCTGCAGCGCCTTTTCCAGGTCGGCGATGATGTCGCTTGGTTCTTCCAAACCGACGGAGAGTCGCACCAAGCCATCGCTGATGCCGGCCTCGAGGCGTTGCTCGATCGGAACTGTGCCGTGCGTCATGGTCGCTGGATGGGTGACCAGCGATTCCACGGCGCCCGAGTTCTCGGCAAGCGTGATCAACTGCAGCGATTCCAAGAAGCGCAGCCCGGCATCGGTGCCACCGACCAGCTCGAAGGCGAGCATGCCACCGCCGTCGCTTTGCTGGCGCTGGGCCAGCTCGAACTGCGGGTGCGAAGCCACCCCTGGATAATAAACCTGCGCCACTTCTTGCTGTGCCTCCAGCCAAGTGGCGATCACACGAGCGTTCGCCGAGTGCTGCTTCATGCGCAAAGGGAGCGTTTTCAATCCGCGCAGCGTCAGCCAAGCCTCCCAGGGGGCTTGCGAGCAGCCGGTTGTATTGCGCACGAAGCGCAGCCGTTCTGCGAGCTCAACATTCGGGGTAAGAAGCGCACCGCCCACAGTACTGTTATGCCCCTCGATGTACTTGGTCGTGGAATAAACGACGACATCTGCGCCGAACGCGAGTGGCCGCTGCAACGCGGCGGTCAGAAAAGTGTTGTCGACCGCGTACAGCGCGCCTGCTGCCTTCGCAAGCTTGCCGACTGCCGCGATATCGGTCAGCTTCATGGTCGGATTCGCCGGGGTTTCGACGAAGACCAACTGCGCGGGTTCGCGCAAAGCCTCCTTCACTGCAGCCAAGTCGCTGGTATCGACGAAATCGGCGCGCACTCCGAAGCGCTCGAGGATCTGTTGCAGCACGCGGGTGGTGCCGCCGTAAACCACGTCGCCGAGCACCACACGATCGCCCGCTTTGAGGACCGTCAGCAGCAAGGTAGTCGTCGCAGCCATGCCCGTCGCGGTGGCAATCGCCGGCCCGACACCTTCCAGCTGGCCGAGCCTTTCTTCGAGCGCAGCAACGGTCGGATTGCCGCACCGGCTGTAGGTATAGCCACGATCTTTGCCGACGCCATCTTGCCGATAGGTCGTCGATTGAAAGACGGGGGTGAGCACCGCCCCGGTCACAGCATCGGCACCGGGGCCGGCGTGGATCGCCCGCGTGGCAAAGCTCGCTTCGGGCAGCGAGGGATCAAAGTTCTGGGTCGTCATCGTCGTATTCCATTCAAGTCATCAGGAGCGGCTTCCGTGTGCGCTGCAGCGTCGATCGCTGATGCGCAGCCTTGGCTGCGCGGCACTCCTGGCCAGAAATGCAAAAACCACTGCCCGGGCAGTGGTCCTGACGTTGAAATGGAGCAGATGCTTAACCATGCAAAGACGAGGACCAGTGCCCGGGCCGGGGCATGTCCATCATCATTCGCAGGTTGAAGTTGACCATTGTCGTCGCGGCGGGCTTGGCCCGCGTTCGGCGCAAACTGTACGCGATGAGAATCTGCCGTCAAGCCCTCGCCTTGACTTTTTGTCGAATCCGCACGACCATCCCGCCGCTTAAGCCATGCAAGCACCCGTCATCGCAGTCGTCGGCGCCACCGGATTGGTGGGCGAGATCTTGTTGCGCGTTCTGGAAGAACGCGACTTCCCCGTCGCCGCTTTGCGGCCGATGGCAAGCGCCCGCTCGGCAGGGTCCAAGGTGGTGTTTCGTGGCACCGAGTGGCAGCTTGTGGAAGCGGCAAAGAGTGCTTTCGAAGGCGTCGACCTCGTGTTCTTCGCAGCGACGGGCGCCTTGTCCGCCGAGCTCGCCCCGGCCGCAGTGGCCGCAGGCGCGACCGTCATTGATAAGTCGAGCACTTGGCGCATGAGCGAGGGCGTGCCCCTGATCGTGCCCGAAATCAATGCGGCGAGCATTCCTTCGCAGCCAGCGATTCTTGCTTGCCCGAATTGTTCGACAATTGGAATTGTGCAAGTGCTTGCTCCGATTCACCGCGCGGCTGGCTTGCGGCGCGTCGTCGTCACAACCATGCAAGCTGCCAGTGGCGCCGGTCGCGATGGCGTCGAGGAGCTGCGTGGCCAAGTCGCCGCGCTAGCCGCAGGAGATGAGCCGCAACCCGCCAAGGTCTTCGGGGCGCAACTCGCGGGCAACGTGGTTCCGCATTGCGACGCGTTTGAAGCAGATGGCTACACGCTCGAAGAATCCAAGCTCTTACACGAGACGCGCAAGATTCTGGATCTTCCGCAGTTGCCGGTCACCGCCACTTGTGTGCGCGTTCCGGTCGAGGTTGGACATAGTGCGTCCATCTTGGTCGAGACTGAAACGCCCTTGAGTGTCGAAGAGGCGCGCGCTGCTTTGGCGGCGCAGCCCGGGGTACGCGTGGTCGACAACCCAGTTGCATGTCGCTATCCGACGCTGCTCGAAGTCACAGCGAGCGATGAAGTCCTGGTCGGGCGCATCCGCGTCGACCGCGATGACCCGCACCGACTTTGGCTGTGGCAAGTTGGCGACAATCTGCGCAAGGGCGCTGCAACGAATGCCGTGCAGACTGCCGAAGCCTGGTTAGAGATGCACCGCGACGAATTGATCTGAGGCGTAGAATGCTCCGATGCAAGATCGCTCCCGCACCTTGGCGATGGTCTTGCTCGGCTTGGCAACCTTGCTCGCCCCTGCGCGAGCCCAAGACGAGCAACCCGATTCCAAACCGGCTACGAAGGCAATCCCCGCGGCTCCGCTGATTCGCCCTGCGCAGGCTGCTTCGCAAGAACCCGCGCTGTCCGAGTTCGAGAAGTTGGAGCAGGAATACGACCTTGCCTACGAGGCCTGGGTCGCCAAAGTCATGGCAATGACTGAAGAGGAGCGCGCCGAGGGTTACCCCGATCAACCAGGCGCAGCCTTCTTCCCGCGCTTTTTGAAGTTAGCCGACGGCGGAGACATCAGCGCGCAAGCCTGGGTGCTGAGCAACTACTACCACTCGGCACTTCCTGCGGAAGAAATGGAAGCACTCAAGGTGCGCACGCTGAAGAAGCTCGCCACGCACCCGGAAAGCGCCGCGGCAGCCGAGGCGGTTGCCAACGCGCTGATGTACAGCTCGCCGCTTCGGGTGCCCGAGACCATCGCGATTTTGGACAACATGATCGCGAAAGTGAAGCATGCCGACGCGCTGGCCTCGTTGCACTTCTCGCTCGCCCAGGTCTTGATGCATCAACCGGATGAAGCTTCGAAGAAGCGTGCCATCGAGGTCCTGCACATCATCGACAAGAAGTACAAGGACAGCTTCTATGGGCGCTTCGCCAAGGGCTTGATCTACGAAACCGAGAACCTGCAAGTCGGCATGCTCGCGCCCGAGTTCGTTGGCAAGGATGTGCACGGCGAAGAGATCAAGCTGTCGGACTACCGAGGCAAGGTGACTTACTTGGTTTTCTGGGGCTTCTGGTGAGGCCCGTGTGTGGGTGATATCCCACACGAAAAAGCGCTCGTTGAGCGTTTCGGAAAAGACGGATTCGCAATCTTGGGCGTCAACACCGACGAAGACAAAGAGATGTATTTGAAGAAGAAGGCTGAGCACGGTATGAGCTGGCGCAGCGTCTTCAATGGCACCACCGAGACGGGCATCCCCAACACCTGGGGCGTGATGGGCTACCCCACGACTTACTTACTCGATCACAAAGGTGTGATCCGCGCGCGCAACTTGCGCCGAGAAGGAGTGGACCCTGTGGTCGAGTCACTGCTGAAAGAAATGGCGGCCGAGCACGGCGCTCAAGAATAGGCATGAACGAAGATGCGTCGTCCCCGCGCGTCGCCGTCGTGACCGGTGCTGGCAGTGGCATCGGTCGCGCGACGGCGCTGCGTTTCGTTGCCGGTGGCTGCCATGTCTTGGCAGTCGGTCGGCGTGGGGCCCCCTTGCTCGAGACCGCAGAAATCGCTGGCGGCGCAGCGAAGGTGACGGTCGCCGCCATGGACATCGCCGAGGCCGGGGCAATGGACGCCGCGGTTGCTGAGCTTGTTGCGAAACAAGGTCGCGTCGACGCGCTGGTGGCGAATGCTGGGGTCAACCCGCAACGCGCCGACGCTTTAGAGACCAGCGATGAGGCTTGGGATGAAACCATCCGCGTCAACCTGACCGGCTTGCACCGCTGTTGCCGCGCAGTCCTGCCGCAGATGATCGAGCAAGGTGCTGGAACAATTGTCGCAACGGGTTCCGTGTCTGGCCAAGTCGGGATGGCCGAGCGCTGCGCCTATGGCCCCACCAAGGCGGGCGTGATTCAGTACATGCGCAACTTGGCAATCGACTACGCCAAGCACAAGATCCGCGCGAACTCGATCAACCCGGCCTTCGTCGTCACCGATATGACTCGCGGATGGCTGGAGTCACGCCCCGAAGGAGTGCTCGAACAAATCGTCGCCGCCCATCCGCTGGGCCTCGGCACGCCCGAAGACATCGCGAACGCCGCTTGGTTCTTGAGTGGCCCCGAGTCGCGCTGGATCACCGGCGTCGATTTGAGCATCGACGGCGGATTTACGGCGCACTAACGATTGATTCGGATCCGGGCGATGCATCGCTCCACTTCCGCCTAGAATCAAACCATGTTGATGGCGACTCTCCTGACCGCGATGCTCGCGCTTCCGAGCGCCCAAAAGCCGATTCAAGTTGATTTGGAATCCGCGCTTGAGCAGATCGAGGAAAACTGCGCGGACTTGCTGAAGCTCAAAGGCATTGATTTCAAGGCGGTCAGCAAGGACATGCGCAAGCTGGCGAAGAAGGCCTACATGGACGAGCACGAATGGGTGATGTTGCAGAAGCTCGTCGCTTCCTTACGCGATGGGCACGCGCGGGTGGAGCGCAGCGAGGCGATGCAAGAACTTGTTTGGCCCGAAGACGATTCCTGGTTCGACCGCTCGCGCGAATACGGAGATCCGGGCCTATCCCTGTGCCGGATCGGCAAGAAGATCTACGTGAAGGGTGTGCGCGGTCAGGCCGAAGACTTGGGCATTGAACCCGGCGCGGAGGTCACCAAGCTGAACGAAGAGAAGCCGATGAAATGGCTCGAGGAGCATATCGAGAAGAACCGCGAACTCATTTCTTGGTCCACCGATCATCAGGCGTTCTTCTGGGCAACACATTGGGGTTTGGCTGGCCCAAGCGGCGACCGCCTCAAAATCGAATACCGCGGGGCGGACCGCAAGGTCAAGAAACGCGTCATCACCTACAACACCTCGACCTATCGCATGGCCGGACCTGCTGTTTGGCCCAAGGACCTAACAACGGAAGAAGACATCGCATTTGGACGGCTCCCTGATGGCTGGGGTTACATCCACATCCGCCGCTGCGACAAGGACCTACCGAAGTACATGGACGTTGCGCTCGCCGAACTCGCAAGCGTGCCGGGAATCGTGCTCGACTTCCGCGGCAACTCCGGCGGCAGCTTTGACCATGATGCGCTACTGGGTCGCTTCGTTCCCAAAGACACCACGCTCGACTTCGTCAAGAAAATCGAGTCGGCCGGCGAGAATCCCTACGCCGGTCCGCTTGTCGTCATCGTCGACGGCACCGTCGTGAGCGCTGGCGAAACCGCCAGCGGCATGTTCAAAGAAGAAGGCCGCGGCTACATGATTGGCGAAAGCCCGACCGCCGGCATGTCGGCCTCGAAGAAGACGCTTGAGCTGCCCTCCGGAAAGTTCGCCCTTTATGTTTCCGTCTACTCGAACAAGGCTCGCTGGCAAGGCGGGCGCGGCATTGAAGGCATCGGCGTCGAACCGCACGAAATCGTGCCCTTCGAGCAGGATGACTTAGTGGAAGGTATCGACACATTGATCCGCGTTGCCTGCGAGCGCTTGGCAGACATGCCAAAAGGGAAGGTCCCGTATCAACCCAAATAGAAAACGGCGACGCACTCGAGAGTGCGACGCCGTGGGCGTGATGAAACCAGATTAAGGCTTAGGTTGATCGCTCACCGAGCGATCCATTTTCACACCTCAGCCATAAGGCCGAGTGGACTGAGTCGAAACAGCTTTGCCAGCCTTCAACTCGGTCACCGCAGTCAGAGCGTAGTTGACGTAATCGTCTTTCTTGCGCCCGCGCGGATCGTTATCGAGCGCGCCCGAGTACTGCACAACGCCTTTGGCATCGACCACGAATACGTGCGGCGTGGTCTTGGCTTGGAACTTCGTCGCAAGCTTGCCACCACGGTCGATCACCATGCCGAAGTTGATCTTTTTGTCCGCCATGTGCTTGCGCAGCTTGGCGAACGGCTTGATCACATTGCCTTCCGCATCTTTGCTTGGCGCAGCATCCGCGAGGTCATAGCGGTCGCTGTTGACCGCGACCATCACGACATCCTTGTGCTTGGCAAGCTCCTTGGCGGTCGCAACAAGCCACGCCCCCGATGCTTTAATGGCTGGGCAGTCTTTGGCATACCAGACAAAGACGACATTCTTGCCACGCAGATCTTTCATCGTGGTCTTCTTGCCGTCAATGTCGACCATGGTGACCGTTTCCGGGACCTTGGTGCCGACTGCATAGACCTTAGGTTCCTGCACCTTCTTAGCGGCAACAGCGGGCGCTTGCGTGACCGACGGAGTCGGTTTTGCATCTTGCGCCGCCGTGCTCGCTGGCAAGGCCAGGGCGAGTAGGGCTGTGAGGTGGAGAGGTTTCATCAGTAAACCGGTTAGACGAAACCCATTTTGTCGCAAGGGTTCGCTTTTTGTGGCGAGAAAGCTGTTGACCCCTACCGCTTAGTCAACTAAGTGTAGAAGTCTAAGCGAAACGCACATGACCCCCGCCACGCCCCCCGCACCCACCGAGCGCGAGCTCGAAATCCTCAAAGTCCTCTGGGAACAAGGCGAGGGAACTGTTCGGCAGGTTCATGAGGCGCTGCGTGAGCGCCTGCCGATCGTGCAGAACACGGTCCAGGCCTTCCTGCGCACCATGGAAGAAAAGGGACTGGTCGATCACCGCACCGAAGGCCGCAGCTTCATCTACCGAGCCAAGCTCCAGCGCGATTCCACCGCGCAGCACATGCTGTCGGGGGTAATCGATCGCGTCTTCGATGGCGCAATGGACCAGCTCGTGCAAAGCGCTTTTTCAGTTCGTCAGCCAACGCGCGAGGAACTGACGCAGCTGCGCGCTCTGCTCGCCCACGCTGAGTCCGAGCTCGACGGAGGCCAACAATGAACTGGGCCGCACCGATTCTTGAACACGGCGGCATCTTGCTCGCCGGAGGCAGCGCCTTTCTCGCTTTGGGGCTGTTGATCAATCTGCTGCAACGCACTCCCATCTTGCGGATTCGCGTCGCCGAAATGGCCGTGGGCAGTGCGCTGTTGTTTGGCGTGCTCACGCTGGCCCCGCTGCCGCGCGCCTTCGCGCCGGAACCGATTCCGATCGCAGCCGAGCGCCCGCCTCTGCCCGCGTTTGACCCAACGCCATTCCTGCGCTTGCTCGAAGGGTCGGCCGCTTCAGCGGAGCAGCTCGCTCCCTTGGCTGCCGTTTCTACCCAAGCAGACGCACCTCTTCTCGGACCCGAGCTTCTGCTCTCGGACCACCCTGTGGTCGCGCGCGTCGATACGCCTCGCGTCATGACGCAAGACGTAGCCGCCGCGGCTTCTCCGATCTCACTCAGCACTATCGCATTGGCTGTCTGGCTCGGCGGCGCCGCAGTTGCAGCGGCCTGGCTTCTTCTTGGTGCCTTCCGCATTCGACGCGTGCTGCGTGCCAGCCGCCCAGCTCCACGCCATCTGATTCGTTTGCTGCGTGAGCAAGGCGTGCACTTCCCACGCGGCGTCCGATTGCGCGTGTGCGATCGCGAGGTGCGGCCTTTCTGTGTGGGCGCTCTCCGGCCGACGGTCGTGATCCCACGCAGCTTGTTAGAAGCAGAGCATTCGGTTTCGCTTGCGCCTGTGGTGCAACATGAACTCGCCCACGCGTCTCAGGGGGATGCGCGCGGTCTTTGGTTGTTCGCGATCGCTCTGATTCCACTTTGGTTCCACCCGCTCTACTGGTGGCTGCGCGCTCAACATCGCTTCGCCACCGAACTCGTCGCCGACGCAATTGCCGCCGACAAGACATCCAACCGCGCCTATGCCCGCGAGCTCATGCACTTGGTCGAACGCCAAGCCGAGCAACCGACTCTCGTCGTCGGCGCCACCGCGCTTTTCCGTAAGCGCTCTGACTTCTACCAACGCATGCAAATGCTTCTGACTCGCAATCATTCACTCGCCACGCGCACCAGTTTGCGCCGCCGTGCTCTGCACGGATTCCTTACCCTTAGCCTGATTACCGGAGCCGCATCCATCGGTGGGGTTGCCCCGGCATCCGCCCAAGAGCCTGAGTCGGATTCGGCCTATGTCATTCGACAACTTCAGGCAGAGAACACGCAGCTCCGCGCCGACTTGCAAGAAATGCAGGTGGTCTTGTCCGAGCTCAAGGACATGCTCGCGCAAATGCAAATGCAGCGCAACATGGATCGGCAAGCCGAGGCGCGCGACCGCTTGATGACGCAAATGGACTTGCTTGACGCCCGCGAGCAGGAGGTCGACGCTCTCATGAGCACCCTCGATCCGAACTCCCCGGAGGACATTCAAGCCCTCGCGGAACTCGGATACGTGCTCGTTGACGATGCACCAGGCTACGTGCGGCATTCCGTGAAGACCGGCGACACGCTTTCAAAGATCGCAAGCGCAAGGGGGCTACTTTCAAGTGAAGGCTTGCGTTCGATTGCCGTACACAACCCCGATCTCTTCCAGATCGATTCCGAGGGGCGCGTTCTTGGTGCCGATCAGCTGCAACCTGGCATGACGATCGTGATACCTCTCCAAGGTTCATCGATGCCAACCAGCGGAAACCCAGATCTGCAAATGGGTCAGCTGGCGAGCAAGACACACAAAGTCAAAGCAGGCGAGTCGATCTACTCGATTGCAGAAAGCCACGGACTGGTGAAGCTCGAACTGCAGAAGATCTTCGTCAAACTTAACCCTGACTTGATCACGCTCAATGCGGAAGGCCGCGTCGAGAGCACGCGCCCCCTAAAAGTCGGCGACAAACTGCAGATCCCCTATCTGGTGGGGATTGGTCCAGGAAGCTATTTCGTGAACCAGGACGGCTCGCCTGCCGACCCGTTCTCGGCCCCAGCTTCGGACCAGGCTTCGCCTCCGATCCTTGCGGACATTCCGCTGGTCAACGAACTGTTCTTGGAGTCCACACGAGCCGCTGTCGAGTCAGCAAGTCAAAATCCCGTCGCGCAGATGACGCTTCCTATGCCGCCGGTCAACTTGGCCGAATGCCTGGAGCTATCCTTCCGCGCGATCGATCTGCAAGGCGAGTTGGAACTCTCCAAAGCTGCCTATGTTCATAGTGAACAGCTTCATGACCAAGGGCTGCTCGGCAGTTTGGAGCTTCGCCAAAGTCAAATCGCGCTCTCGACTCTCGAACGCAAGTACGCGCTCTCGCGCAGCGTTCTGGAAGCTCGCATGCAGGACCTGAAGCAGCAGATCGACGAATTGGCGGCAGCGCGCACCAAGCTGGCACCGAACTACCCCACCCGAGAAATCACCCTGCGCGAGCAGGCGCTCGACATTCTCGCCCGCAGCTTTTAGTCACGAAGGCGTCACGAAGGCGACCCTCAACTCATGACCCCAGCGTTAGGCTGGGGTCATGTTCGTTTCCCGTCGACTGTTCCTGGCCCGCGCGGCCTTTCTCATGCTCGCGAGTCTCGTCCTTCCTGCATGCGGAAGTTCCGAAGCCCCCACAGCGCGTGAGCACTTTGCTTCACTTGCCGGCGACTGGGAAGGCACTCATCGCCTGTTGGACAACCCCAACGAATACGCGGCCTTGTATGCGATCGCGATGGACGGTGAAACCCTCGTCCATAGCTTCTCCAGCACTTGGGAAGGCGGCTTCACCGGGCACGAACGTATGACCTTTCTTGAAGACGGCAGCCTGATGGCCGTTTGGTCAGACAGTTCGAGCGATGAATCTGCGCAGACGACCGGTAGTTACGACTCGGCAACGCGCACCTTGACGATGCAAGGTGAAGGCGAGAGTTGGTCGACGCCGGGCACGCTTGTGACTTACGAACACGTCACCGTCTATCAAGACGATGCTTTCTCGTACACCATGTTCGTCACCGAGAATGGTGAGAGAAAAGAGGTCATGTGGATTGAGATGACGCGCAAAGCCGGAGAATAGGCTTGCTGCTTGCTCTTGGATTATCGATCGCTTGCACCACTTCCGCACTGGATTTGGTTGCGCAAGAAGAACCGCCTTCCAAACGTGAAATCAAGAAACTGACGGAAGAATGGTGGGCGCTCGACGCGCGTGACTCCGCTGAGTTTTCACGCGAGCAAGCCATCCTTGCACAGTTGGAGCTCGTTCCGCTGAAGCCAAATCTTGAGAAGATCACGCGCAAGGATTTGGCCAAGAGGCAGGACCGCGAAGCACGCAAGCTCCCGAAGAAGAGCGGCCACTATTACTACTGGGAAGAAGAGAAGAAGGGCGAGTATCTCATTGGTGGGAATACCAAAAAGCCCAAGGGACTCCTGATCGGCATGCACGGTGGCGGGGTTGGTTCGGGCGACCCAAACGGCATTCACAGCGAAATCAGCCGTGTCGCGAGCGCGCTCGACCTCGTCGCGATTAGCCCGGGCGTACTCAAGAAGACCGAACGCGGGTGGACCGACTCGGGCACCGAAGAATGGGTCCTTGACTTAGTCGACGCGGCGATCCGCAGCTGGGAGCTCGATCCCTCGCGTGTTTACTTCACGGGCCATTCGATGGGAGGCTACGGAAGTTGGACTCTCGGCGCGCACCACGCCGATCGGGTTGCCGGCCTGGGCCCCTCGGCTGGGGCTCCTTCTCCGATCTACAACTTCCAGGAAGAGATCATCGACCTGGATACCGGCGTCATTCCAAACTTGCGCAACGTACCGATGGTCGTCTACCAGAGCATCGACGACCCGCGCGTGCCACCGGATGTCAACCAAGCGGCGGCCCGCTTTGTCGCTACCGCGAAAGAGACCTGGGGCGGCTATGAGAACTTCCGGTATTGGGAGGTCGATGGTCGCGCCCACGATTTCCCCGAGGGTGGCTTGCTCCCGGTGGTCGAACCCTTGACCGCCTTCGCGCGCAACCCGATCCCCGAGCGGATTGTTTGGCAACCCACCTTGGATTGGAAGCATCAGTTCTACTGGCTGTGGTGGGAGCAACCCAGTTTCGAAGCCATCGTGGTTGCCGACCTCGACCGCGAATCGAATGCAGTCCGCCTGCAATGCGACAAACCGGTCGAAGGGATGCGAATCTTGCTCGATGATCGTGTGCTCGATCTCGACAAGGAAGTGATTGTTTACCTCAACAACCAAGAAGTCAGCCGCGGCATGGTCACGCCCACTCTTGGCGACCTCTTCCGCACCGCCAAGACTCCCGACACCGACTTGCACTTTCACGCCAGCATCAAGGTCGGCGCGCCCCCCGCGCGGGCCATCACCGAAGGAGAATGACCCGGGTTCGGCTGATCCATTGGAAGGCCGAGGAGTCGGATGAGCGAGCGGCTCGCGTGCGTGCGGCCGGTTTCATTTGCGATGCCAGCCCGTTCGGTCCGCGCTACGGCGAAGAGGTGCGCAAGACGCCGCCTGACATCTACTTGATTGACCTATCGCGCCTGCCTTCGCATGGCCGAGAAGCCGGTGCCTATTTGCGCGGCTCGAAGTATCAGGGCCATGTGCCGGTCGTCTTTGTCGATGGCGCTCCCGAGAAAGTTGCGAAGGTGCGCGCGCTCCTGCCCGACGCGATCTACTGCAGCTGGCGTGGCCTCAAAGGGGCATTAAGCAAGGCGAGCAAGCAAAAGCTCACGCCAAAGAAAGCACCGCCGTCGAACTCGGGGCCCTACTCCAGTACCCCCCTGTGGAAGAAGTTGGGCCTCAAACCCGGAGGAACGCTGGCGCTCTCGGGCGCGCCGGCGGCAAGCCTGATGTGCTGCTCTGGTTTGTGCGCTCGCAGGCTCAATTGCGCCGGGAACTACCCAAGAAGCGGCATTTTGCGAGCGTGGCCGCTCTGTGGGTGGCTTGGCCGAAACAGGCCTCAGAAGTCAGCACAGATTTGAATCGGGACTTCATTCGTCGACTGCTTTTGGACGATGGACTGGTGGATATCAAAGTGTGTGCTGTCGACGAAACGTGGTCGGGCATGCGCTATGCCTTCCCCCGTTCATGACCCCCCCGTCGTCCAATCGGCCGCCGTTGTATCTCATGCATGGCATGTGGTGCACGGGCGATACGCTGCAAGACCTCGCCCTTCCCTTGCGCGCGGCGGGCTTCCGCGTCGACGCCCCGACACTGCCCGATCATCGCGTGAACCTGGATCGCGAGGGCCGACGACGCCTGGGGCGCGCGTCTCTTTTGGACTACGCGGCCTTCCATTTGGAGCAGATCGCCGCGCTGCCACCTGGCCCGCCGCCCGTGCTCATCGGCCATTCCATGGGCGGCTTGCTCGCGCAGATCGTCGCCTCGCGCGTTCCTGTCAGCGGCGTCGTGCTGCTGGCGCCGGCCGCCCCCGCTGGGTTCAACCTGATCCAGCCATGCTCGACCATTGCAACGGGACACGTTCTCGCGAAGTACGCGTTTTGGCGACGCACGCAGAAGCCCCCACGCATCTTTGCCGACTATGGCCTGTTCCATCGCCTTTCGCGCGCGGAGCGAGCCAAGGCGTACAAGGAGATCGTTTGGGAGTCGGGCCGGGCCTACTCCGAGATCGTCTTTTGGTTTTGGGATAAACATCGCGCTTCGGCGGTCGACCCACGCCACCTCGTGGCACCGATGTTGGTCTTATCGGCCGAGCACGATCGCATTCTTCCCCCAAGGGTGGTCGAGCGTGTTGCCGAGTTCTATCCGCAAGCGCAATACCAAGAGCTTGCCCATCTCGGCCACATGATGTTCGCCGAACCCGGTGGCGAAGTCGTCGCAGACCGTGTGCTTGATTGGCTTGAGGAAATGTCGCTATGCGGCAGCGACCGCGTGCGTGCAAACGTGCTGCTCGAAGCACCGCTGCCCAGCACGAACGAACTCGCAGCCTAAGCTGCAGGCGAGCCCAGCAAAGCGGCTCGCGGTGGGCGCGCAAGAATCGCAAAAACGCGATGTGGCACCGCCAACGGATCTTGCGGGAAGTCTCGCCGCAACAGTTCCTGATGGTCGGCATCAAAGCGCGCGACTTCGGCTGCGGGCAGACTGCCGCCAACTCCGGCACTCGCCCGAATGCGCCCACGCCACGCTTCGTGGCGATACGGCACTTGCACATCGAAGCTAAAACTCTCGATGTCGACAAAGCCGGCTTCACCCAACTGCACGAAGCGCTCGGGATACAAACCTGTCCCGCCGCCGAGATGCCAATTTGGGCTGTAACGAAGAATGAGCTTTTCGACTGCCGCGACCAGGTTGCCGGCGATCGGTAACCAATCGAATTGCGCGATCAACAAGCGGCCATCAGGCTTCAGCACTCGCGCTACTTCACGCGCAGCCCGGTCAGCATCGAACCAATGCCAAGATTGACCCGCGCTCACCAAGTCGAAACTTTGGCTGCGCAAACCGGTCTGTTCGGCGCGACCCTGCAGCCAACTGATGTGCTGCCCCGCCGTGCCGGAGAGCTGGCGCGCGCCTTGGAGCATCTGGGCAGATGGGTCGAGCCCCGTGACCTGGCAGTCCGCTTGCGCAAATACCCGAGCAAGTGCGCCGGTGCCGGTACCGAGGTCAAGCAACCGCTGCCCCGCATGGCCAAACCCAAGCGCTGCAAGCCGTTCGAATAGCTCGCCAGGATAGTCCGCACGGTGCTGCGCGTAGTCGGCGACAGTCAGCCCAAAATCCGGATCAACTGGCATCGGTCTGGAGCTGCACAGGAACAAGCAAGTCGAGACA
The DNA here is from genome assembly GCA_040264055.1 of Planctomycetota bacterium. Lineage (GTDB taxonomy): Bacteria > Planctomycetota > UBA1135 > UBA1135 > UBA1135. The sequence continues at coordinate 30,617 of JBDQJC010000031.1, forward strand.
AGCCTCAAGTTCGATGTCCGGGAAGCGCTCGATCACGGCTGCTTGCATGCGCTTCGTCACCTCCTGATTCAGGCTACCCCGCTTGCCGGACTCGAGCCACGCCGCACGGCTCGGCCACTGCGCATAAGCCAAATAGCTGCCATCGGCGGCGCGGTGCAAGCGCGAGCCCAATCCACCTCGATAGGCGCGAATCAAGTGGGTCATCTCTTGCCACGCATGACAGAAGTCCTCGACCAACGTCGGCTCGAGTCGCCAGCGGTAGATCACCGCGAAGCTTGCTCCACTCGGCAGCGCTTCGACAATTTCGACTCGATTGCCGAAGGGGTCATCAACGAAACCGCGACGCGCCGCACCAAGGTCCTCGGCCTTCTTGAATGAGTGCCCTGCAGCTTCGATCCGCTCCACCATCGCATCGAACTCTTCGACGAGCAGAGCTGGGTGGGCTTTCTTTGCTGGGCGAAACTTGTCCTCAACGCCGAGGTGCACACGTAGTTCGCCGCGCTCGAACCAGCTTCCGCCTCGTGAGGCCATTGGTTCCGGCTTCGCTACTTCGGGGATGCCCAGTAACTCGGCATAGAAGGCACGCGCGACATCTTCCTGCCCGGCAGGCATCGCCAACTGCACATGGTGGAGAGCGGTAACTTGCACACCCTCAGCTTAAGCGACCGGCGGGTTTGCCCCTAGGCTTGCTCAAGCTCAATCGATTCGAACGCGGCCTGTGGCGCGATCGCCTGAAGCAACATCTGAGTCGCCGCGGCTTGACTGCATTTCGCAGGGGCCTCGGCGAGTACACAGCGTTGAATCTGATCCCACCCGCGGTCACGGTCAGTCAATGCGAGCAAAGAAAGTGCCGATGCAAGCGGCGGAAGGCTGGGATTAAAGGCGACGCTTTCGACGAGTCGGCCGGCCAAGCGGTGTCCATCTCGAAGCTCGAGTGCGACGCCAGCAAGTCCGTGGGAATAGGGCGCATAACTCGCACGCGCCGCCGCGCTCGCCCACGCGAACAAGGATGCACGAGTCGGTAAAGCCTCTGCTTCTTGACGCATCCATTTCTCTTTCACACCCAATGCAGAGGGAGGAAACGCAGCCGGGAGGAGTTGCTTGAGGGTCGCCGGATCTTCTCCTTGAACCAAGATCGCGAGCGTGTCCGGCGAACCCAGTTCGCACAAGAACTGGCGGCAATGCCCGCATGGCGCCGCGCTAGTTGCGACGGAAGTAATCGTGGTTTCGCCACGCAGCCAGGCGTGATTACAAGCGGCCTGTTCGGCGTGCACCGCCGTCGCGAGGCCCAAGCCAACAAACTCAATGTTTGCACCCAAGTAGAGCGCCGACGCTCCAACGCCTGGGTCGATCCCGCCGAAGGCTGCGGCGCCGACCTGAAAACCAGATACCGGCGCTCGCGCGAGTCGCGCAGCGATCGGAAGGACCTGTTCCAGAAGCCGCGATGCCTTGCTCGCATCGCCAGCGGTACATCGGGCAACTTCCGCCGCCGGCAAGAAACCGTCGCGCAGCAGCTGCGCTTCTTGATCCGGAGCCAGGAGCGAACTCATGCTTGCGCGTTGGCAGCGAGCGCTGCATGTAGGTCGGCAATCAAGTCATCTGCGGATTCCAATCCCACTGCGAGTCGCAGCAATCCGGGCGGGGTCTTGGAATGCGGGCCTTCAATCGAAGCACGATGTTCGACCAGACTTTCGGGCCCGCCCAAGCTGGTCGCGCGCAGGAACAACTGCAGGGACGCCGCCACGGCCATCGCTTGTGCGGCGCCGCCGGGCACTTGGAAGGACAGCATGCCGCCAAAGCCGAGCATCTGTTTCTTTGCGATGACATGGCCTGGGTCGTCAGAAAGACCGGGATAGTGCACCTGACTGACACCGGGGTGAACGTGCAAGGCCTCGGCAATCTGGGCTGCATTCTCGGTATGCAGTTGCAAGCGTGCGGCCAAGCTGAAGATTCCGCGCCGAGTCAGCCAACAATCAAACGGGGCCGGGATCACTCCGCCATGATTCTGAAAGTCGCGCATGCGCTGCAGAGCTTCGCCTTCTTTGCGAACGATGACGGCACCCCCCATGACGTCACTATGTCCAGACAGGTGCTTGGTCGTCGAATGCGCGACAAAGTCCGCGCCCAAGTCCAGCGGCCGCTGACCGAGCGGCGTCGGCCACGTGTTGTCGACGGCGAGCCGCGCGCCCGCAGCGTGGGCCAACTCCGCAAGCGCCTGCAAATCGCAGATCTTGAGCATCGGGTTGGATGGAGACTCGGCCCAGATCAGCGCAGTCTCGTCCCGCAGTGCCGCACGCGCGGCGGCCAGGTCAGCGAGGTCGACAAAGCTCGCCGTCAATCCCCAGCGCTGCAAGTGCCCGCGCAGAAGTTCGCCGACGCCGTAATAACAATCGTCGGCAACCAGCACGTGCGCGCCGGGCTGCAGGGTCGAGAACACCCCAAACGCCGCCGCCATGCCAGACGGGAAGGCGCAACAAGCTGCCCCGTTCTCAAGCGCGCTTAGCGCAACTTCCAGGCTGAGGCGATTCGGATTGTTCTCGCGGGAGTAAGAGAACCCGCGGGCATATCCGCCATCGATATCGCGCTCGAAGGTCGTCGCCAGGTGAATCGGCGGCATCACTGCGCCGGTTGTTGGGTCCGGTTGCATGCCTGCATGGACCGCTTGGGTTGGCTTCGATTTCATGTGCAACGAGCGAGGGCTGGAAGGCCCTCGCTCGTTCGTGAGTCTAGCAATCGGACCGGGCGCTTGGCCCGGCGCGACTTACCAGCCGCCGTCGTCCCAGCCGCCACCGCCGCCGCCGCCGGAGTTGCCTCCGCGACCGCCGCCGCGACCACCGCGATCCCAGTCCTTGCGC